>JALGVR010000083.1 GCA_025774605.1 bacterium | reverse complement strand
ATGATGAATCCCGAGACAATTTGCTGTTCTCAGACAGACCGGCAGGCAGGAATCCAGTGTAAATACGACACCCGGCAGACTTTTCGACAGGCGCCGAAAAGAATAACGATCACGACACTTTTATAAAGACGCCGACTGAAGTCGGCGCTCCCTGTCACAAGGCGCTCCCTGTTACAAGGGTTTGTTATCCAACCACTTCACGCAGATTGTTGACAAACCGATCAAGGTCAGAGCGAGAGAGCTTCTCGGTGACCGCCACCAGCAGGCTGTTCTCCATTTCGGGAAACCATCTTCCCAAGGTCGGACCGGCGAAAAAGCCGGCATCCGCCAATTCCTTTTGTACCGAATCAGCGGATTTGGGCAGGTCGATGACGAACTCATTGAAGAATTCGTTGTTGAAATGGAGGCTCACATTCGGTATGCCGTTCAACTTGCCGGCGAGATAATGAGCTGAGCGGTACGAATTGTCAGCAACCCGCTTCAAACCGTCCCCGCCGATCAGGCTCAGGTAAACCAGCGCGCCCAACGCCACGAGCGCCTCATTAGTGCAGATGTTGGACGTGGCTTTCTCCCGCCGGATGTGCTGCTCCCGGGTCTGAAGCGTAAGAACGTATCCCTCGCGATCTTGTGTGTCCCTGGTTCGACCGACCAGCCTGCCGGGCATCATGCGGATGAGCGGTTTGTTTACCGCAAACAGACCGACATAAGGCCCACCCAGGTTGAGCGCGGCGCCGAACGGCTGCCCTTCAGCAGTCGCAATGTCGGCTCCCCATTCACCCGGCGGCTCCAATAACGCCAGCGAGATCGGATATGTAGAGGAAACAACCAGCGCGCCGGCATCATGCGCCGCCTGCGCAGCCTCTCTGACAGGTTCGAGCAGCCCGAAGAAGTTCGGATGTTGAATTACCAGCGCACCCGCACCTTCGGCGGACTTCTTCACTTCCTCGGCCTCCATCCTGCCATTGTCGCCGCTCAGGGTTCGTATCTCGATGCCGGCAGGCAGGCAGTAGGTCGCAAGAGCCTCACGGTAGAGCGGATTAAGCCCACCCGGAAGAACCACCGCCTTGTTCCTGGTCTTGCGAACCGCCAGTAGAACGGCTTCAGCCAGCGCCGTGGCTCCGTCGTAATGCGAGGCGTTTGCCGCTTCCATCCCCATCAACCGACAGATCATGGTCTGGAATTCGTAGATCGTCTGCAGCGTCCCCTGGGAAACCTCAGCCTGGTATGGTGTATAGGCTGTGTAAAACTCGGATCGGCTCAGAAGATGGGAAAGCGCGGCGGGGATATAATGATCGTAAGCCCCGCCACCAAGCAGACAGACCTCCTCGGCCGCCGGACGGTTGTTGGCTGCCAGACGTTTTAATTCCTTGGTAAGTTGATATTCGGACAATCCGTCCGGCAGATCGAGGTCGCGTTCAAGTTGAAACCGCCGCGGAAGCACCCGGTCGACCAGATCCTCCAGCGAGGACACGCCGATCGACTCAAGCATCCGTTCCCGGTCACGGTCGCTGTGTGAAGTGAAGTCCAATTGTTATTCCTCTCCGGCTTCTTCAACCAGTCTGGCGTAATCATCCGGCTTGAGCAGGGTTCCCGCTTCTTCAGGGTCCATCATTTTTACCTTGATTATCCAGCCGCTGCCGTAAGGATCTTGATTGATGATCTCAGGTGAATCCTCAAGCAAGCCGTTTACAGCGACGACCTCGCCGCTGACTGGAGCATAAATATCAGCGGCAGCCTTAACCGCCTCGATCGTTCCAAAGGGATTTCCCCCGGTTACAACCGTACCGATTTCCGGAAGATCGAGGAAAACGATGTCGCCAAGCTCACCCTGCGCGTAATCGGTGATTCCGATGGTTGCTTCATCGCCTGTGACCTTGATCCACTCGTGGTCCTTGGAGTAATATAATTCGGATGGAATGTTCATCTTCCCTCCCGGCTGAGTTTTCCGCCCGGGTGATTCCTGATCAGCCTTCACCTTCCAGGAATTCATCCAGGTATGCTGTATGGTAATCGCCGGCGACAAACCGCTCGTCGGCAAATATTCTCTTGTGTAAAGGGATGGTGGTTGCGACCCCCTCGATGGCGAATTCATCGAGCGCCCGGTTCATTCTCAAGATGGCTTCCTGACGATTATTGCCAAAGGAGATCAGCTTGGCAATCAGTGAGTCGTAGTAGGGTGAGATTTCGTAACCGGAATACGCATGCGTGTCGACACGAATGCCCATTCCCCCGGGTGTATGCCAATCGGCAATCCTCCCGGGAGACGGCGTAAAACCGCGCTCTGAATCCTCGGCGTTGATCCGGCACTCGATGGCGTGCCCCCTCGGCAGGAGCTCACCCTTTCGGGATTCCCTGCCCGCCGCGGCGAGTATCTGTTCCTTGACCAGATCAACGCTGTAAACCATCTCGCTGACCGGGTGTTCGACCTGGATCCTGGTGTTCATCTCCATGAAGTAAAAATCTTCATCCTCAACCAGGAATTCAACCGTTCCCGCACCCACATAATCGGCGGCTCTGGCGATCTTGACCGCCGCCCGGCACAGCTCCCCACGCAGTTTCGACGACACGACCGGCGATGGGCTTTCCTCAATAAGCTTCTGATGCCGTCGCTGAATGGAACATTCCCTCTCGCCGAAAGTAACCACGTTGCCGTCCGTGTAACCCATAACCTGTACTTCAATATGACGGGGTTTTTCGAGGAAGCGCTCCAGGTACATCCCGCCGTTTCCGAACGCCATTTCAGCCTCAACGCTCGCCATGGCGAAGCTGCGACTCAGCTCCTCAGCACATCTTACTATTCGCATGCCTTTGCCGCCGCCACCCGCCGCCGCTTTCAGGATAACCGGATATCCCACCTCCTCCGCCTTGAAGATCGCCTCCTTCTCGTCCTTGATGACACCGTCGCTCCCGGGTAGAATGGGCGCACCCGCTTCAGCCGCGGCTTTCCTTGCCAGTGCCTTATCCCCCATCAGGGCGATGGCTTCCGGAGAAGGACCGATGAAAGCCATGCCCGAGTCGATGATGATCTCGGCGAATTCGGCGCTCTCGGCAAGAAATCCGTAACCCGGATGTATGGCGTCACTGTTGCTAATCTCGGCGGCGCTGATGATCCTCGGGATGTTAAGGTAACTGTCCGGACTCCTGGGCGGACCGATACAGACGGCTTCATCGGCAAACCTGACGTGAAGCGCATCCGTATCCGCCTGACTGTAAACAGCCACAGAACCGACGCCGAGCTCCTTGCAGGCGCGGATTACTCTGAGCGCTATCTCACCCCGGTTGGCTACTAATATCTTCCGGAACATTTAATCAGGTTTGATGCAAAATAAGGTTTGACCGAACTCGACGGGCTGTGCATTCTCAACGGGGATCTCAACGACGGTGCCGGACGCTTCGGCTTCGATCTCGTTCATCAGCTTCATGGCTTCGATGATGCAAAGCACCTGCCCGACCCTGACATGATCACCAATTTCCACATAAGACGGCGCTTCAGGTGAGGGCGCCCGGTAGAACGTGCCCACCATGGGGGATTCGACGGTGATCAACTTTTCGGCAAAGGCAGTCGAGGGCGCGGACGGAACCGAGGGAGAGATTTCCGCGTCGGATGTGGGAGCTTGAGGTGAATGTACGGTCTGCTCGTAATTTGGATAATGACCGGCGATGAAGCCGTTTCCGGAAGCCTGTTTAACCACCCTGATCCGGGATCCCTCCTCCTCAACCTCAAGTTCATTGATCGCGCTTGATTCGACAAGTTTGACCAGACGACGTATTTCTGCTATTTTCATCGGCGACCTCACGCCTGTTATTTGGCACGTTCCAGGTATTGACCCGAGCGGACATCCACCCGGATAACCTCGCCGTTCTCGATAAAAAGCGGCACTTGAACCACCGCGCCGGTCTCAAGGGTTGCCGGCTTGGTGACGTTCGACACCGTATCTCCCTTGAGACCCGGTTCGCAAGCGACGATTTTAAGATTGATAAAATTGGGAAGCTCGGTTATGATCGGCTTCTCGCCATGCAGGTAAACCTTTACAACTTCGCCTTCCTTCATGAATTTCGCGTTATCCCCCACGACTTCACCCGGGATATTCAACTGTTCGAATGTCTCCTGATCCATAAAGACGAACGTGTCGTTCTCCCTGTACAGATATTGCATCTCCCGATCCTCGAGTTTGACGACCTCGATCTTCTCACCCGAACGGAAGGTCTTATCCAGCACGCGGCCGGTTATCACGTTCTTCAGCTTGGTGCGGACGAAAGCCCCACCCTTGCCGGGTTTAACATGTAGAAATTCAACAACCGTAAAAAGCTGTCCGTCCATCCCTATGACAAGTCCATTCCTGATATCGGCTGTAGTCGCCATTTCCCAGATTCTCCGTGATTAATCAGTTTCAAGCAGGTCAATAAAATCCTGTTCACTTAATATGGTTACGCCCAGTTTCTGCGCCCTGGTGTACTTCGATCCGGCATTTTCGCCAGCAACAACGAAGTCGGTCTTCCGACTCACCGAGCCGCTCACCCTGCCGCCCCGCTCCCTGATCATCTCACCGGCCCGTTCGCGGCTGAAACTCTCCAGCGCGCCGGTGAAAACGAATGTCTTGCCCGCCAGCGTCTGCGGCCCGGCTCCGGTCTTCCTCTCACCACTCAGAACTCCGGCCTCCTTCAGCTTCCTGACAAGTTCCCTCTCCTCCGGATCGGCAAAGAAGCGCCGGATCGACCCGGCAATGACCGCGCCGATTTCCGGTATTGACCGGAGTTCATCCTCGCTCGCCTGTTGCAGGGCGTCAAGGCTGCCGTACCGTTCGGCGATCAGGCGAGCCGCGCCGAGACCAACGTGCCGTATCCCCAAGCCGAACAACAGTCGTTCAAAGGGTCTGTACTTCGAGGCTTGAATGCCCTTGATGAGGTTGTTCGCCGACAGCTCCGCCATGCCGGGCAGCTCCTTGACCTGTCCGGCGGTCAGCGAATAAAGATCCCCGGCATCGTTGACCAGACCGGAAGAGACAATCGCTTCAACGGTCCTGTGCCCCAAGCCGTCAATGTCCATGGCTCCTCGTGAGGCAAAATGACTTATCCGCCCCATCACCTGCGCAGGACACCGCCGGTTCGGGCAGCGTATCGCGACCTCCTCCTCGTCCCTCTCCAGCCTGGTGTTACACTCCGGACACTGTTCGGGAGCAACGATCTCCTCACTGTCCGCCGGTCGTCTCTCCGCGATGAAGCGAATGACCTTGGGGATGATCTCGCCGCCCTTCTCGATCTCGACCCAATCGCCCTTGCGGATACCCAACCGCTTGATTTCATCCTCGTTGTGCAGTGTCGCCCGCTTGACGATCGTGCCCAGCAGCAGGACCGGAGCCAGCTCAGCCACCGGCGTCACCGTTCCGGTTCTGCCGACCTGCCAGGTTACGTCGAGTAACCGCGTCAGCGCCTTCTCCGTCGAGAACTTGTACGCGACAGCCCAGCGGGGACTCTTGGCGGTCGAACCGAGCCTCTCCCAGGCGGTGACGTCATTCAGCTTGATGACCACGCCGTCGGTGTCGTAAGGCAGATCGAAACGGGCTTCATTCCAGCGGGACAAGAACGCCCTGACCTCATCCATACCTTTGCAGAGCTCCCAGTACGGATTGGTGGGGAAATTGCCCTGTCTCAACAAGGTGAGAACCTGCGCCTGGGTTTCGAGTTTTACCGTGTCGCCGAGAATCGTGTAAGCAAAGAACCTCAGTGGGCGTCGGGCGACTTCTTGGGGATCGAGCATCTTTAGCGTGCCCGCCGCGCCGTTGCGGGGATTCATAAACGGCTTCAGTCCGGCTTCCTCGCGCCCGGCGTTCATCTCCGCAAATTCCGCGCGCGGGTAATACACCTCGCCCCGAACCTCGAAATCGAGCGGCATGTCGCTCGAAACAGACAATGGAATTGATCGTATCGTGCGGATGTTGGCCGTAACATCATCGCCGACTGCGCCGTCGCCGCGGGTTGCGCCCCGGGTCAGAATGCGGTTTCGATATGTCAGCGCTATCGCCACGCCGTCGATCTTCAGCTCGCAGACATATTCGGGATCACGTCCGTATGCTTCGCGAACCCGGCGGTCGAAGTCCAGCAGTTCGTCAATGTCGTAACTGTTTGCCAGCGAGAGCATCCGGCTCGAATGCCTGACCTGCTCAAACCCGCTGACCGGTTGACCACCAACCCGCCGGGAAGGTGAATCGTCCGTTACAAGATCAGGATAGGCGCGCTCGAGCTCAATCAGGCGGCGCATGAGCGCATCGTACTGATGATCCGGGATCTCCGGTTCGGCTAAGACGTAATACAGATAATCGTGACGATTGATCTCACCGCGCAGCCGGGTTATCTCCTTGCCGGCTTTTTCATAGTCGGGATTCACCAGTCCAATCCGACCAAATGCAGACCACAATTTATAACGTATCGTCCGATTATGCAACCCCGAACTCAATATATTGGATTTTTCCGGTTATCGGATCAGGTTGCCGATCCGCTCCCAACGGATTTTTCGGTTCAATCGGTTGAACGGCAGATGCTTGTCCCAGGAGAAATAGATGATCAGAGCCTTGCCTATCACGAGTTCACGCGGGAGAAAACCCCAGTAACGGCTGTCTGCGGAATTGTCCCGGTTGTCGCCCATGACAAACAGATTACCGGGTGGGACGGTCAGCGGACCGAAATTATCGCGATTGCGCATTTCAAGATTTCGCGGCACGATCGCACGCTCAACATAATCGCGTGGGTAAGTTATATTACTGGTAAACTTTGATTTGGGTGGATTTTCAAGCCGCACACCGTCGACATAAACCACCTTGTCCCGTATCTCGACGGTCTGCCCTTCAGTGGCTATACATCGTTTGATATAGGAGAGATTCTTATCCAGAGGAAAGTGAAATACCACGATATCACCCTGCTTGGGCTCTGAAAATCCCGGCAGTCGAAAAAAGGGAATGAAGAAACCGAAGCGCGTGAACGGAATGCCCACCCAGTCCGGGGAACGTACGCCGTAAACGAACTTGTTGACGAGAAGGAAATCACCCACCAGCAGGGTGTCCTCCATACTGCTGGTCGGTATCCGGAACGCCTCAACCACTGTCAGCCGGATCAGGAACACGATGACGATGATACTCACAACAAGCTCAACCCATTCCCTCAGCGCACTCCTCGGCTTCTCCTGTTTGAAGAAAAAGACCCTCAGGAACACCTCGAAAATGTAAAGCGCGCCGCGACAAATATATCGGACAATCGGATTGACCTTCTTCGACCGCTTCAACGACTCGTGCGTCTTCAGAACCCGCTGGTACAGGTTCGGGCGCTTCCGCTCGCCAGATCCCCCATCCGGATCTTGTACTGATGATTTATTCTTATTCAATTCGGGCAACCTGTTTGATGATTTACCGCTATCCAGATTAATAACTTCGGCTTGATCCGGATTGTTCCATCCTTCAATCCGACTTCAAAATGGCCAAAAACGCCTCCTGAGGAACTTCGACATGTCCCATCATCTTCATCCGCTTTTTCCCTTCCTTCTGTTTTTCCAACAGCTTACGCTTACGGGTCACATCACCACCGTAGCATTTCGCCAATACGTTCTTGCGCAACGCGCGAACCGTGGCGCGCGCGATTATCCTCGAGTTGACCGCCGCCTGAATCGCCACCTCGAACATCTGGCGTGGGATAACCTCAGCGAGCTTGTCCACAACCCGCCTTCCCCAGGCGTAAGCCTTGTCCTCGTTGACCAGCACCGACAGGGCATCGACCAGCTCACCGTTCAGCATGATGTCGAGTTTGACCATCGTCGTAACCTCCCAGCCGGCGTGCTCATAATCGAAGGATGCGTAACCCCGCGAGATCGATTTCAATCGATCGTAAAAATCGTATATAATCTCAGAAAGCGGCAGCCTGTAATGCAACACCGTCCGTCCGGCGTCAAGATATTCGGTGTTCTCGTACAGGCCTCGCCGCTCGTTTGACAGCTGCATCACCGGTCCGATATAATCCGGTGGCGTAACGATCTGGGCTTTAACAATGGGCTCCTCCATCTTTTCGATATTGGTGTACGGAGGAAGGTGAGCAGGATTGTCGATATACACAACCTGGGCGTCGCTCAGCGTTATGCGGTATTTTACGTTGGGAACGGTGGTGACCAGGTTGAGACCGTATTCGCGCTCCAACCGCTCCTGCACGATCTCAAGGTGCAGCAGACCGAGAAACCCACAGCGAAAGCCGAATCCAAGCGAGCCGGATGTCTCCGGCTCATATTGCAGCGAGGCGTCGTTCAGCTTGAGCCTCGCCAAGGCGTCCCGCAGTGCTTCGTATTCCTCGGCATCAGCCGGAAACAAACCCGAATACACCATCGGTTTGGGCTCACGATAGCCGGGCAATGGTTTGGACGCCGCAGCCGTGGCATCCCCGATGGTATCCCCCACCCGTGTTTCGCTGACCTCCTTGCAGCCCGGGATAACATACCCGACCTCACCGGCGGCAAGCCGGTCGACCGGATGCCTCTTCAATTTGAGCAGCCCAACCTCGTCAACGCTGTATCGCTTACCGCTCGAGTAAAAGAAGATATTCATCCCGGCCTTAAGAGCGCCACTGACCACCCGCACGTAGGCAATTGCACCACGGTAATTGTCAAACAACGAGTCAAATATCAACGCCTGGAGCGGTTTTTCAATCAGCGGAGCCGGCGCGGGAATCCTGTCGACTATCGCGTCCAACAAATACCGCACTCCGGTTCCCTCCTTGGCGCTGACCGAAAGCACCTCTTCGGGCTGACAGCCCGTCAGGTCGACGATCTGCTGCCGAACCACCTCCGGACGGGCGGAGATCAGGTCGATCTTGTTCATCACCGGGATCAGGGTCAGATCATGCTCCAGCGCCAGATATGCGTTGGCGATGGTCTGAGCCTCGACGCCCTGCGAGGCATCGACCAGCAGGATCGCACCCTCGCACGCAGCCAGCGACCGCGAAACCTCGTAACTGAAATCGACGTGACCGGGGGTGTCAATCAGGTTAAGGACAAATTCCCGCCCTTCGGAGCGATGGTAATTCATGGTGACGGCGTGAGCCTTGATCGTGATCCCGCGTTCACGTTCAAGCTCCATGTCGTCCAGGAGTTGAGGACGGATATCAACGGATTCGACCAGACCCGTATATTCTATCAA
This sequence comes from bacterium, assembly GCA_025774605.1. GTDB lineage: Bacteria > Electryoneota > AABM5-125-24 > Hatepunaeales > Hatepunaeaceae > JALGVR01. The sequence continues at coordinate 3,115 of JALGVR010000083.1, read as the reverse complement.
CCGGTCTGCCAGAGTGGATTTGCCGTGATCGATATGGGCGATGATGGAGAAATTCCTGATGAACTCCGAGCGTAATCCGGACACCTGTCAGACCCCGCGCATCCAGGCTATGCCGCGATTGATCACCCCCACGGCACGACCCTTCAGTTTCCAACCTTGAAACGGCGTATTCTTCGCCTTCGAGTGAAAATGCTCACCATCGACCGTCCACTCTTCATCCGGATTGAAGACGGTGAGGTTTACTTCCGCTCCCTTCCTGACCGCAGCTTCCGGTTGTCCGATGATACGACGCGGAGCAGATGACATCAGCTCAATCATGCGGTTCAGCGATATCTTTCCCGGCAGCACCAATCTGGTGTAGATCACACCAAGAGCGGTCTCCAGGCCGATCATGCCGAAGGGTGCGCTGATAAACTCAACTTCCTTCTCATCCGGGGCGTGAGGCGCGTGGTCGGTGGCGATGGCGTCTATGGTGCCGTCCGCCAGTCCTTCGATCAACAACTCAACGTCACGACGAGTCCTTAAGGGGGGGTTGACCTTATAATTGGAATCAAATCCGCTCAGAATAGTGCAGTCAAGCGTCAAATGATGCGGCGTGACCTCCGCGGTGACCTGAATCCCCCGATCCTTCGCCGCCCTGATAAGTTCAAGCGACCGGGCTGTCGAGGCATGGGCGATGTGCAGCCTGGCGCGGGTAAATTCGGCAAGCGCGATATTGCGTTCGACCGCGATCTCCTCGCCGATCGAGGGCCAACCGGGCAGACCGAGCCTGGTCGAAACAGCTCCTTCGTGCATTACACCGCCGGCTGTGAGCGATTGTTCCTCGCAGTGTTCGCATATCACGGCGCCGTACATCCGGGCATATTCCAGGGCGTGGCGCATCAGCGCGGCCGAAGCCAGGGGCGAGCCGTCATCCGAGAACATGGTTACGCCCGCCTCGATGAGCTCGGAAAATTCGGTCAGGGTCGCGCCGCGGCGGCCAAGTGAGATCGCGGCGACCGGATGAACGTCCACCGGCAAGCCGTAAGCCTTGTCCCGGACGAATCTTACCAAACCAGCATTATCTATTGCAGGATTCGTGTTGGGCATTGGCGCAACACCGGTAAAACCACCTGCCGCAGCGGCGGTGCACCCGCTTTCGATGGTCTCCTTGTGCTCGAAGCCCGGTTCGCGCAGGTGCACATGCATGTCAAACAATCCGGGGCAGACTATAAGACCGCTCCCATCGATCACAGCGCCCGTCCATCTATCGGGGATCGACCCGAGACGCGTGATGATGCCATCGCGGATTACCAGATCGGTCCGCTGATCCAGCTTCAAGGATGGATCAACAACCCTGACACCGCCAAGCGCGAGCTTGTCGGTTGAATACGCCTTCCATCCCGCCGGTGGATCCATCATAGAGGTTGTTCTATTCAATTATGCGCTCTCCTCCGGAAATCAGGTACAGCACAGCCATCCTGACCGCGACCCCGTAAGTTACCTGTCGCAGAATCACCGAACCCGAACCGTCGGCGACGTCGGAATCGATCTCCACGCCCCGATTCATCGGTCCGGGATGCATGATCACCTTATCGCCGCCCGCCATTTCGAGTCTCTTGCGCGTCAAGCCGAAGGACCGCTGGTAATCCCTCAGCGACGGTATCAGTCCCTCCTGTTGTCGCTCCAACTGCAACCGCAGCACATTGACCACATCGCACCATGCCAGCGCCTCGTTCAGGTCGTGAGTGATCTCCACCCCCATCTCCTCAACCTCACGCGGCATGAGCGCCAACGGTCCGCAAACCTTGACGCTGGCGCCCAGGGTCCGCAACCCCCAGATATTGGATCTGGCGACACGACTGTGCGCAATATCCCCCAATATCAAGACCTTAAGACCATCCAACGCGCCGATCTGATGTTTGAGGGTCAGCATATCCAGCAACGCCTGTGTCGGGTGTTCATGGGCGCCGTCACCGGCATTGATTATCGAAGCGCTGATCCTGTCAGCCAGGAAATGAGGCGCACCCTGGGCGAAATGCCGAATAACCACAACATCGACCTTCATCGCTTCAATATTGCGCGCCGTGTCGAGCATGGTTTCACCTTTAACCAGGCTGGAGTTGCTTGACGAGAAATTGGTCACATCCGCGGAAAGCCGCTTCTCGGCAAGCTCAAACGAGATGCGCGTACGGGTGGACGGCTCGAAAAACAGGTTGGCGATGGTCACGCCGCGCAAGCTTGGAACCTTGGGAATCGGCCGTTCCAGAACCTCGAGGAACGCTTCAGCAGAGTCGAGTATCTCCGTTATCGCTTCACGGCTCATACCTTCCAACCCGAGGAGATGGTTAAAGCGAACGCCGTTCATCTCGATCAACTCACGTTATTTTTGGCTTTTTCCACCAGGATGACCTCATCCTGTCCGTCGATCTCCTTCAGGTGGACGAGCACTTCTTCCCACGGCAGAGTAACAATCTTTTTACCCACGAAATCACCCTGGATAGGCATCTCGCGATGACCGCGGTCAATCAGCACGGCAAGCTTGATGGTTGCCGGACGACCGTAATCGAGTATCGCGTCCAGTGCGGCTCTCGAAGTCCTGCCGGTAAACAACACATCATCCACCAGGACGAGGTTCCGATCATTTATCCCGAACGGGATCTCCGTCGCTCGAACCCGCGGAGTTTTTCTCGCCATCAGGTAGTCGTCGCGGTAGAGCGTGATATCAAGGATACCGACCGGCACTTCCGCGCCATGCTCAATGGAGGATATCAATGACGCCAGCCGCTCAGCGAGTGGCGCGCCGCGGGTGCGGATTCCGATCAACGCCAGCCCTTCTGAACCCGCATTGGCTTCCAGTATCTCATGCGCCAGCCGTGCCAAGGTTCTCTCCATTCCCGCCGTATCGATAATCTGATGTCTCAAGCAATCGGTCACAACCCGCTCTTGTATTACCGATGAAAACCGAACCGATCAGCAGTCCGGATTCTATAACCATCCTGCACCGCAAGGGTACAGGCTGCTACCTACTTGCATATATAACCGTTATTAAAAAAGTCACAATTTTGTCATTCCCGCGAAGGCGGGAATCCAGATAAGCATTTGATATTACGTAAGTTGCCTGGATTCCCGCCTT
>JALGVR010000166.1 GCA_025774605.1 bacterium | reverse complement strand
AGGCGGGAATCCAGGCAACTTACGTAATATCAAATGCTTATCTGGATTCCCGCCTTCGCGGGAATGACAAAATTGTGACTTTTTAATAACGGTTATATATGCAAGTAGGTACTACTATCGGGGAGCGACGACTTCAGTCGTTCATCTATGGATCCCCGCGTGCGCGGGGATGACTCGGGATCCCCGCATGCGCGGGGATGACACGGCATGTATCTGCTGGTCGACAGGCTGATGCTCTGGATCCCCGCCTGCGCGGGGATGACTAAAACACAGATAACATGCTCAGGAATGATAAACTGAGAACATGAGCGAAATCAAACTGAACAGAGTCGCCAAGGCGATCATCCGCCGCGCCCTGCGTGAAGACCTCGGCAAGCGCGGTGATATAACCACGCGCGCCACCATCCCCGGCGACACCGAAGGCGAAGCGGTCATCATCGCCAAGGCAGGCGGCGTAATAGCCGGTCAACGGATCGCCGAAGGGGTCTTTCACGCTGTGGAAAGATCGGTTGATTACAGACTCCTCGTTCAGGACGGTGAACCGGTCGAGGAAAAGACGGTCATAGCTCGTATCAAGGGAAAACTGTGGGCAATCCTGGTCGCGGAACGCACCGCGTTGAACATCCTGGGACGCTGCTCAGGTATCGCTACGCTGACCAACGCGTTTGTCAAGGCGGTCGAGGAGACCGGCGTAAAGATATCCGAGACCCGCAAGACGGCGCCCGGGCTCAGGTATCTCGATAAAGCCGCAGTGGTCGCGGGCGGCGGTGTCAACCATCGCTACGCGCTGCACGACGCTTTCCTGATCAAGGAAAACCACGTCGCCGGTGCGGGCGGTATCGTTGCCGCCATCGAAGCCTGCCGGAAATTCGCTGAAAAACACGGCCGCTTCCGTATCATGGTCGAAGCCGCCGACATGGATGATTATAGATCGGCGTTAAGCGCGAAACCGGACCGGATCCTTCTCGACAACATGGATTGCGACCAACTTGCAGCCTGCGCGGCTGTACCACATGACAAAATCGAGCTGGAAGCCACCGGCGGGATCTCGCTGGAAAATGCAAGGGAATTCGCCGAGACCGGAGTTGACTACCTTTCGGTCGGGGCGTTAACACATTCCGTCAGGGCTCTGGATCTGTCGCTGTTGGTTGAAAGATGAACCAGATCCGTGGACTTCAAGCTCAACTGTACGGAAATACTCATGTTTGTGATTATATTATTATCGAGGAGGTAAGAAATGGAAACCGAAGGTAAACCACCTTACGCGCGGCTCTACCGGTCCGAAGAGGATCGGATATTAGCCGGCGTATGCGGCGGGCTGGGCGAACATTTCAGGATCGACCCCGTGATCGTCAGGATTATCATGGTCATCCTGGCTCTGACCGGAGGCCCTGTCGGCATACTGCTCTACCTGATGTTCTGGCTGATAATCCCTCGTCGTCCTTAAAGACAGGGATGACGCACGATTGCCTGTCAAGCGCAAAAGCTTTGGCTGCCTGGCGCGTGTCTTCCTCGTGCTGGGACTGACCGTGCTGATCCTGCGTTACGGCTGGATCACGTGGGAATGGTGGCTGATCTCACTGGGTATATTATTCTATGCCGCAGGTCTGAAAAAAGGAGGTGACCGGGAATACCTGTTCCCCGGCACAATCCTTGTCGTCTTCAGCGGTGCGCTGCTGTTTCGTGAATACAACCCGGCATCCTTCCCGTTGTGGCATGTCTGGCCGATACTGTTCGGAGCGATGGGATTGTCATTCCTCCTGATGTGGCTGGTTGGACACAGCGGCGTCTGGGTGTTCGTACCGGGTGGATTCCTGATGTTGATCAGCGGTGGCGGTCTTTCGTCGAAGTCATTCGTCCGCTACCAGCTGTGGATGAGGGAAATTGTCAACCGGCTTCCGTTGCTGCTGGCTGTTACTATTGTGCTTGCTGCTGTTTACTACTGGCGGATACGATATATTAAGAAGATTAAACAACCATGAAAAGCGAAAATTGGAGACAGAAATAAAAAACAAGGTCTTTATGATCATCCTCGACGGCTACGGTCGACGAGGGGAAGTTGAGGGCAACGCGGTAAAGTTGGCCGGGACGCCATTCCTGGCTGAACTGTTCCCCGAAACGCCTCAAGCCACCCTGTCCGCCTCGGGGCGCAGCGTCGGCCTTCCCAGGGGCTTGATGGGCAACAGCGAAGTCGGACACCTGAACCTTGGCGCCGGAAGGATCGTCTACCAGGAGATCACGCGCATCGACAGCTCGATCGAACGCGGGGAGTTCTTTGAAAACCATGCCCTGGTCGATTCGATCGAATTCGCCCGGAATAACGGTGTCGCCTGGCACCTGATCGGTCTGGTCTCAAACGGCGGCGTGCACAGCTCACTCGATCATCTGTTCGCACTGCTGGAGATGGCGAAACAACACAACCTGGAAAGGGTCTTTCTCCATGCGCTGATGGACGGTCGCGATACCCCGCCGCATGCCGGCGCGGATTTCATCAAGCAGGTCGAAGGGAGAATGCGTGAAATCGGCGCGGGTAAAATCGCCACGGTTTGCGGCCGCTACTGGGGCATGGACCGCGATGGCAGATGGGAAAGGGTCGAACGCGCCTACCGTATGTTGACCGATGGCGAGGGGCTCAGGTTCTCGAGCGCGGTGGAAGCGGTTGAGGATTCCTACCGGCGGGACGTCACCGACGAGTTCATCGAGCCCTCGATAATTGAGACCGACGGCAATCCTGTCGCGACCATCGATGACGGCGACGCGGTGGTTTTCTTTAACTTCCGCGCCGACCGGGCTCGGGAAATCACCTGGGCGCTGACCGAGGACGAGTTTGCACATTTCCCTCGCCGGGAGCTCAAGCTGCACTTTACGACCATGACCGAGTACCATTCCGACCTGACGCTGCCGGTCGCATTTCCGCCGCAGCGCCTGGAAAAGATTCTCGGAGAGGTTGTTTCCGACGCCGGATTGAAACAGTTTCGGACGGCGGAGACCGAGAAGTACGCTCATGTGACCTTCTTCTTCAACGGCGGCCGTGAAGTCCCGTTCGAGCGTGAAGACCGGCTGCTGATCGCTTCCCCGAAGGTGGCGACCTACGACCTTCAACCGGAGATGAGTGCGTCTGAAGTCGCCAGGTATGCGCTGGA
>JALGVR010000082.1 GCA_025774605.1 bacterium | reverse complement strand
GGGGACAAAGGGGGGGTCGCAGGTTGTTGATACGAAAGGCGGTTGTGGTGAAGTGAGCGAGTGAGCGAGTGAGCGAGTGAGCGAGTGAGCGAGTGAAACAGCCCGGATGTTTCCTTCCCTTCCTGCAAAGTAGGGGGAATTGCCTGCCTTCCCCCCCTGCGAAGTAGGGGGGGACAAAGGGGGGGTCGCAGGTCGTTGATACGAAAGGCGGTTGTGGTGAAGTGAGCGAGTGAGCGAGGAAGCGAGTGAGCGAGTGAGCGAGTGAAACAGCCCGGATGTTTCCTTCCCTTCCTGCAAAGTAGGGAGAATTGACTGCCTGCCTTCCCCCCCTGCGAAGTAGGGGGGGATAAAGGGGGGGTCGCAGAGGATGACGGATGACGGACAGGGAGACACTCTTGTCAATGCAGAAGATAGTTAAGATTCGAAAGAGAATAACCCCGCCCAGAAATCCCCGCATTCGCGAGGACATGGCTGTCCGGGCCACACGATTGTTTCCCTCCCCCCATGCGCCAGTTTTAGCGGGTTTGCCCCGTCATGCCTGCAAGGTTGCTTTACTTAACCAACACAACCTTTCTTGCCAATGATCCACCTGTCCATCTTAGATTGAACAGATACATGCCCGCGGGCTTTCCCTCTGCGTTCCAGTAAAATGTATGCCTGCCGGGCATGGCTGGTCCGTCGTGCAGCACCGCCACGCGGCGCCCGGTCAGGTTCAGCACCTCCAGGACGTATTCAGCGCTTTGAGGCACGTCGATCTGAACACTCGTCCGGGCGTTGAACGGATTGGGATGCGGCGATCCCATTTCGAACGACATCGGCTGCGCGGCGTAATTGTCGTCCTCCACACCAAGCTCGTAGAAGCGGTCGAGGATGCTCTCGAGCAGCTCCAGGCGGGAAGTGGTACGTCCGCCATCACCGACCGCTTCGAGCGCGAACCCAAGGTAGACCAGATGATAATCACCGCCGTAATAGATTCCCCCCGTGTAAGCTTCATCGCCGGTGTAGGTCAGTATGGTCTCCGCACCGCCGACCGGCTCCATCGCGCTGGGTGAAAGCCTGCCGTTGCCGGCGCCGCCGCCGCCGATCAGCAGCACGTCCATCCCATCCGTGATCGGGTTGCCTTCCACGCCTGACAACCGCGCGCTCCCCGCATCATCCGCGACATGGCGCGCCTTGAGGTAGTTCTGGTGAAAATCGGTCCCGCCGATGTCGTTGCCGATATACTGGCCTGAAAGCAGCAGGTAACCGTCCTGGTCGAGATAGTTGCTGATCAACACCTGCTCCTCTCCGGTCAACGGGGATTCGTCGTTACCGGTTTCCCAGACGATATAATTATAGCTGTCAAGGAAATCCTGTGAAGGTAGTCCATCGTCGGCGATGTGCCACATGTCGTGCACGATCGGGCGTTCCATGAGGTTGCTCTCGTAGAATGTCTCGAAGTTGCCGCCGTTGTCATCGTCGACCAGCAGGTAATTGGGCTGACGGATCGTCATCGGCAGCTCGAAGACAACCTCCCAGTCCTCGTCCGAATTAACAACAAGTGAGAATGTGGTGTAGTGAATGGGCGAGTTGCCGCTGATGTGAAAGGTTGGGTACTGGTCTTCCCACAGATCCAGTTCTTCTCCATTGCGGATATCGCCGATGTTGATCTCACCGGTGCGGATGTGGATGAACGGGTCGTCATTCACAAGTCTGACGGTGACGTTGTGGGCGTCGGCGTAACCTTCAAGATTGGAAAACGTGGCGGGAATGGAGATGACCTCATTCCTCTCGATGATACCGTCGCCATCGCCTTCGACCTCAATAGTCCGCCACTCGGTCAGCTCCCATTTGGGCTTGGTGGATTGCAGCAGGTAGCCGGCGTCGACGCGGTACACGATACCCGGGTAATCCTCGTTCAAATCAGATATGTCGACCGCCGTGCGCTGCATCCATTCCAGCAGTTCGCTGGGGCTGAGGTCAGGCTCCACGGACAACATCAGCGCGCCGATACCGGCGGCGAACGGTGAGGACATGGATGTTCCCTGCTCGATCCGGTAATCGTTGCGCGGGAACGTGGAAAGAATTGAAACCCCCGGCGCGATCAGGTCGGTATAATCGCCCCATGTGGAGAAGTTCGCCTTATGGTCATCACTGTCGCTGGCGCCCACGCCGATAACACCTTCATAGGCGCAGGGGTAGAAGTGCTGCCGGTCGTGCCGGTTGTCTTCGACCGAGTCATTCCCGGCGCCGGCGAACAGTATGGCGCCCTGTCTTATAGCGTAAGCGATCGCGTCAGCATGGCTGTTGATGTAACCGCCGAACCTGCCCCAGGACATGTTGATGACATCCGCGCCGTTGTCGGCGCAGTATTCCACACCTTCATAGGCGCGGAGGACACCACCATCTGGATCTTGAGGATCGAAATGGGCGGTGATCATGAGTTTGCAGTTGAAACCGGCGCCGGACACACCTGTCTCGTTATCGGTGGCTGCCGAGGCGATGCCTGCAACGTGCGTGCCGTGACCGTCCTCTGCGCCCCAGATGTCGTCGGGCCAGTTGCTGTTGCGGGTGAAATTCCAGCCGTAAAAGTCGTCGATATAGCCGTTGTCGTCGTTGTCTTCACCGTCCCAGTCGTCGAATGTTATTTCGCCGTCGTGGTCGATGTCCTCTTCCGGGTTGATCCAGAGATTCTGCGGAAAGTCCTCGTGGATCGTGAACCATCCGTCGATATCCATGTCCAGGCCGCTGTCGACGATGCCGATTACAACCTCATCGCTGCCGTGCGAGACGTCCCAGGCGTCGGGAAGATTGCAGTGGTCGAGGTGCCACTGGTTGCGGTAACGCGTGTCGTTGGGGATATAGCACGGCATCATGATCGGCACCGGCTCGGCGAATTGCACATTCTCACAATCTTCGTAGGCTTCGATGAGCGCCAGGGGACCGAATTCCGCCGGAAAGTAAACGTAGTAATACCGCGACAGATCCGGAATGGTGGGATCGTCGGGCGTTGTCTCCATGTGATAGGTCTTCAATATCCTGTAAACCCCGAATGCGTCGGCGACGGCGTCGAGCTCGGGATCGCCGGTCATTACGATCCCGTCGAAGGTCGCGGGCTCGAGCGGCGCAATATCCCGGCTGATCTTGATGTAGATCTGACCGGCTTCGACGTTGTCGCCGGGTTTGATCCAGTTGTATTTGTCGAAAGCGCCCGCTCTGGAGTCAACCGGCAGGTTGATTATAATCAAGCAAAGCGTTAATAAAAGATTAAGGTAAAATGAATGTCGCATGAAATCCTCAACAAAGGTTGGATTGTGGCTGTCAATCAATTGAAATTCCACTGCTTAAACATGAAGACTATTTGACCACCGGACGTGTCAATAGGTGAATTGGTCATTACTGCTGCCGTTCACCGGTCAGATTAATAACCGTCACCTGCATGTCTAAGCGAAATATTATTTTCACTGTCAAGTTAAGAAATTTGTAATGCGGAGTCAATACGGCTTGTCGATCCGGCTGACATGGTTGACAGTTGGAGTTATATTGGTTATATTTATAGCCTCGATGCCGGCGGAGTAGCTCAGTTGGTTAGAGCAGCGGAATCATAATCCGCGTGTCGGGGGTTCGAATCCCTCCTCCGCTACCATGATTATTCATGTCAATGGGAACCTCCATTATAACAATGGGGGTTTTTCTCTCTTGATATTTGCTCATGAAGGCATTGGACTGGTCCTTGGGCTCAAATAATTATTGATGTATCTGTTTGTGATTGCTGTAGATACTGGACAATTGAGACCTTACTGCACCTTGCTGAACTGCTTAAACTTGCATTTTCGAAGAAATATTTGTAGATTTCCGCTCCAGCATTTGGAATTCGGAGGCTGACAGGGTTCCCGGCTTCGTATTGTATTGAAATCACAACGCATCTCATCCTGACGAATAATCGCTCATGTTCCGCATCAATTTATTGGCAGGCAGAGGGGAATCCCGGGCTCGATCCAATTATTTTATCATATGGAATAAACGATAATTACAGTGCGATTTCAAAGTATTTTCAAACCTTCAGGTCTTATATTTCATCTGATGAAAGGTCGGAATGCTTACGGCGTTTAATCCCTCATAAGGAAGAACCGATGAAGGGGAAACCGGTTGTCATCTGGATTGCAATAGTTTTATTCCTGGCTTTGGCCGTCAATGCTGAAGCCGCCCGGATATTTGTCTGGGACCATAATAACGGCGCCATCGTCAGAGACCAGGTGTTCAACGACAGCATGACCGTATGCGAGTCGATGACCCGCACACTTGACGAAATCGGATTGGAATACACCTGCGAAACATTCCTGCCCGAATACCTGGGCGATTATGACCTGGTCATCATCAATCTCGGATACCCCGGCTGTGGTTGAGGCGCCGGCGCCTCCTACCAGATCGGTAGAAGAGAACGTCCGATAATTGAAAACTATCTCGACCAGGGAGGATCGCTCTACCTCGAAGGAAACGATGTCGGCTTCTATCACTACGAATTCGATCTCTGGGACTATTTCCACGTCAATTTCATCAGTGATGGATTTGACCGTGAAGTGAGAAACCTGGTCTCCTCGGATGGCAGCCGTGTGGGTGAGTTCAACTTCAATTATGCCATCGGCAATTCAGCCGACCAGGCGCCCGACAGGCTCGGCGCCGGTGATGGAGCGGAAGTGGTGTTTCATGATCAGACCGGTTCCGACGAACGGGTGCGCGGCGTCTTCTATCAGGGGCCCGGATACCACACATACGTTCAGAGCGTCTCACTCATCAACATGTTCAACGACGACCGTACTGAATTTATCCGCAGAATCCTCGAAGCGCTCTACAATCCCTCCGTCCACGCTGAACCCGCTTCGATGGATTTCGGCGTTTTAGCGGTTAACGACAGCGAAGAGAGGATCCTGACTGTCAGCAATCAGGGTGATTCCGACCTGACGATATCGGACATCTCTGTTTCGGGATTTGGCTTCAGCGGCGATTACGCCGGTGGTGATGTCGTTCTTGAGCCTGACAGCACTTACGAATTGACGGTGACTTTCCATCCCACCTTCACGGCGCAGTTCACCGGATGGGCGGTTATAACATCCGATGACGTGTACGATCCCACGCTGCAGATTTACCTTCAGGGGACGGGGGGGAACTATCCCGCGATCGTCGTTACTCCCGATACTGTTGACTTCGGTGAAAATGTTGTCTTTTGCGGCGTCAACTCTCCCGTTACAATCAGCAACAGCGGAAATGACGATCTGGTGATATCAAATGTGCTCATCACCGGCGACTATTTCAGCAGCGATTTCAGTGATAACGTCACAATTGAACCCGACAGCAGCCATGACCTGGCAGTGACGTTTCTGCCGGAGACGGCGGGCGAACATGCAGGCACACTCACGATTGTTTCAAACGATCCTGACGACGGGGAGGTCGATGTTCACCTGATGGGAAGCGCCATCGGCGGAGAGATCAGCCATGTCGGGTCGTACGATACGCCGGGGACCGCCAACGATGTTTACGTCCTCGGTGATTACGCCTACGTGGCGGACGGCGCCAGTGGTCTGTGCATAATCGACGTTTCCAATCCGGCGGCTCCATCACCGGTTGGGGCATGCGACACGGACGGATGGGCGCACGGCGTCTTCGTCTCCGGTGATTACGCCTATATCGGCGACTGGTGGAACGGCCTGGTCGTGATAGATGTTTCGGATCCTTTTAATCCTGTGGAGGTGGGACACCTCGACACGCCCGGCAATTCCAGGAATCTCGAACTGATCGGCAACCTGGTCTACCTGGGAGATTGTACATTCGGCGGCTTTCGCACGATTGACGTTTCCGATCCGGAAAATCCGGTTGAACTGGATTTTTACGATACGCCGCATCGAGCCTGGGATGTATCGGTCTGGGATACCCTGAGCTTTATCGGCGACAGGAACACCGGGCTGCTCGTTTTCAACACGTCCGATCCCGAAAACTTTACCCTGATCGGCTCTTACGATACACCCTGCGACGCCTATCGTCTTGATGTCGTTGAGACGCATGCTTACGTGGCTGACCGGGACAGCGGTCTCTGTATAATTGATGTCTCCGATCCAACAAACCCTGACAGGGTCGGCACATGTCAGACGTTGGGAACCGTCTATTGCGTCGATGTCGTCGGCGACTATGCCTTCATGGCAATCCGGGATTGCGGTCTCTGCATCGTCGAAGTTGCCGATCCCGCCAATCCCTCGCCGCGGGACTGCTTCAGTTCCCCGGGAGACGCTTCCGGCGTTATGGTGCTCGGTGATTACGCTTACGTGGCGGATGCCGACAGCGGTCTGCAGATCTACGATGTTTCGTATTATGTCGAGTATCCGGATATCAGCACGGTGGAGGATACGCTCGATTTCGGCGACCAGGTCGTGGGGCAGGACTCGGCGGATCTGACCCTGACCGTCGACAACAACGGAACGAAGAACCTTTACATATCCCATGTCTCGGTCAGTGGATACGACTGCACGATCGACTTCGACAACTGGGTTGTCATCCAGCCGAACAACAGTCATGACTTCACGGTCACCTTCACGCCTCAGGAAGCCCGGTCGCTGACCGGCGTGCTGTCCATTACCTCCAATGATCCCGATGGCAATTACAGCGTCCGGCTGATCGGAGCCGGTGTGGGTACCTTCACGGAAATAGGATCGTTCGATTCGCCGGGATCGGCTTCGCACATTGTCGTCGATGGGAACTTCGGCTTCATCGCCGATGGTGACAGCGGACTGTGTGTCATCGATCTTTCCGATCCCGCCGACCCGGTCGGTCTCGGCTGTTACGATACCGATGGTTCCGCGAATTTCGTGATGCTTCGCGGCAGTTTCGCATATCTTGCCGACGGAGACCACGGTCTGGTGATACTGGATATTTCCGATCCTGTAAATATATCGGAAGTCGGATCTTATGATACACCGGGCAATGCGCGGGCGCTGGCGATTTGCGGTGATTATGCCTTCGTGGCGGATGGAGGCAGCGGTCTGCGTATCATCGATATCTCCGACCCCACCAATCCGGACGAGACCGGTTTCTTCGATACAACCGGTGATGCCGTGGACGTCAAGGTCAGCGATGATTTAGCTTTCGTGGCCGACGGTGATGCGGGACTGCGGGTGATCAATGTCTCCGATCCCCATAATCCGCGGGAGATCGGTTTCATCGATCCGGATGATCCGATCAGTGGCGTTGACCTGCGCGGTGATTATGCCTACCTTGCCAACGGACTGCGCATCGTCGACATTTCCGACCCTGATAATCCCAGCCAGGTTGGTTCGTACGATACTCCGCAGGCAGCCGGAGGTATCGTTCTGGGTGGCGATTATGCTTATGTTGCGGACAACCAGGGTGGACTGCTCATATTTGATATTACCGATCCGACGAATCCCGATTCCGTCGGCAGCTTCGACACGCAGGGCCATGCCGTGGGCATTGCCATCTCCGGAATAGACCAACAGGCTTTCATCGCCGACTCCGACAGCGGTCTGTGTATCCTTGACATCTCCGATCTCCAGACCAACGTACTGAACCCCTGCCCGCGCAAGGACTACGTTATGATCGGGATACCGGTAGCCGTTCCGAACGGCAACCCGGAGGAACTCTTCGGGGATGATTTCGACGATACGTCGCCGGGCAGCCCATACTGGCGGATAAGCAGGTGGGATGCGGCGAACAACAAGTACATCCGCTATTGCGAGACGGATCCCGGCGGTGAGATCGGCGATCCGGCCGACTTCGCCCCGGGTCTGGGCTTCTGGGTCTCGCAGTGGGCGGTCGAGAACTGCGTCATCGACATCCGCGAGAGTCAGTTCACCGGTTCGGTGCCGCAGGACCAGCGATTCCGGGTTGACATAGCCGCGCCGCAGAACGACAACCGCGGTCTGACCATGCTGGCGAATCCCTATTGTTACACGTATGACTGGCGGACGACCTATTTTGACGACGGTACGACTCAACTGTCTGTTTATGAGGCTTCGGAGACCGGCTGGATAAACGGCTATGCTTACACATGGGATAACGAAGCCGGGCGTTATGTGGTGGTCAATTTCCATCCTGATTCGACAGCAAACTACACCCTCAACCCCTGGCAGGGATTCTGGCTGGAGCAGCTCGATCCAGGCAGGGATATTGATATCCTGTTCACTCCGCAGGGCTTTGAGGAACAGGGCGGTATGCCGCCCCGTCCTGCGGGAATGGGCGACGTTGAAAGCTGGGCGCTCAATTTAAGAGTGAAAACCGCTGACGGTAAGTTTAAGGACAATCGCAACAAAGCCGGCATCAGCTCCGAGGCTGAGGACGGATATGATTTCCTGGACGCGCTGGAGTTCAACCCGATGGCCGCCCACTATGTCCAGATGTACTTTTACCATCCGGAATGGCGGGTAAGGGCGAAGAAATACACCTACGACTATCGTTCGGTCGAATTCGATGGCGTGAAGACGTGGGACTTCACCGTACGAACCTGGAAACTGCCCGGCGAGGATCTCGCTTTGTCCTGGCCGAACATCGCCGGTATCTCTGATGATTACAGCTTTTCCCTGGAAGACCTCGACACCGGGACCGAGGTTGAGAATCTTCGCAGGGTTGATTCGTACAGTTTCACCAGCGGCGCCGGGAATCTGGCTGAACGTCATTTCCGGTTGTCGGTGAGGAGTTCGCGTCCCGGCGCTGTAATTCATGAGTACGGTCTGACCGCGGTCTATCCCAACCCGTTCAACGATAAATTGTCCATAAGTTTCAACCTGCCCGCGCTCCAGGAGATTCAACTGAAAGTCGTTGACCTGCAGGGTCGGGAGGTTGCTGTTGTCGACAGGGGCAGGTATGCAGCGGGTCTTCATAATGTCTCCTGGGACGCAGGAAGTTGTGCATCTGGATTGTATTATATCCGCTTGGAGGCGTCGGATCAGGTGACGATAAGGAAGGTCGCTCTGGTCAAGTAACGATGGGATGTTAATCGCTGTCCGTCATGCTGAACGCAGTGAAGCATCTCATTGAAAAAACGGCAGATTCTTCACTTCGTTCAGAATGACATTGTGCGTCAGTTCAGAATGACGCGGCGCGCGAAGCAATCCGTCAAATCGCTTATCTGTTATTACACTCCCGTTTTATAGTTAACTGAATTGACAACAATTCAACTTTTTTAGACGGGCAACGTTTGAGGAGTTGATATTCAGAAATATAAATTATATATTGTATGATGTTGTAATGTTTGATATTTGATTCAAACATAATTTACTATAACATTGTAGTATTGCAGTAAATAAGGTAGAATCTGATGCTGCGTAAGACATCAATCCTTATTCTCATTTCATTGATATTCCTCTCGTGTGATGGGAATTCTCCCTCATCGCCGGACGATAACAATCCGGACAATCCCCATAACAACAACCGACCGCCTGCACCGGAAGAATTGCAGGCAACCGTAATTTCTGAGACCGTCATCTTTCTGACCTGGCGTGACATGGCTGACGACGAGGACGGTTTTGACATCTACGAGCAGGTCGGAAACGAGGGTGAATTCAATTTCCTGATGAGGCTTGCATCCAACACTGATTCGATCACCCTGGATGATAAGGAGCCGGTTACTGAGTATTATTACCGGATAAGAACGTTCAACATTCACGGTTATTCGGATTTCACGGAGACTGCGCGAGCCTCCACGCGTGAAGTTGCACCGACCAGGCCGGTTGATTTACGGGCTTGGACCGATTCCGAGACCGACATCATCCTGTCGTGGCGGGATAGGTCGGCAAATGAGGACGGTTTCCAGGTGTTTGAGAGCCCGGGGGATACTCTGAACTTTCAGCAGCTTACGTCCACAGCCGCGGATAGTACAGACCTGGTTATCCATGATCGAGAACCGCAGACTACATATTATTACCGCGTTCGGGCGGTCAACGCCTTCGGGGAATCGGATTATTGCCACACGGCTTGGGCGACGGCGGGATCAATTCCGCCTCAGGCGCCCACAAACCTGCGGGTCAGGGCATTGTCCGATGTTGAGATCGAGTTGAGCTGGCAGGACAACTCGCTGGTTGAGGAATATTTTGAGATATTCGAGAGCGTCGGCGACAGCCTCGATTTCCGTATGGTGGATTCGGCTTCAGCCGATGATACCAGCCGTACTCTGACCGGTCGGGAGGGCAACACGACCTATTTTTACAAGATACGGGCGGTGAACGGTTATGGTCAGTCGGACTACTCGAATGTTGGTGATGTTTTCACGCCCGGTTTCCCGGTGCCGCCGGTGAATTTCCAGGCAAAGGTGATCTCAGAATCCGCCATCCAGTTGACCTGGGAGGATGTGAACGATTACGAGAGCAGTTATGAGTTGCATGAGAGTCTCGGTGACAGCCTGTCTTTTCACTGGTTGATGACGATTTTCGCTGATGAAACATCCGTAACGCTCACGGAGTGCAGGTCCAATACCGTACACTGGTTCAAGCTCCTTGCCGCCAACCGTTACGGTCAATCCGGGTTCTCCGGTACGGTCAGAGCCTCTACTGCTGAAATTCCTCCAACGGCTCCGGTGGAGCTATACGCTCAGGCAAGAGAAGAGACCGTTATTTACCTTGAATGGGAGGATAATTCAGCTATCGAGGAGGGGTTCGAGGTATTTGAGAGCCAGGCGGACAGCCTCAACTTCAACCTGATCATGGTTGCCGAGCCGAATACCTCCTTGCAGATATTGACGGGCAGACAGGCAAACACAACATATTACTACCGCGTGCGAGCAATCAACAGTTACGGGAGATCCCACTTTACCAATACAGCTCGGGCATCGACCGCCGAGTTGCCGCCTGCCGCACCGGAGAACCTCGAAGCACATGCGATATCGGACACGCAGGTTTTCCTCAGTTGGCACAACATTTCCTTGAATGCCGACAGCATTGAGATATATGAGAGCGAGGGCGACATAGGGAACTATCATCTGATATCCACGCTTCCAGCCAAGTATGTCTGTCTGACACTTGGCGGTCGGCATCAGGCTACAACCTACTATTACCGCGTGCGCGCCCTTAATCGGTACGGTTACTCCTTTTACTCCAACACCGCTTCGGTGACGACGCATATCAACGGCATTCTGGCTTTCGTGGCTGACGGTCAGGAGGGTCTGATGATCTTCGACGTGACTGACCCGACCAATTCCCAGCTTCTGGGATCGTACAACACGCCGTTCTACGCTGTAGACGTAGCCGTTTCGGGTTATAACGCTTATGTTGCCGACGGTTTGGAGGGTATACTGATTCTGGATATATCCATTCCTACCCGGCCTCGGTTGATCGGATCGTATGATACGCCGGGATATGCGCACGCCATTGAGCTGCGCGGCGACTATGCCTATGTTGCCGACGACCAGATGGGTGGCATTCAGGTGCTGGATGTTTCCGATCCGTCCAGACCGAGGCGTGTGTTGTCTTACGATACACCCGGTCAGGCGATGGATCTGGCATTGGTTGGACCGTATGCCTATGTTGCGGATTATTACAGCCTTCAGATACTTGACATCTCAAATCCGGGGATTATACGCTACGTCGGCGATTACGATTCACCGGGTTTCGCGCTGGATGTGGATGTCGTGGACAGCATCGCCTGCGTTGCCGATTTTGTTGGAGGTTTCTGTATAGTTAATGTGGCGGATCCCACCAATCCACGACGCATCGGGTCGTACAGTCGTGAGGTCACATACTATCCCAGGAAGGTCTCCATTTCGGGGTCCTATGCTTATTTTGTTGTTGATGGAGTTGGGCTGCATGCCATTGACATATCGGATCCGACTCACCCCACACCAGTCGATGAGTTCCCTGTAAACGGTCAGGCATTTGATGTGGCTATACATGATAGCAACGCCTATATTGTAGGTTGGCAGGGTGTCGGGATGCAGATCATTGACATCTCGAATGGCGGCTGGTTGCACGGCATCGGAGCCATCTACCAACCGAGGGATGGTCAGGGTATTACAGTGGTTGAATACTGATCACGTAGGCAACTTCTTTTAATCCCCCCTGCAGCCGCAGGGGGGAAATTGTTTACAGGCTGTTCTTAACATTAGATTTACGGAGAAGAATATGGATAGTCTCAAGATTCTGTTCAAGATCCTCGGAATATCGTTGACCGGATTTCTAATACTGACCTGCACCCAAGAGCAGACCCCAACCGAACCACAACTCGATTACATATCCCCCACAGTAGAGTGGGTCTATCCTCACGGCGGCAGCGAGCTGTCGGGCGTGGTCGATCTGCGCTTCAGGGCATTCGATGAAGGCGGCGTCGACAGCGCCTGCGTGTACATCAACGGCTCTCCCTTCCTGGAGGGCGGACA
>JALGVR010000009.1 GCA_025774605.1 bacterium | reverse complement strand
GCGAAGTAATGGGGGATAAAAAGGGAGGGGGGTTACCTTTAACATCCTTTCCCCCCTGCGAAGTAGGGGGGGGGATAAAAGGGGGGGTTACCTTTAACATCCTTTCCCCCCTGCGAAGTAGGGGGGGATAAAAGGGGGGGTTACCTTATGAACTGCAATAACAAACACATATTGGAGCAAAAAATGACCGCAAATGTAAGTAAATCGAAGATAGTAATGCGCAATCTCAGGAGGAGCGACCTCGACGAAATCATCCGGATCGACAGTCTTGCCACCGGTTTTCCGCGCAACAGTTACTTCAAGCGTAAGTTTGAGCGGATCTTTGGTGAAGATCACCAGTTGTTGATTTCACTGGTGGCGACCGACGGCGACAGGGTCATCGGGTACATTATGGGTGAGGCGAACACCGGCGAATACGGCATCCCGGAGGCGGTCGCTTCTGTTGATACGATAGGTATCGATCCCGCGTATAAACGGCTTGGCGTCGGCGCGATGCTGTTGGACGAATATTGCGCCCTTGCCGCCAAGGCGGGTATAGAGCTGATGACAACCCTTATTTCCGAGGATTATCCCGATATCGTCGAATTCTTCCGTTCGCAGGACTTCAAGCAGGCAAAAATGGTCGCACTCGAGAGGAAGCTTGAACCGATGCCCAGGCATGAGCACTGAGCCCGCGCCTGATGATGCGCCTGTTGCCCCCGAAATAGAGGGTTGGGAAGCGAAGTACATCGGTGGTGAGCCTCGCTTGTCCGAACAGGTGGAGCTGTTTGAGGAACTCGGCTTCCAGACCAGGGTGGAGCCGTTCGATCCGGATAAGTGCGGGGGATGCAACATTTGTTTCAGGGATTCGCCTACGCCGGTGATGGTCTTGTACGTGAGGAAGGTGGATGGTGTGGATGAAATAGATGATGAGTTGTTTTAATGAGATAATTATAACGGTGTCGACCATCCGCGGTTGAGGGTGATAATCGAAATCCATAACATACATTAACGATGGCGGTTCATTGTTTCGCAGTTATAAAAATCAGCCGCGGGTTGTCATTCCCGCGCTTCCAGCTTTCGTCATCCCCGCGTACGTATCGGCAACTGGTTGTCATCCCCGCGAAGGCGGGGATCCAGAATAAAGGTATAATTCTCATCATTCCAGGTAATTACGAGCTTTCCAATTTAACTTGTTCTTTCAACTAAATATTGGAACAGGGTGTCGTTTCGTCAATAAATGTCCTTATCAGTGTAAAAATCAGAAAAAACTCTCAATCTGGATTCCTGCCTTCGCAGGAATGACAGGGTGAGATATAATCTCAAGTTTCGCAGTTATAAAAATCAGCCGCGGGTTGTCATTCCCGCGCAGGCGGGAATCCAGAATATCGACAGCGGATTGTCATTCCCGCGCTTCCAGCTTTCGTCATCCCCGCGTACGCGGGGAACCAGATTCCGAACCTGGCATGACATCGCATGATCTGGATTTGACACACTTTACATCCAGAATAAAGGTATAATTCTCATCATTCCAGGTAATTACGAGCTTTCCAATTTAAACTTGCTCTTTCAACTAAATATTGGAACGGGGTGTCGTTTCGTCAATAAATGTCCTTATCAGTGTAAAAATCAGAAAAAACTCTCAATCTGGATTCCTGCCTTCGCAGGAATGACACTGACTGAGATTTAAATTAGAAAACACGGAGGAGAATATGAAAGCAGCAGTATTTCACGGGTCCGGCCAGCCGTTGAAGGTTGAGGAGGTTCCAACGCCCAGGCCGGGAGCGGGCGAGATCCTTGTCAAGGTGGCGGCATGCGGCGTCTGCCATACCGACATGCACTACATCGACCACGGTGTGCCGACGTTCAAGACGCCGCCGATGATCCTCGGGCATGAGGCTTCCGGCACGGTCGCCGGGCTTGGCGAAGGCGTTACCAACTGGAAGGAGGGCGACCGGGTCCTGCTGCCGGCGGTGCTGTCATGCGGAACCTGCCGTCAGTGTCGCATCGGTCGCGAGAACATCTGCCAGCACATGCGCATGTTCGGCAATCACGTCGACGGCTCATACGCCGAATACGTGCTCGCTCCCGCCAAGGATGCTCTTGTGATGCCGGAAGATGTACCGCTGATCGAGGGTTCGATCATCGCCGACGCTATCTCGACCCCCTTCCATGCCGTCGTAAACCGGGGTCGGGTCAAGCCCGGCGACTGGGTCGCGGTGTTCGGCTGCGGCGGTGTCGGCATAAATCTCGTCCAGGTCGCGGCGGCGGTCGGCGCTTCGGTGATTGCGATCGACCTGATGCCCGAGAAGCTCGAAATGGCTGAGAAGTTCGGCGCCCAGGAAACCATCAATCCCAATGAGGTTGAAAAGGGACGGGTCGACAAGGCTATTAAAAAAATGATCGGCGACGGCGTTGATGTGGCGTTTGAGGCCATCGGCAACCCGAAGACAATCCAGGCGGCCTATAATACCATTCGCATGGGCGGCACGTGCGTGGTGGTCGGTTACACGCATCTGCCGGCGGAGATTCCGGTATCCAAACTGATGTTTTTCGAACAATCGCTCATCGGGTCGCTCGGTTGCCGTCCGGTGGATTATCCCCGCATCATAGAAATGGTGCGCATCGGCAAGATCAGGGTCAGGGAGTTGGTCACCGGCAGGTTTGACCTCGATCATATCAATGACGCCTTCGATCTGCTGCGCAACAACGACCCGAAGACGCTGCGGTCGGTGATAGTGCCTTGAAAGGGGTGAAGGTGTAAAGAGTGAAAGAAACCGAAACTGTAACCAGGCGACGGAAAAAAACCGGACGCTGGAAGATCGAGCTCCGCCAGGATTGGTGTAAGGGCTGTTATATGTGCATTGAGATCTGTCCGGTTGAAGGCATATTCGCCCGTTCGGACGAGATCGGGGCGCGCGGTTTCCAGCCCGTCCTTGTTGACCCGGAGGGCTGCACGGGGTGTATGTTGTGCGAGCTGCTCTGTCCCGACCTTGCGATAACGGTGGAGGAAGATGAAACACACGGTTGAAACGGTTCCCGCCCCGCTGCCGCCGGACGATTATTTCATGATGGGGGATGAGGCGTCGGCGGAAGGGGCGATCGCGGCAGGCTGCAACTTCTTCGCCGGTTATCCGATCACGCCGTCCAGCGAGTTGATGGTGCGGATGGTTCATCGCCTGAAGGAGACGAACGGCTCCTTTATCCAGATGGAGGACGAGATCGGCTCGATCAGCGCCCTGATCGGCGCCTCATGGGCCGGCGCGCGACCGATGACCACCACGTCCGGTCCGGGGCTGAGCCTGATGATGGAAGGGATCGGTTATGCAGCCATGACCGAGGCGCCGCTGGTGGTGGTCGATATCCAGCGCGCCGGGCCCTCCACGGGGCAGGCGACCCGTCCGGGTTCCGGCGATATCTTCCAGGTTCGTTTCGGCAGCCACAGCGACTACGAGATCATCGCCCTCTCGCCCTGGTCGGTGCAGGAGGCGTATGACCTGACGATCGACGCCTTCAACCTCGCGGAGGCATACCGGGTGCCGACCTTCGTTCTGGCCGACGAGTCGATCGGTCACCTGCGGGAAAAGGTTACGATCGGTGAAACGGTCGAGCGCTGGCACAGACCGACCGCACCGGGAATGCCGCCCTTCGATACGGACGATGAGAACGGCGTACCGCCCATGCCCGCCTTCGGACAGGGTGAGCGTCTGCTGGTGACCGGATCGACCCACGACGCCCGGGGGTTCCGCAAGACGCAGGATTCCGCGGCTCATCAGCGGCTGGTGGGCAGACTGGTCGGCAAAATCAGGAACGCCGCCGAAAAGATCGCCAGGTATGAGACCTACTCTCTTGAAGACGCCGAAATCCTGGTCGTGGCTTACGGCTTTTCGGCAAGGGCGGCGCTCGAAGCGATCAGCGAACTGAGGCGGGACGGTGTGAAAGCGGGCTTGTTCCGACCGCTTACGCTTTGGCCCTTCCCCGAGGCGGGACTGAAACTGGCGGCAAAATCCGTTGAGCGGGTCTTCGTTCCGGAGATGAACTGGGGGCAGGTCGTGCGCGAGGTGGAGCGCATACTGCATCGGGACGTTGTGCCGATCACCCAGGTGGATGGCGAGGGTATGCGTCCCCAATCGATCATTGACGGGGTCAGGGGAAGAGCGGGGATGAACTCATGAGCCGCCAACTATACCCACATCTGAGGCTTGATGTCTTTCCGACGCCGTACTGCACCGGCTGCGGTCACGGCATACTCTTGGGGGCGATGGTCAGGGCGATGGACGAAGCCGGTCTGGATTGGGATAAGACGTTGTTCGTGTCGGGGATCGGCTGCGCGGCGTGGATCCCGTCGCCTCACTTCAACGCCGACACGCTGCATACCACTCACGGCAGACCGATAGCCTTCGCCACCGGCGCCAGGCTGGCAAACCCCGGGCTCAACGTGGTTGTGGTTTCGGGTGACGGCGACCTGACGGCGATCGGCGGTAACCACCTGATACACGCGGCTCGACGAAACATCCGGATTACGGTTGTTTGCGCCAACAACCGCGTCTACGGCATGACCGGCGGTCAGGTCGCGCCGACGACGCCGGAGGGTTGTTTCACACAGACCAGTCCCTGGGGCGGGGAGGAGCCGCCCTTCGATCTGTGCCGACTGGTCATGGGCGCCGGCGGTGCGTTCGTCGCCCGTCATACCGTGTTCCAGGTGCGGCAGTTGATCAAGACCTTGACCAGGGCGCTGACTTTCGACGGCTTTGCGTTTGTCGAGGCGGTCAGTCCCTGCCCGACTCACTACGGGAAGCTGAACGATACGCCGACTCTGGCCGATTTCCACAACCAGATGAAGGGACAGTATGTCGACCGGAGGCGATACGACAGGATGAATCCTGAAGAACAGGCGGACAAAATTCCAACGGGAGTGTGGATTAAGGCAGCCGACACCATAACTCCCCCAATAGATAAGGGAAGCAGTTTTATTCCTCCCTCTTCTGGTCTGGGGAGCAGTTCTAATCCCCCCTCTGCTGGTCAGGGGAACAGTTCTAATCCCCCCCTGCGCAGTAGGGGGGGACAAAGGGGGGGTATTTAAATGCCGAGAAGAGAAATCCTCATCTGCGGCTTCGGCGGGCAGGGTGTGATATTTGCCGGTGAACTGTTGGGCAGGGCGGGGATCCGTGCCGGCTTGGAAACAGGACAGTCGGCGTCGTACGGCTCGGAGGCGCGCGGCTCGGCGTGTCATGCGGGAGTGGTCTTGTCATCGGAGCCGATCGGTTATCCGAAGGTCAGGAGGCCCGATGTCGTGATTGCCATGTCGCAGGCGGCGTATGACAGGTTTGCGTCAACAGTTAAGCCGGGCGGCAGGGTCATCTTCGACTCCCATCTGGTGAAGCGCGGCGAAATCGACGACGTGGAGCAGATCGGCGTACCCGCGGCTTCGCTTGCCACACGACTGGGTCGAAAGGGAGTGGCAAACGTGGTGATGCTGACCGCGGCGATGGAGATAACCGGTGATGTTTCGATGGATGCCCTGAGGGAAGCGTTGGGCGAACAGAGCCCGGAGAAGTACCGGGAGATGAACTTGAAGGCGTTCGATGAGGGGATGGCGGCTGCGAAAGCGGCGCTGGAATGACAAACAGATCGGGTGGAGGCAGGCATTCCCCCCTGCGCAGTAGGGGGGAAGTGAAGGGGGGTTTCTGTTCCTTCCGGGTTTCAAGCGAATCGCAACCTGGCAGGTATACTCCCATGTTCTGTTGAACATCGTCATTCCATCGAAGTTCTGTTGAACATTGTCATTCCCGCGCAGCAGTTTGTCCGAGAATGCCATATTGTCTCGGGATTCATCATTCCAACGGAAGTTGGAATCCAGTGAAGCTACTGATATTACATGTGTTACTGGATTCCATCTTTCGATGGAATGATGAGGTTTGGTGCGTTTTTCTCATTCTCGGACACACTGGCAGGCGGGAATCCAGGCAAGCCGCGTAATATCAAATGCTTATCTAAATTCCAACTTTCGCTGGAATGATGAATATTGAGTTTTCTGGTAATTCCCTGATAGACTGCTACTCTGGTATCCGGATTTGTACTTTTTCACAAGATTGACATTAGTGAAAAGTATAATATAACCCCCCTTGATCCCACCCTGCAACGCGGGGGGGAGACAAAAAGAGGATTTGCATGGACTTCACATTTTCCGAAGAACACGAGATGCTGCGCGAACTGGCGCGCAAGTTCGCTGACGAGGAGTTGAGACCGCGCAGCGCGCAGGTGGACGGTGACGGCGAGGTATCGAAAGATGTACTCGATCAGATAGCTCAACTGGGAATGTTGGGCGTGGTTTTTCCGGAGGAGTACGACGGCGGCGGCATGGGCGAGGTCGGCTACTGCATCCTGATGGAGGAGCTGGCGCGGGGCTGCATGTCAACGGCTGTGGTTGTGGGCGGGCACGAGTCGATCGGCGCCATGGCGATCTACCTTGCCGGTACCGGCGAGCAGAAGAAGAAGTGGCTCGGACCGCTGGCGCGCGGCGAGAAGTTTGCCGCTTTCGCCCTGACCGAACCGGGAGCAGGTTCCGACGCCGGTGCAATAAGTACCAGGGCTGAAGACAAGGGCGATCACTATCTGCTCAACGGTCAGAAGACGTTCATCACCAACGGCGGCATCTCGGACGTCTACTCGGTGTTCGCTCTGACGACGCCGGGACAGGGAACCCGTGGGATATCAGCCTTCATCGTCGAAGCGGACATGCCCGGATTCTCAGTGGGAAAACCTGAGAAGAAGATGGGCATCCGCGGCTCGCATACGACCGACCTGTTCTTCGAGAGCGTAAAGGTGCCGAAGGAAAACCTGCTCGGACAGAGGGATCGAGGCTTTGTCGTGGCAATGCAGACGCTTGACGTGGGCAGGCTGTCGCTGGCGGCGATGTGTCTCGGTCAGGCGAAGGAGGCGCTCGACCTGTCGATCAAACATTCCAGGGAGCGCGTGCAGTTCGGCAGGCCGATCGGCGAACAGCAGGCGATAAAGTGGATGCTGGCGGACATGTCGGCGGAGATATACGCGCTGGAGTGCATGACCTACCGCACCGCCTGGATGTGCGATCAGGGGATGAGGTTTTCGCGCGAGGCGGCGATCTGCAAGCTGGTCGCCTCGGAAACCTTGTGTCGTGTGGTCGATCATGCGGTTCAGATCCACGGCGGCATGGGCTACATGGCGGACTACCCGATCGAACGGATGTACCGCGACGCCCGCATCACCCGCATCTTCGAGGGCACCAACGAGATACAACGGCTGGTGATTTCGGGGAACCTGCTGAAGAAGGGGAAGTATTGATCCTTTCCAAGGGGAGCGTGGACTTCAGTCCGCAAACTTACAAATCCCTGGAGGGCGGACATTCCTGTCCGCCGTTACGGGGAGGGTGGACTTCAACCCGCCGCCTCATTGTCATTCCAATGCAATCAGGAGTATAAATTGTGGACAATGATCCAGGAGGAGGGTCTCCGTAACCGTCCAATCAGGCAAAAGGATTAACAACTGATTTATCAGATTGCACAGATCAGTCTGGAGCGCCGGGTTTCCGTCTCGTCCGCTTGATCCGCTGCGAATTACAACCTAAACATACATATTACGGTTTCTATTGTCTAAGACAGATTTCCACATAATTCCCCCCCGATCCCTCGACTACATCCACCACGGCGCGCCGAAGCCGGTGGCTCAGATGACGGTCGATGAGATCCCGCCGGTGGCGATTTCGTGGGGCAGGACGACCGTCTTCAAGACCGGTTCGTGGCGGAACGTGACGCCGCATTACGTCAGACGACTGCCGCCCTGTCGCGCCGGGTGTCCGGTCGGCAACGACGTCGAAGGCTGGCTGGAAGCCGTCGGAAACAGGGACTGGGTCGAAGCGGTCAGGCTGCTGATCGACGAACAGCCGCTGCCGTCGGTCTGCGGTCGGGTCTGTTACCATCCCTGTGAAACGGCTTGCAACCGCGGTCAGTTCGACGGGGCGGTCTCAATCCGGGCGGTCGAGCGTTTCCTCGGCGACCGGGCGGCGAGGCTGGGTGTGCTGCCGGCGTCCCGAACCGGCAAGGGCTCTTCGAGCGGCAGGATACTGGTTGTCGGCTCGGGTCCGTCCGGACTTGCTGCAGCATGGACGTTGGCGAGATTGGGTCATCGTGTCGAGGTAATGGAACGGGCGCAGCTACCGGGCGGACTGCTCAGGTACGGCATCCCCGCCTACCGCCTGCCGCGCGATGTATTGGACCGGGAATTGGCGCGCCTCAGCCGCATCGGTGTCACTTTCCGGCGCGGGACAGCATTACTCGTCGATGGATGCCTGGCTGACCTGCGGCATGATTACGATGCCGTGTACCTGGCGCCGGGCGCGGCGGGTCATCGTTCCAGCGGCATCAGCGGCGCGCCGGATGGGATGGTTGTTGGGGCGATTGAGTTTCTGAAAAACGTTTCTGATGGCACCCCCCCCCTGCCTTCCCCTTCGTTGGAAGGGGGGGATGTAAGCCTTTCTAATAGCCTGATAAACAAGAAAATAGTGGTAATCGGCGGCGGGAACAGCGCGATCGATGCGGCACGGTCGGCGTTGAGGCTGGGCGCGGATGTAACCATCCTCTACCGGCGCACCCGCGCCGAAATGCCGGCGTACGAGGATGAAGTTGAAGCGGCACTGGTGGAGGGTGTAAATGTTGATTTTTTAGTGAGTCCGGTCAGAATTGTTGAAAATGCCCCCCCCCTTGGTTCCCCACCAGTCGAGCGGGGGGGGATGGGGAAGTTCAACCTCCAGTGCATACGAAACCGGCTGGGGCGGCCGGATGACAGCGGTCGGCGCAGACCGGAACCGGTCTCCGGAAGCGAATTTACAGTACAGGTCGATTACGTCGTCGATGCGGTCGGCGAATATCCCGATCCGGCGCAGTTGACCCCCGACGGGGATGAACAATCGGCGTTGGCGGCTGTTGACATCTGGGGTCGAACCGGCATCGACGGAATTTGGGTCGGCGGCGATTTCTCGGGCGCCGATCGAACCGTCGCCCATGCCATAGGCGCCGGCAAGCGTTCGGCGGTCGCCATCGACATGGTGCTGAACGGCAGGTTTGACCCTTCAGCCGACGGGCTCCTGCTGGGGTTCGATCGATCCATCACTGTCGGGCGTTATCTGGAGGGTGATCTAACGGCCGGCTACGACAATCCGGAACCGGTCGAAGTCAGTGATCTTAACCTCGCCTATCACTCACACAGCCCCCGCACCAGGCTGAATGAGGCGTCACCTGAAAGGCGGACGGGTGATTTCGCTGAAATTGCGCAGGATTGGCGGGTGAGGTCGGTCATCAGGGAGGCGTCGCGCTGCTTTCACTGCGGAACGTGCGACTCGTGCGGCAACTGTCACATCTTCTGCCCGGACGGCGCGGTCGTGCGTGATCCTGTTACGATGGAACTCTCGATCAACCTTGATTACTGCAAGGGCTGCGGCGTCTGCGCGTCGGAATGTCCAAGAGCTGCAATTGAGATGTGGAAATGAAAAAAGTCATAACAGCCAACCACGCCGTCAGCCATGCGGTCAGGCTGGCGCGGGTCGAGGTCATCGCCGCCTACCCGATCACGCCGCAGACCAGCGTCGTCGAGGAGCTGTCCGAGATGTGCGGCAGGGGCGATCTGGACGCGACGTTCATCCATTCCGAGGCTGAACATTCGGCAATGTCAGCGGCGATCGGCGCGTCGATGACCGGCGTGCGCGCCTTCACCGCCACGTCCAGCCAGGGTCTGGCGCACATGTGCGAGATGCTGCACTGGGCGGCTGGCAGCCGGTTGCCGGTGGTGATGGCTGAGGTAAACCGCAGCCTGGCGCCGCCGTGGACGATCTACACCGACCAGCAGGACAGCCTCTCCCAACGGGACACTGGTTGGATGCAGTTCTACTGCCGTGACAATCAGGAAGTGCTCGACACGACGATCCTCTGCTTCAAGATCGCCGAACGGGTGGGTCTGCCGGCGATGCTGGTGCTTGACGCATTCGTCCTGTCACATACGAGCGAGGCGGTGGAGATTCCCGACCAGGGACTTGTCGACGGATTCCTGCCCGGACGAAAGGCGGAATTCAAGCTCGATCCGCATGAACCCCACGCCTACGGCGGGATGATGAACGTCGACTGCTGGATGGAATCGCGCTGGCACCTGCAGAACGCCATGGAGGCGGCTGTCGGCATTGTCGAGGAGGAGGCGGCAGCCTGGGAGAAACTTGTCGGACGACGTCTGCGACCGCTTTTGCCTTACCGGATGGAGGATGCTGAGGCGGCGATCGTCTGTGCTGGTACGGCGGCCTGGACGGCGACGCTGGCGGTGGATATACTGCGTGAAAAGGGTCTGAAAGTCGGGTCAATCGGCATCTGGATGTTCCGGCCGTTCCCGGTGGATCAATTCAGAAGGATGACCGGCGGACTTGAAAAGCTGATCGTGGTGGATCGATCGTGTTCGTACGGTCACGGCGGCATCTTCGCCCAGGAAGCTCGTTCAGTACTGTATGATGTAGACGATAAACCTGAAATCATCGGCGTAATCGCCGGGTTGGGGGGACGCGAGATCACGGCTGAAGGATTGGCGAATGAGGTCGAAAACATCATCCGGGAGGGTGGTGACGGGCTTATCAGGTGGATGGATGTGAAGGTGAAGTGAGCAAGTGATCAAGTAAGCAAGTGATCAAGTAGGCAAGTAGTGAGCAAGATGAATAGCTCCCTGTCTTACCGGACAGTATGATGGCCACCGTTTCTGCAGCAGAAACAGAAATTACGCCATTCCAAAATAAAGGGTATGAATGTGATTTCACCAGAATGTGACATTAACGAATTCATCAACTTCGTTAAAGACGAAGAATTAAAAGAGAATATTCTTGTATCCTGTGTTTTGGAATATAGAAGTGCCGAGCGGCTTTTACATAGGAGCAATAATGGAGAGAGAGAAAGAATCCGTAATTATATTGATGTTCTAAGAGGATTGGGCTGGCTATTACAAACTGACGGTAGACCAGCAGGCGTAAGCGATCCGTATTTTGAATTATGCCGCCCGATTATTGAACATTTAGTAGAGAATGATCAGATGAAGTCCGAAGTTCTTGAAATATTTAAATGATGTAATGGCATTAATTCGAGTCACCTTCGGGAATTTAATAAGGCGGCAGACGGGAATGTCCGTCCCACCAGTATTTTGAGATAAAAAGTTGAACCGATGACAAAACCCAAATTCCAGAGCCTGGAAGCCTTGGACAGTCCAATCGAGGTCATGTCCCCCGGTCACCTCGCCTGTCCCGGGTGCGGGTCGGCGCTGTCCTTAAGGCTGGCGGTGAAGCTGCTCGCGCCGGACTGCGCCTTTGTCATTCCGGCGTGCTGCATGGCGGTAATCGACGGACCGTTTCCGTTTTCGTCTCTGGGCGTGCCGCTGTATCATGTCGCCTTCCCATCGGCGGCGTCCTGTGCGGCGGGCATTGCAGCAGGTTTCCGCAAACAGGGCGACCGCAAGACCGTCGTCGTCGGCTGGGCGGGGGACGGCGCGACGTTCGACATCGGGCTGGGTGCGTTGTCGGCTTCAGCAGCGCGTAACGACGACTACATCTATGTCTGCTACGACAACGAAGCATATATGAACACGGGCATCCAGCAGTCGACCGCAACGCCTCGCGGCGCCTGGACCACCACCACGCCGTACTCACAACCGAAGAGCCGTCCCAAGAAGGATATCCTGACGCTGCTGCGGGCGCACGAGATACCATACATCGCTTCCGCCAACCCCGCCTTCCCGGAAGATTTCGCCGAGAAGTTCTTGAAAGCCAGGAAAATACGCGGCTTCCGCTTCATCCATTTGTTCTGCTCATGCCCACCCGGTCACAAGTCGCTCGAAGCCGACACAATCAGGATATCCAGGCTGGCCACCGAAACACGCGTGTTCCCGCTGTATGAGGTCAAAAACGGCAAATTAAGTTTCACCGTTAATCCAGCTCAGAAGCCCGTCGGCGAGTATATCGCTCTTCAACGACGGTTCGCACACTGGAGCGCGGAGGATATCCGGCTTTATCAAAAGCAGGTCAACAAGAGATGGAATGAATTGAAGCGGTTGAGCCGGGTGTAGGATTCTATATAGTTCTGAATTGAGAGGTTCATTTCCATAGATTTCAAATCTGGTCTGTTGTTGATTAAGTTGCAGTCTTGGGCAGGCGCGGAGTCCTGCCCCACTGTTGAGATAATATCTTTGCCACGTCAGTAAATCATCACCAGGCGTCCAATCCAAGGATATGCTTGAGAATGTATATTTCAACTGATACAGTAGCGCAGGTCTCCGTGCCTGCGCTGAACAATGTGACCACATCATAGTCCCATGAATTGACTCCAACTGTTTTCATCTTTATCTTACCAACACTCGACTGTCACAATGCGAATCCGCCCTCTGTTTATCGGAGTAATCGTGCAAGCCATCATCAGTTTCTATGATCGCCGTTTCAATATATTTCTTATCGCCGCTCTTGCCCTCAGCATGTGGTATGCCTTTCACCCGAACCCCATCCTGATCGATGATTCGTTCATTTCATTCCGTTACGCAAGGAACCTCGTCGAGGGAAATGGTCTGGTCTGGAACCCGGGCGAGCGGGTCGAGGGCTACAGCAACTTCCTCTGGGTGATGCTCTACGCCCTGGGTTTCAAGCTCGGCATCCAGCCCGAGACGTTCACTTACATCCTGGCTGTTCCCCTGCACCTTGCCTGCCTGATTATCACCTGGCTGCTGGCAATGTACGTATTGAGGAACAGATCGCTGTCATTGGTGATCCTGTTGCTGGTCGGATTCAACCATTCGGTAGCCGGATTCGCCGGCAGCGGGATGGAAACACCGCTCCAGCTCCTCGAATATCTCACCGCGGCTTATATCCTCTGTATAGGGGCGGACAAGGGTTGGACGGTTCGCCGGACGCTGCTGTTGTCACTGTTGCTCAATCTGTCCATTTTGACCCGTCCCGACAGTCTTCTATTGGCTGGAGGTGCGATAATCGGCTGGTTGCTGACACACCGAAACAGGAGACCCCGTGATTATATCGCGTTGCTTTTGCCGTTTCTTCTCATCGTCGCGCCCTGGTTGATCTGGAAGCAGACCTACTACGGCACCCTCGTTCCCAACAGTTTCAACGCCAAGGTGCGTGACTTGACCGGGTTCGGCTTTGGCTTGTACTATGTGTACCTGTTTGTGATATACTACACATTGATACCGTTTCTGCTGGTGGTTATATGGCGCGGCAGAACCTTCGTCAGGCGGAACCGGGCTGCGGGTTATCTGGCGGTTTTCGCCCTGATCTGGACGGCTTACGTTATCAGCGTCGGTGGTGATTTCATGGAATTCCGCTTCCTGGCGCCGGTTATTCCATTCATCATGATCGCCATTATAGCCGCCCTCAGGGAGTTCATACCGGACAGACGGATTCTGGCGGCGGTGATCGTCGCCCTCTGCCTGGGAACCGTCAACAACTTCAGCTACATGAGCAGTCGATTTTACAGCTACCGCGTGGAGCGGGTCGAGGGGTTGCGCGGTCATCTTTACTCCCCCTCCGAGAACTGGGTGGCGATCGGGCGCAGGCTCCATGATCTGTTCGGCGGAACTGATGTGACCCTGGCGTTGGGCGCGGCGGGAGCGATACCATATTATTCGGGGCTGCCCTCGGTCGATTTCATGGGATTGACCGATAAGACGATTCCCGAAATCGGCGAACCGTTCAGCTCGATGCCGGGACACCGGATTATCGCGCCGCTGGAATATCTGGTCAATAGAAAGGTAAACCTGATCGTTCAGCCGATTCAACTGATGTTCATGGAATACAAGTATCACCTGTTCATCCGGCTGGCGAAATGGGATAATATATACCAGTTTTTCATGGACATAGACAAGCCGATAAACGGCGCTTACATCGATGAGGTTACGCTGATCGGCATCCCCGTTGAGCAGGGGTACTATCTGGTCGCCTGGTACCTGACGCCGCATGAAGCGATCGAGAGGGCGATAGACGAGTACGGCTGGAGGAGGATAAAATTGCGCCGCACGAGGTAGCTGTTTCGTATGGACGCCAACGCATCATTCCCCGCGCTTATCCTCGCCGCCGGCGCATCGAGACGCATGGGCTTTCCCAAACTTCTGCTGGCGCATGATGGCGTGCCGGTTCTGAGAGAGATTAACCGGCGCCTGCATCGGTCGGGCTGGGGCGGGACCGGGGTGATAATTTCAGATGAAGGGCTGGAGAGCTTCGTCAGGGATTGGCTGCCGGACGCGGCGCTGCTCTTCAATCCCCGGCCGGAGCGGGGCATGATCAGCTCCATCAGGTTGGGTCTGGAATGGGCGGGCGATGAAGCCGCCGGACTGCTGACCTTTCCGGTCGATTACCCCCTGGTCGGATGCGAAACCCTGCAATCGATACGCTCGGCGGCAGCCGCTGACCGGGTGGTGATCCCCGTATATCAGAACCGGCGCGGTCATCCGACCTGGTGGGGGAGATCATGCTGGGAATTCCTCTATTCAGATATAGCCGATCACGGCGCGCGGGAGGCGCTTCGCCTGCCGGGTATTAACGTAATCGAAGAGACTGTATCGGATGATGGGGTGTTGCATAACATCAATACTCAGGAAGACGCTGTGAGGTTCAACCTTGAGAGGTATTGCGATGAAGACGGCTGACAATCTCTCCCATTCTTCCGTCGAACCGTTGCTGAAAGCGGCGCGGATGTTGCAGCGCGGTGAATGTTTCGCAATGGCTACGATTGTCAAGGCTTCAGGCTCATCACCGCGCAAGGAGGGCGCGCGGATGCTGGTGGATCGGCGGGGCGCGATTACCGGATCGGTCGGAGGCGGGGCGATGGAGCGTCTGGCGGTGGAGAAGGCGCTGAAAACGCTGTCAACCGGACGTGTTGAACGGTTGGAGCTCGACCTCGACGACGCTGACAATGAACAGACCGGGATGGTCTGCGGCGGCAGGGTGGAGTTGCTGATCGAGCCTTTCGGCGCCGGTCCGCTTGTTCATCTGTTCGGCGCGGGTCATGTTGCACAGCCGACGGCGAAGCTGTTGACGGATGTCGGATACAGGCTCGTGGTTTACGATGCGCGCGCCGAATGGGCGCTGCCCGAACGGTTTCCCGGCGCGGATATCACGGTCGGCGAACTGGATGAGCTGTCCGAAAAGCTCGCCTCGACCGACCGCGATTTCATCCTTGTAATGACTCATAGCCATGCGCAGGATTATTCAGTATTGAAGCGATTGATGCGGAAACCGTTCTATTATCTCGGTATCATCGGCAGTGAACGCAAGGCGGCGGAGATTCGGGAGCGGTTGGCGGGCGACGGCTTCAGCAAAGCCGAAATTGCGCGGATAACCTGCCCGATCGGCATCGAAATCGGCTCACACACACCGGTTGAGATCGCCGTCTCGGTGGCTGCGCAGTTGGTCAAGCTGAAGAATGAATGGTGATCGCGGAATGATGAACCGGGCGGCGTGTGATCCCGGCATTTGATTGCAATCCCTTAACATTCAAACAGATAGCGGAGAGGGTGGGATTCGAACCCACGGCAGGTTTGACCCTGCACACGCTTAGCAGGCGTGGGCCTTCAGCCGCTCGGCCACCTCTCCAGGTGCGGTTTTCCTTTTCAATCTGAATATCGTCAACGTGATGTTCGTTGACCGTTTAACGGATCGCCCGGTCAAGCCTCCTCGGACAACCCGCCGGAAAACCATACATTTTAATGATATTGAAGGTTCAAGTCAACCAAACCGGCTTGGTCAGAGCCGTTTTCGCGCTATTATCTCGAAATCCGCCGTTAGAACCGCTTGGATTGCTGATCAGTCGGATGTTTCCAGCGCCGACTCGGCGGCTCTCCGCGCATGGATTTCGGTGGTGTCAAACAGTGGTATCGCGTAGCCTGCCGGTTTGACGAGCATTGACAATTCGGTGCATCCGAGGATGATTCCCTGCGCCCCGGCTCTCGAAAGCTCGGAGATAATGCGGTAAAACTCCCGTTCTGAATCCCCGCGTACGACACCACGGCAGAGCTCACCGTAGATCACGCCATGTATCAGATCCCGATCCTCTTGCTTCGGCAGCATCACCTCGAGATCATGCCTGCCGGTGAGGCGTCCGCGGTAAAAATCCTCCTCCATCGTGAAGCGCGTGCCCAGCAGGCCGATCCTGTTCAGACCCTGTTTCCTGATTTCAGCGGCAGTGGCATCGGCGATGTGCAGCAGCGGAATCGACAGATTGCTCTCGATATCATCGGCAAGCTTGTGCATAGTGTTCGTCGCCAAGACCAGGAAATCCGCTCCGGCGTCCTGCAGGCGTCGGGCTCCCTGCACCATGATCACGCTTAACCGCTGCCATTCGTTCGCCCGCTGCAGGATTTCAATTTGGTGAAAATCAAGGCTGTAAAGGAGGATTTCAGCAGAATGCAGCCCGCCAAGAAGCCTCTGAACCCGGCGATTGATGATCCGGTAGTACTCGAGTGTGGATTCCCAGCTCATGCCGCCGAGCAATCCGATGGTTTTCATAACAACCCAGTTCAAGGAATATAGCGACACTAAGAATACACAGAAAAAGCCTGCATGTCAAGGGGGGCATGTTTTATGATGAAGCCGGAACCGGTTCGGGGACAACCAATTTTGCGTAGGGGCCGAATTATCGAGCCCCGTTCACCTCATGAGGGTTTCAAGCGGATCGCCTCCCGGCCTGTCTCGTCCGCGCGGCTCCCACCTCATCCCCATCGCCCGGGCGATGACCCTTTCACCGAAGCGATCGCGCAGGTCATCCAGGGCGCGGTAGAGGAGTCGTCGTTTCAGTCTGACGTGGCTGTCGAACAGGTCGATCTGCGGGCACGCCCCGGCGCGCGGACGCAGCGAGCCCAGCGATAATCCCAACAGCCTGACGTTCGATCCAATATCGTAGACCTCATCAAACAGCATCCAGCCATGGAGGATGATGTCCTCTTCATCATCGGTAGGCTCCGGCAGGCGCGTTTGATGGCTGACCGTCCTGAAATCAGTGTAGCGGACGGTCAACGTTAACACCCTTCCCTGCATCCCGGCGCGCCTGACCCGCCTGGCCACCATTTCCGCCAGTGCGACCAGCTTTCCCCTCAACGCCCCGGGCTCACTGAGAGGTTCGCCGAACGTACGCTGGTGCCCCATCGACTTTTCGACGGGACTGCGCTCTTCATCCCGGCGCATCCCGCCGGACCATTCGCCGCGCGCGAGTTTCGCCATCACCGGACCATATACGCCGAAGCAGCTCTTCAGCAGCTTCTCCGGAGCCGCTCCCAGTTGCCCCAGTGTGTTGATCCCCAGGCTGTAAAGCGCCCGTGCAGTGGACCCGCCGATGCCGATCATCCTGTCCACCGGCAGTGGAGCGAAGATTTCAGCGGCTTCACCGGCACCGATCACCTTCAGACCGTCCGGCTTGCCCAGGTTCGCCCCCATCTTCGCCACCAGGCGGTTCGGCCCGATGCCGACCGTGCACGGCAGCCTGAACCTTGACCTGATCATGTCCTTGAGGGATCGCCCCAGCTTCTCCGGACTGCCGTACAGCTTCCGGCAACCGGTTATTTCCAGCGAAGCTTCGTCGATCGACAACGGTCTGACCTCCGGCGAGAAACGCTCCAGTGCGGCCATGATTTGAGCCGAGACGTAGGTGTACTTGGCTCCTTCCACCGGAAGGAAGACCGCGTGCGGGCAGCGCCGCCGGGCTTCAAGCGAGGTCATCCCCGCCCTTAACCCATACCTGCGGGCGATGTAGTTCGCTGCGGTGATCACTCCCCGGTTGGGTCGGCTTCCTCCCACGGCGACCGGACGCCCTTCCAGCGCCGGATTGTCGCGTATCTCGACCGAGGCGAAGAAGGCGTCCATGTCAACGTGGAGGAAGGTGCGATCGATTTCAACAGAGCCGGCATGGTCTGCCGTCCCCTCGAGAAGCGCCGGACTGATCGGGGCATGGCGCTGAAGCCGGTCATGATGCCAGGCCATTTTGGCTCCCGTCAGTTCTCGATAGCCACCGAATTGATCTCCCAGGCCATCCGTTCGACGTCCAGCGAGAGCTCGCAGGGACCGACGCCGTCGACGACGACCGCCCAGTGGTAGCATTTCCTCCTGCCTTCGAGCGTTGTCCAGCGCCCTCGCACGCTCCTGATCCTAAGGGGGCGTCCCCGCCACAGCAACCTCAACGGTATGACCTTCTGCGGACCGAAATGAACGATCGTCTCAATCAGCTCGTTCATCTTTTCGAAGCGCATTCACCGACCTCCCTGATTAAACTGCATATTTAAGTCCTGCGCAAATGTTCAAATTGGGGTGAAAAAAAATTCCGCAACAATATTACAGCGCTGTTCGTCAAGAGGAAGTGATCACCTCTGAACCGGTCAATAGTCTCAATATACAATACTACTGCACATTTGTCAAGTATATTCTCCGTTTTATCCCCTTGACTATCCAAAACACACTGAGATCCCGGTTCTCCGTTCAAGCAGTCCGGAAGCCTTGCGGTCCGGGGTCATCCCTTCCATCCTTGAATATGATCCCGATTATCTCGGCGATGTCGTCGATCTCGTAGTCGGCGCCGGAATGTTCGACGCCGCGCGGGTCGCCGTAACGGGCAAACACGGTACGGATTCCGACGTTCTTGGCGCCGACCACGTCGCGATCGGGCCAGTCTCCCACCATCAAAGCCTCCTCCGGCTTTACCTCCAGGGTTTCGAGCGCCTTATGAAACGGCAACGGCGACGGTTTAAGGGCGCCGGTCTCCTCGGCCACGATGACCGCATCAAACAGGTTGTGCAGATGCAGGTAACAGAGTCGCAACCAGGCCTGCTTGGCCGGCGCGTCGGTAATGATCGCCAGCTTGATGCCGTGCTTGGCGAGCGTGGTGAGGGTCGTTGTCACATGGGGATAGAGCACCAGCGCCGCGTCGCGGGCCCTGCGGTAGGCTACCACTCCGGCAGCCAGCATCTTGTGGTTGATTTCGCCGTGGCGTTCTATGAGGAAGCGATCGAAGACCTCCTGGTATTCAATCCCCTCATCCTTGTATATACCCATTATATGGTCGTATGCCTCATCGAAACTCCCTTCAAGTCCGGAGTCCAGCATTGCATCGACCGCCGCTCGAACGGCGGACTTCTTCATCCGGTAAAAGTCAACCAGGGTGTTATCGAGATCGAAAATGACCGCTCTAATCATAATTTACCCATCCTGCGATGTTTTGTGCATACCCTCATTGGTCTGGCGTCCTCGCGAAAAACCTCCTGAATCTTATGAGGACAATAGGGCGCGGCGACCTGTTTCGTGTCCTGGCAGATGGTGACCTTGACAACGCCGGGCGGCATCTCGAACTTCTCGCCTTCCCAGCCCAGTGAATCGTAGGTCATCTTCATGAATCTCGCCCAGATCGGCAGGGCGGCGACGGCGCCGGAATAACCGGCGCCGAGTGTCTCCTGCGGGTCGTCGAGACCGACCCAGACACCACAGACGATCTTCGGCGTGAAACCGATGAACCAGGCGTCGGTGAAGTCGTTGGTGGTTCCGGTCTTGCCCGCGGCGGGCTGACGGAAATTGTACTTCCAGCGGGCGGATCCACCGGTGCCGCGGTTTATTACGGTACTCAGCATGTCGGTCATAATGTACGCGGTTTCAGCCGAAACCGCCACTCTGCGCTCTATCGGATAACGCGCCACACGCTCCCCGAAGCGGTCTTCGACTTCCACGATCGAGCGGGGCTGGTGATAGATGCCTCCCGCGGCAAACACCGAGAAGGCGGCGACCATCTCGAGCGGTATTGTGCCGGAAGACCCCAGCGCCACCGCATCGACAGCGGCGATCGGCGTGGTGATTCCCATCTGGTGGGCATACTTCACCACCATGCGCGGCGGAACCACTTCCTGAACCAGTCTGGCGGCTACGAGATTCAGCGACCTGCGCAGCCCTTCGCGCAGTGTGGTCGGTCCCCCGTGCGAATGATCGTAATTCTGCGGCACCCACCTTGTTCCGTCCGGCATGGTCAGGACGACGTCCTGGTTCAGCAGTTCGAAGGTCGGGGAATATCCGTTGTCGATCGCCGCCATATAGGCGAACGGCTTGAACACCGAACCCGGTTGACGAACCGCCTGGACGGCGCGGTTGAACTTGGAACTCGCAAAATCGCGCCCGCCGATGAGCGCCAGTATATCACCGCTTTGCGGATCCATCGCCACCAACGCAACCTGAACGATGGCTCGGCCGGGATAAACCGAATCGATGAGCACGCTGTCCGCCAGAGCCCTCTGCAGATTGGGAGGTTCATCCGGGCCGTACAGGGTCGAGCAGATCTCCGCCAGTGAGCGTTTGATGAAACGTTCCCTGATGACCGGTTGCAGAACGGCGAGGTGTGTATCAACGGCGGTTTCGGCGAATCTCTGCAGGCGGGCGTCGAGCGTTGAATGAACGGTCAGACCGTCGGTCAGGTAGTTGAAGCCGAGCCTCTTTCCTTCATCAGACAGTTTCTGCCGGATCATCTCGGTGAAATAGGGCGCCGTTCCCCAGGATGTGCCGGATGTCCGCGGGATCACCGACAGCGTTTCCGCGGTCGCCTCGTTATATTGCAGGGTGTCGATCACTCCAACCTCGAGCATCCTCTTCAGCACCAGGTTGCGCCTGCCGAGCGCCTTGTCGGGATGGAAATACGGGGAATAATGAGCCGGCGCCTTGGGCAGCGCGGCAAGCAGCGCCGACTCCGCCAGGGTCAATTCAGACGGGGACTTGTCAAAGTATAATTTCGCCGCCGTGCCGATGCCATAGACGCCGTGACCGAGCGGTATCTGGGTCAGGTACATCTCGAGGATCTCGTCCTTGGAATAGTTGCGCTCGATCTGGACGGAAGCCATCGTCTCCTGGATCTTTCGACCGAACGTGCGTCTCTTGTGGAGATAAAGATCACGCGCCAGTTGCTGGGTGACGGTCGAGGCGCCCTGCTTGAGGCTGAGGGAGGCGATATCGATCGCCGCGGCGCGGATTATGCCGAACAGATCCAGCCCCCAGTGGTGATAGAATCGTGTATCCTCGATGGTGAGTATGGCGTCGATCGTATGCTGGGGAACGCTGTCCAGCGGAACCAGAATCCGGCGCTGGCTGTACAACTCGAGCAGCGTTTCACCGTTGCGGTCGAGGATGCGGGTGGTAAGGCGCGGCTCATAGTCCTTCAGCCTTTCGAGATCCGGCAGGTTCGACGACAGCGACCAGAGCAGCAGCCCAATACCGCTGATGCCGATGATCATCACGATTATGCCCGCACTGATGCTGCGGACGAAGTCGTTGGGTCCGAGTCCGAGCCAGCATTTTCGGATTGATTTCAGTATGAAGCGCAGGATATTTTTTAACATGAATTTCTGTTAATCCTTAAAAAATTCCAGCTTCATCCCGCCGTTCTCAAAAACACCGTAACTGTGCCGGTTTATCCAGTCGCCTATGGCGTAGAAGCCGCCGTTTGGATGATCGAAGACGCCCGATTCATGAACGTGCCCCATGATGACATAGTTGAACCCCTCGTTTAACTTCCGCTCCGCATAGTCCCGGTAAGGACCCAGACCGGTGACCTTCGGGTTTCCACCCGTCACGCGGGAGTACCTGGAAACCTTGTGCGCGAACCAGATGCCGAAGTCGGGATGGACGAGCTTGTAAATCGCCTCGGTCGGTCTCCAGCGCACGAGGCTGCGCAATATGCGGTAGCCTCTGTCGTCGAGGGCAATTCCGTCGCCGTGGAGGATGTGGAACCGCTTGCCGTCGATCTCAGCATCGATCGACCGGCGCGTCGCCGTCAGTCCGACCTCGGTCTCCAGGAATCTCCCGACGTGACCGTCATGATTACCCGCCATGTATGATATTTCAACGCCTTGTTGTACCATTTTGTTCAGCTCGGCGAGCACCGGGAACGCCGCCGCCGGAATTGAATGCCGCCACTCGAACCAGAAGTCGAATATATCGCCCACCAGGAAGAGTGTCCTGGCTGAAGATGCCTTCTCACGCAGGAATCGAACCACGGTCGGAACCCACGATTCCTGGCCGGGTTTGGCTATCAGCGGCAGGTGACAATCGGACAGGAAATAGACCGGTGATCTATATCCGTGCATCCGAGGATGTTGCGCTGTTTCGTCCATTGATCGCTGGATTGGATTGCCTTTACAGCCCCAAATGGTTAAACTATGTATATTACCATAATAAATTAAACATGTCAAGGGATGCGGTGTTTTTAAGCCTGAATATCACATGAGCAGGATACCACCGGAGTTTGAAGTGATCGTGCCGGAGTAT
Organism: bacterium; assembly: GCA_025774605.1. Taxonomy (GTDB): domain Bacteria; phylum Electryoneota; class AABM5-125-24; order Hatepunaeales; family Hatepunaeaceae; genus JALGVR01. The sequence continues at coordinate 23,508 of JALGVR010000009.1, read as the reverse complement.
CGCACGGCTCAATATCCCGCCGACAAACGTGATTCGTCACGGTTGCTGTTGGTGGATCGAGGGAACGGGCTTGTCGAGGACATCGGGACTTTCCGCAGCCTGGTCGAGCAGGTCGACGGCGACCTGATCGTGGTCAACGAGACGCGGGTTCTGCCGGCGAATGTGACCGGGCATCGTCCCGGCGGCGGCGAAGTCAGCCTCCTTTTCCTGACGACCGACGGTTCGAGTATCGATTCGGGAGGGGAGGTGTCTGTGTTGATCAAACCGGGAAGGCGTCTCAGACCAGAGCTGAGGATCTCACTGCCCGCTGGAGCCGCGCTGCGGTTGCTGGGCAAGGATTCTGAGGGAAGATGGCGGGGTATATGGTCATCCGGAGACGGAGATGAATCCTTTCTGCCGTGGCTGGAGCGTCATGGGGCTCCGCCGCTTCCTCCCTACATCAAGAGGAAACCGGAAGCGCTCGATGTTCAGCGCTACCAGACGACCTATGCCCGGCGGGCCGGATCGGTCGCCGCGCCCACGGCGGGCTTACACTTCACGCGCCGGCTCTTTAACGAGCTTGAAGCCCGGCGTTGCGATATCGTGAAACTGACGCTGGATGTCGGTCTGGGGACGTTTATCCCGATTCGAACCGATGAGCTTGCACGCCACCGGATGCACGAGGAGAGGTATCATATACCGGCACAGACCGCTGAATCGATCAACCACGCCCGGCTGTCCGGCCGGCGGGTGACGGTGGTGGGAACGACGGTGGTGCGTGCGCTTGAAGACGCCGCGAATGAAAAACTGCCCCTGACCGGCGGTGAACGGGTCGCTGACCTGTTCATCCATCCACCGTACAACTTCAAGGTTGTCGACCGCCTGCTGACGAACTTCCATCGACCTGATTCCACACTTCTTCAGTTGGTGGCGGCGTTTATCGGTTGGGACCTGTTAAATCTCGCCTATCAAACCGCCCTCGATGAGGGTTATCGTTTCTACAGCTACGGCGACGCGATGTTGATTATCTGATCGAAGCCGGTCTGTTCAACATGTTCCTGAACGGGACGGTTACAGGATGCTGGAGCGGGAGGAGTCGTGCTTAAGGGGGAGTTATTACCGGCTTGGAGTGGCAGCGAGCTAAAATCTTTGACTATTGAAGTTATCGCTTATATATTTATATGCTGTAATTGAGTTGAATTAAATCGACCATTACGAATTAGCGCCTGTAGGAGAAGTCCGCCGGGTGTCATACCTGCGCAGGCAGGTAACCGGCTTGTCATACCTGCGCAGGCAGGTATCCGGCTTGTCATACCTGCGCAGGCAGGTATCCGGCTTGTCATACCTGCGCAGGCAGGTATCCAGCTTGTCATACCTGCGCAGGCAGGTATCCAACTTGTCATACCTGCGCAGGCAGGTATCCGGCTTGTCATACCTGCGCAGGCAGGTAACCAACTTGTCATACCTGCGCAGGCAGGTAACCAGAGAGAAACCATGCTTGTGAACAGTGGATTCCTGCCTTCGCAGGAATGACGGTGTGGGACATGTCCTTGGCGGGAATGACAGCGTGAGATTTGACCATGGAAATGGTGACGATGCGGGATACAATCCTGGAAACGGAGTACTCCTTCACCAGGCGCCAAGTAAACATTTATTTTCTAAAAGCGGGTTAATATTTGAACATCGCCCAGTTAATCCTGTTCATACCATCGATATTGCTGGCGTTGACCGTTCATGAGTTCGCCCATGGATTCATCGCCTTCCGTCTCGGCGATCCGACGGCGCGTAATATGGGGAGGCTGACGCTCAACCCTCTGGCGCACCTTGACCTGGTTGGAACGTTGGCGCTGCTGATCTTCCACTTCGGCTGGGCGAAACCGGTGCCCGTCAATCCGTCCTATTTTCGCAATCCCCGTCGTGACATGATCTGGGTTTCGCTCGCCGGACCGGGCGCCAACATCCTGCTTGCGCTGATCACCGGCATGTGTCAGAAATTCATGGTTATCAGCGGGATAATCGATCAGTTCTCGATACCGCACCTGATGCTCGCCTTCACCGTCTTTATCAACCTGATGCTGGCTTTCTTCAACCTGATTCCGATCCCGCCTCTGGACGGCTCCAAGGTTGTCGGCGGGCTGATACCGTTGCAGTATCTCGCGAAGTGGGAAGCGTTCGAACGGATCGGTTGGATTGTAATTATCGGCCTGTTCTTCTTTGGCAGGTATACCGGCGTCTTTTTTTTCAGCCCCATCTTCAAGCTGTCAAGGCTGTTCTACAGCCTGTTTACCGGGGAGGTGACGCTCTTCTAAGGATGGAACATGGGATTTTTCTTTACCAAAATTGAACCGCGGCGGTTCCGGTTTCGACCCTTTTACTACAAACCGGAAGATGAAAAGCGCATAAAGTTCCGTCGTAGTACTGTTTATGATCCCCACGAACGGAGCCGGATGCCCTGGGTGTCGATGATCCTGCTGGTCATAATCGCGCTGATCATTATTGCCCTTGGTGGGATCAGACCCTCCACCAGACCGCCGGTGCTCACGGTCGATAACGCTGCCGGCGGCGCGTCCGGGATCGATAGATGACTGTAAACGGGAAACGTCGTTCAATTATAGCGCTGTCTCAATCGGTGGCGGACAGGATCGCCGCCGGTGAAGTTGTCGAACGTCCCGCGGCGGTGGTCAAGGAGCTGGTCGAGAACGCGCTCGATGCCGGAGCGACCAGGGTGACCGTGGTCATAGAGGACGCAGGTCGAACGCTGATCAAGGTGGTGGATGACGGGATCGGCATGAGTGGATCGGATCTGGCCGCGGCGGTCGGCAGGCACACCACCAGCAAGATCACCCGCTTTGAGGACCTCGAGAACCTCACTACATTCGGCTTCCGCGGTGAAGCCCTGCCGTCTGTCGCCGCGGTGTCGAGGCTGACGATCCTCAGCCGGGCGCGCGGTGAGGAGGTTGGCACAGAGCTTATGATAGCCGGCGGCAGGGTCGAAAAATGCGAACCGACGGCGGCTCCGGAAGGCACTTCGGTATCCGTGGGGCATCTCTTCTATAACGTGCCGGCGAGGCGGAAGTTTCTCCGCCAGGATTCCACCGAATTCAAATGGATCGCATCCGTATTCAAGCATTTCGCACTTGCCTTTCCCCGGGTTTCATGGGAATTGTATCGAAACGGGGAGCAGCTTTACCAGCTTCCGTCCGGCGACGACCGCGACAGGCTGGCGGGGCTTTTCGGCGATGACGTCGCCGAGGAGATGATCGAGATCGACCTGCAGCGGGAATGGCTCAGGGTTCGGGGCTGGATTTCACCGGCATCGCTGGCGCAGCGCAGCACGTCCGATCAGTACCTGTACGTCAACAAGCGGCAGATCACCAGCCCGCGGCTGAACCGCGCCGTATACACCGCCTGCGAACCATACTATACTTCAGGCGGACATCCGATTTATGTGATCGAGCTTGAAGCAGCGCCAGACCGCTTTGACATCAATGTTCACCCGGCGAAGAAGGAGGTCAAGTTCGACGACGAGAAGGGCGTGTTCTCAGGATTGTGGTCTGCCGTCAGAGGTGCCATAAGCTCCAACAGGGCGCCCAGGGAGCTTGCGCGGGGCCGGGCGCAGGGAGAGACGTCGGGCGGGAAGCGGGTTTTCTCGGAGCGGTCGCCGGTCAGGGCACCGGCTCACCTGACACCGTTCGTGCCGATACCCCGGCAATACGACGCACCGCGCGGAGCTGTTCTGCCTTTTCCCGCCGATCGGAAGAGGACGCCGGACGGTGCCGGTGCTGTAAAGCCGCCGGGACAGGAATCAGGCAAACCGGATCGCACGCTTGAGGCGCCGGTCTATGACGCCGGGGAAGGTCCTACGATCTGGCAACTGTTTGACACATACCTGATCTCGCCGCTGAAAACCGGACTGGTCATTATCGATCAGCACGTGGCGCATGAGCGTGTGTTGTATGAACGGGCGCTTGCAGCCATTGAAAGGGAGCCGTGGACGAGCCAGCAGTTGCTGTTCCCGGTCTCTTTCAACGTATCTCCGGAGGATGTGCAGATTGTTGAAGAGTGTCTGCCGTTGCTGAGAGCCATGGGGTTTGAGCTTGAAACCACCGGTCCGCGCGAATTCAAAATCCTGTCTGTTCCGGCGGGTATACAGATTGCCAGTGAACGCGACCTGTTGCTGGGCATTGTTGCTGAATTCAAGGATACCGCCGCGACCGGCAGTGATGCGCGTAATCGTCTGGCTGCCGCCTTCGCCTGTCGCGGTGCGGTTAAAGCCGGTCAGCCGCTGGAAACCGTCGAGATGCAGCGCTTGATCGACGAGCTGTTCCAGACCGAGGATCCTGAATTCTGCCCGCACGGCAGGCCGATTTACCACGTGATCAACAAGCGGGAGATCGATAAATGGTTCAGACGGTGAAGCATGCGGTTTTCTTCCTGCATGACTGGATAATTGATTCAAGATTAGTGTTTTATCAACTGTAAACGTCAGGATGGATCTTTCGGCAACCCCATCGGGCAGTAATGACCTGCCGCTAATTCCGGTCATCGTCGGGCCCACCGCGGTCGGCAAGACCGCGGCGGCTCTTCTGGTGACTGAAGCGGTCGGTGGTGAGGTAGTCTCGGCGGACTCGCGGCAGCTCTATCGCGGCATGGCTGTCGGATCGGGGGCGCCGTCAGCCGATGAACTGGTGCGCGTTCCACATCATCTGGTCGGGACGATTGAACCGCATGTCAGAATGTCGGCGGGGGAATACGCCCGGCTGGGGAGGCAGGTTATCGAGAGGATCATCAGGCGCGGTAAAGTGCCGCTCGTCGTCGGCGGCTCCGGTTTGTACATCCGGGCGTTGATCGACGGTCTGGCGCCGATCCCGCCGCCCGATCCTCATGTCCGTATTGAAATCGAGAGCCGGATCGATCGTCGCGGCATGGACGCCATGCTCGATGAGCTGCGCCTGATAGATCCGGAGTATGCTGAAAATGTGGGGCCCGGGGACCGAAAACGGTTGGCGCGTGCGCTGGAAGTATGGGAAACAACCGGCAGGAGCTTCAGCTCATGGCACGAGAGCCAGCCCGACCGCGATTGGTGCCGTCCGCTGTTCTTCGGACTTACCCGGCCGCGCCTCGAGCTTCATGCGATGATCGCGGCGCGTGTCGATTCGATGCTGCGGAACGGCTGGACGGATGAGGTGAAAATCCTGACAAGCCGCTACGGAGGATTTGACAGGTTGCCGCCCTCCATCGTGGAAGCCGTTGGATACAGGGATGTCGTTGCTTTTCTGAAAGGCGCGACGGATTTTGACAGTGCGAGGGACAGGATAGTAGTTTCCACCAGGCGGTTCGCCAGGCGTCAGCTCACCTGGTTCAGGGCTGACGAACGCGTCGTCTGGTTGCAGGGATCCGGTTCCGGGGCTCCGCGGAGTTGGTCGCAGCGGATTTTGGAACATCTCGAGCGAATTGGCATCAGGGGTGGTATGGTTATGGATAATCCGGTTTGAATTTGCGCTTCAATCCCGTTAGCGATCGGTGGCGTCGTCTGCCGCGCTGGTTGAGAATAGTACTTTTAACAGGCGTTATCCTGTTGATTGCCTGGATTGTTATCCCGGGTGGCGGTCCTGATCTGCCGACCGCGCCTGTCCAGTCCGGTGAATTCGTGATCGACCTCAAGGAGACGGGAAGGCTGCGGGCTGAGAATTCAGTTACGGTGTCGTCGCCTCCGGTGCGGACGAACCTGCAGATTATTGATCTTGTGCCTGAAGGTGTGCAGGTGAAGGAGGGCGATTTTCTCATCCAGTTTGACACGACGGAGCTGAAACGGGTTATAGACGACCGGCAGGCTGACCTCGATATCGCCCGCTCGAACCTCACCCGTTCACTGGCTTCGATCAGATCGCAGATGGCAAGCCTCGAATCGTCGGTAAAGAATGCCGAGGCAAGCTATCGTCTTGCCGAACTGCGGCTCGAGCAGATGAAATTCGAGGCCGACAAGAGGATAGAAGAGGGCAGGTTGAGCCTGAGGCAGGCGGAGATTTCACTGGAACAGGCGCGGCAGCAGGTTGTAGCCCAGCGCCAGATCGACTCGGCGGATGTCCGTTCGCTGGAGCTGAAGATCAGGCAGGCTGAGAATGACCTGGCGAAGAGCAAGCGGGATTTGAACAGGCTCAGAATCAACGCGCCCGCTCCGGGACTGGTGATCTACAAGGAGTTCTGGAAGGGGGGGGAGATGTCCAAGCTGAAGGTTGGGGACACGCCCTGGCGCGGCATGGCGTTGATCGAGCTTCCCGACCTGTCGGTGATGCTGGTCGAAACATCGGTCAGCGAAGTGGATATCAGCAAGGTCAAGGTGGGACAGGAGGTCGAGGTCAAGCTGGACGCTTATCCCGAACCGACCTTTCACGGCGAGGTCGTCGAAGTCGCGGTGCTGGCGAATGTCGAGGAGGGTGTGTCTGAAGCCAGGGTCTTTGACGTCAATGTCAGGATAAGGGAATCGGATCCGTTGCTTAGACCGGGCATGTCCGCCACGGCGCGCATCATTGTTGACAGGATTCCGGATAAAATGTGGCTTCCGATTGAGGCGGTTTTTGTTAAGGATGGCGGGAAGATCGTCTGGGAAAAAGCCGGTTCAGGGTTCAGGGAGCGCGAGGTTACATTGGGACGGCGCAACGACAATTTCGTGATCATCGAAGACGGACTGGATAAGGATGCAACCGTTGCCCTGGTTGATCCGACGCTCCAGGGCGGAAGAGGAATGCCGCAGGTGAAATCGTCTCCGCCCGCAGGCGAAGCCGCCTCGAATTCCGGTAAACCGGGCAAGCGGAGCCGCCATGTCAGGATCAGGCGTTACTGACAGGTTGATATGCTGATCCTCGAACTCACTCTCAGCGCCTGGGAAAGCCTGCGTACGCACAAACTGCGCACGTTCCTGACCGCCCTCGGTGTCATCTTCGGCGTGGCGGCGGTGATCGGGATGGCTTCAATCGGTGAAGGCGCACGGCGGGAGGCGCTCAGACAGATCGAGCTGATGGGGGCGTCCAACATCCTGATCGATCACCATCGTCCCGGGGAGGGTGAAGCGCGGACAAACTCGCTGGACAGGAATCCACGCGGCCTGACGCTGAAGGACGCCGAAGCATTATGCGCCGTTCTCGGTGGGGCGGTCAGGGTGGTTCCGCTGTCCGTCAATGAAGTGAAGGCTTCCGCTGAAGGAAGAACCGTCTCGTCGAACCTGGTGGCGACGATGCCGGAATATTTCAACATATATGATCGACCGCTTTCCTCCGGGCGAAAATTGGCTGTCGGCGACGAGGAGAATTACCAACCCGTCTGCCTGCTTGGCTGGGAAGCGGCACGGGAGCTCTTTCCGTTGAAAAGTCCCCTGGGGAAGGAAGTGAGGATCAGGGATCAACTGCTGACGGTGGTCGGAGTCGTTCGCGGCCGCGCCGTCGGCAAGGGCGAAATCGAGGGCGTGCCGCTGCGCAATGAAAACCTCGATATCTACATACCTCTGCAGACGGCGTTGAAGCGTCAACCAGCATCCACCGATGATAACAGCCAACTGACAAGAATCGTCGCCAGTGTTGAAGAACCCTCGCTTCTGGCGGATTATGCGGGTTTGATTGAACGCATCATGCGGCGCAGACACCGGGGCGTGGCTGATTACAAGGTTCTGGTTCCCGAAGAACTGCTCAGGCAGCACCAGGCAACGCAGCGTATTTTCAATGTCGTGATGGGGGCTATCGCCTCGATTTCACTGCTCGTGGGCGGTATCGGCATCATGAACATCATGCTGGCTTCGGTGTTGGAGAGAACGAGGGAGATCGGAATCAGGCGCGCGGTGGGAGCCAGGCAATCTGATATCGCCCGTCAGTTTCTGGTTGAGGCGGTGTTGCTTTCGTTGTCGGGTGGTATTGTGGGGGTGATCCTGGGCGTTCTGCTTGCCCACGGCATCACCCTGTTTGCCGGATGGGAGACCGCCGTTTCATGGTGGGCCATCCTGGTGGCGGTGGTTGTATCGATGGGTGTCGGAGTCATCTTCGGCTGGCTGCCGGCGCGTCGGGCCGCCCGGCTGGATCCGATCATGTCGCTGAGGTTTGAGTAGAGCTCCGCCGGTTCCCGCAGACCGGGCAACCGGGAGATGCCGGTTTCTGTGAAAAGCGAACATGTGAATATTTAGAGGATACAATGAACAGGTTGATTTTAATGCTGATTTTTGGGTTGTCCCTGGTTCTGACCGCCTGCAACAAGGATGAAAATCCCGCCAGCCCTTCAGAACCGCAGGGTGAGCTTTATTCGGTGGGCGATATCAAGATCCCCGTTTTGAAGGGTGATGGCAACCGGATGGGACGCCAGCTCGGCAACCTGATGCGCAGCGAGATTAGAGAGCTGTATGACCTGATGGTCGAATCCCGGCTGAGGTCACACAGATTCACATACGATGAACTGCTGCGTGAGGCAGACCTATACTGGGACACGGTCATCCCGCCCTGGATGAAGGCGTTGTGCGACGGTTTGTCAATGACCGGCGGCTTGACGCTGGATCAGATCAAGATATTGCAGTTGATGGATATTATCCTGTTGAATCGGGAAGCCTGCAGTGGAATAATCGCCTGGGAATATTATACGGATGGAGGTTGTCTCCTGATCGGTCATAACCTTGACAACGAGGAAGCCGTCAGTTATGCACACCTTCTCTGTGTCACCGTGTTCAAGTTCACGGACAGCGGGCGCCAGTTCGCCGTGTTTGGTTACCCGGGGATATTCTCGGTGAATTCCGGGGTTAACGACGCGGGTCTGTGCGTTACGATGAACGCCGCACCGATGGCGGATGTCTTTACCGCGCGCGATCTCAGTAGACCGTGGCGCCGGCTTATGTCATTTGAATGGCTTATGACCTGTGAAAGTCTGGATATGCTGCGAATAGCCTACCTGGACGCGCCGGTGGCGTTAGGCTGCAACTACCTGGCGGCTGATGTCGGGAATGGAACCTGTTTTGAAACCGCTCTCGATGTCATTCTCGAGAGGAATCCCGATGAGGACGGCTTGATCTGCGAGACGAATCATTTCATACATCACCTGCTGCAGGAACATAACCGGGCATATTTCGGCGACAACACCGGCACGTCGTCGCATCTCCGGTGGAACAACCTGGTGGCAATACTCCGGGATCACAAGGGCGCGTGGACCATGTCCCGCCTGATGGACCAGGTTCTTCAGGTTCCCGAGGATCAGGGCGGTGTGATGAACAGCAGTGTGGTCAGCTTTGTGTTCAGACCGCTGGACCTGACGCTCCTGATCGGTTCGCCGTACGCGATCGAACCGGTTTTCATAGACTTGAATAATTATTTCGATTAGGATTATGTTTCGAGTCGGTATGCTCCTTTCTCGCCCCTGTTGTGCTTTCATGATTTCCATACCGGTATGGTTGATGTTTTTTTCGTATATTCTTTTTCGTGTTGGTGATGCTCGTGCCGCCGATACGCTTCAACTGACGCTTGATGACTGCTTGAGACTGGCGTTGGAGAGGAGCCCGGCTTCAAAATTGGCGACGCTGGATTCGCTCGCCGCCGCCGGGGATTGGCTCTCGGTCCGGTCTGCGAGATATCCCCGGTTGAGACTTAGCGGTGACGTGCCGACTTTAAGCGAATCCGTCGACTACAGTATTGCCTATGATCCGTTGACCGGGCGCGAGGAATTCAGGCGGATCTCTTCAGGTGACCGGCGCTGGCGGGGAGGTTTGGAAATCAGGCAGGAGTTGCCCTGGGGTGCCGCGCTGAGCATGTCAACGGGGCTCTATCGCAGTGTATGGCGTAATGACAGGATCGGCTCCGGAGAAGACACGACTGAATATTCACTGTGGCGGCGTGTCTCGCTTGTGCAACCGATCCTGGCGGGGAATCCGGTCGGCAGGGAGCGGGAATTTGGTCGAATCGCCTATCAACGCAATCGCAATGATTACCGGCTGCAGATCAGGCGTATCAGGTACAACGCCACACGGCTCTTCTTCGGGCTCGTTTCGGCGAGTGGCGCACTGGACATAGCCGAACAGGATCTGGAACAGGGGCGATCCGCCGAGGAGCTGGCGCGCCGGAAGCTGCAGGCGGGGTTGATTCCAGAGGTCGAACTCCTTCAGATACAGGTCGATCTGGCCAGGCGGGAAGGCAACTACCGGCAGGCAGAGGGTCAGCTTCAGGCTGCAGCCGACGAATTGAAAACCCGGTTGGGGCTGCCGCTTGACGAAGTCGTCAAGGTCAACTGGTCTCCCGGAGAAGTACTTCCGCAACGATTCGTCGGGATTGACTCCACCGGCGAGAGGCTCGAATTGGCGCAGGAGCGGCTGGCGTTGCAGCGTATCGAGCTGGAAAACCGCGCCGCGATGAGAAGTGAGCGCATCCAGGCCGCACTGCAGTTATTCTACGACCTGGAGACCCGGAATAACGATCTTGACATGTTGGATAAGCCGGTCGACAGGGATTTCGGGTTGACGCTGCACTTTGAACTGCCGCTGTTTGGCTTCGGCTTGACGAGGGGGCGCATCGAAAAGCTGAGGGCTGACGCTGCTCGGGCGCGGATTAACTATAACCTGAAGAAGGCGGAGCTCACCGCGGAACTGAAGGAAGCGCTGCGGGCGGTGCGGCGGGCGGCCGACAGGATCGATATTGCCGAAGTCGCCCTTGATCTTTCACGCCGGAGCTATTCCATAACCGGGGAGCGTTTCGAAAGCGGGTTGGTTGATTCGCGTGATCTGCTTGATGCTCAGCTCGATCTGACCCGCAGTCAGACCGCGCTGTTGAACGCCCGCATAGACTATGAAATTGCACTGGCAAACCTTGAACGGATTGCCCCTCGCTGATCGATAATTTTTATAATGGTGAGGTTCTCAATGGAGATTGTAAGGAAGGCTAAGGATCGCCTGGCCTCGCTGAAAAAACAGGTCAGGGATCAGCCGCGCCTGTTCGCACATCAGGCGGATTGCTACATCTTGCTCGGCAAGTACAAGCAGGCTGCCAAAATACTGAATCAGGGACTGGAAAAATTCCCCAATCTTGCCACCGGCTGGCTTGTCAAGGGAAATCTTCATCTGCATCTTAACCAGCACAAACTGGCGTATTCAGCTTTTAAGCAGGCTTTAAAGATCGATAATAATATCGTGTTCGCGCACGAAAGATGCGTCGAGCTCAGTGAAGAGAGGGGTGACAGTAAAAGATACATCCATCATCTCCGCGAGTTGAAAAAGCTGGATCCCATTGATGACAGCATTCAAGGAAGGCTGGACACGGCGCTCCTGCGCCAGGCCGCCGTCGAGCACGGTCTCTACACCGAAGACAGGGTGGTCAATATATCATCCAAAATGCTGCGACGTACGCTTTTGGAGCACAACCTGATCCCGCCTGAGATCGAACGCAAAAAGGAACGTTATTTCAAGACCGATGAGGTCGTTGAACAGCCCCCCGAAGAAGTCCAGGCGAACATGCTCGACGAGGCGGCGGAATATGCTTCCGGATACGTCTCCGAGCGGTCTGAGCCCGAGTCCGCCGAAGAGCTCGATTCAGAGGAGACACATGAATCGCCATTGATGAAGCTGCTTCGAGGTGAAATGGAGGAGCATCCGACGCCGCGTGAAGTGACGTTTGTCACGGAGGACGACGCCGCAGGCGGGAAGGCGCAGAGCGACGTATCTTCACAGGAGCGTGTGCCCGGCGGGACAACGGTTGAAGCGGCGGCGAAAGCGAGGGTTAAAATTGATCCTGAAGACCTCAAGCGGATGGAGGAGGATCAGCTTCGGCTGGCTCGAATAGCACGCGAAGTCACCGGACCGGCGGTGAAGACAGAATCCGACAAGGCGGAACCGTCGCCGGAAGTGTCCGGGGAAGCTGAGGCTGAAATCGTTCCCTCCTGGGAGGAGGGGGTCGCGGAAGCCCAGGCGCCGCCTGAACCCGGCGTGCAGGCTGAACCGGTCGGTGAAATGGAGGCTGAAACGACGGATCTTCCCCCTGTTGGAGAAGAAAAGCCTGATGTCAGCCTGCCGTCCGAAGAGAAGACGGCTCCACCTGCCGGGGAGGGCGCCGAACCGTCAGAGCCGGCTGCGGTGGAGGAGGCGGTTGTCGAACCGACCGGCGGAACCGCCGCAGAACAGGCGGACGGGCCGAAGACCAGGGACGATGCGGTGACCGCATCAAAGGGTCGCGTTCCGACGAAAACCCTCGCCGAGCTGTATGCCTCGCAGGGTGATATTCAGAATGCGGTGGATGTGTACGAGGAGCTTCTGAAGAAGCATCCCACCAATAAAGCCTATCGCAAGAGAATCGATGAGCTGAAGAACCAGGTTTGACAAATTATGAGTGTAATTTGCATCAACCCGGTTCGGGAGATCGTGTCTTCGTACCCGTCCATAAAGGGTGTTCAAGTATTCGCGGTGACAGGCGCTCCAGGCCTGTCCTCGCTGGTATTGTGAACAATAATCAACTCATTGATCGCCGGGTTTTTCTTGCTTCGGCCGACGTGCCGATGCATTGAGCCCTGGTGCGACTGAAGAGAAGTAAATCAGATCAGGCGGGTAACTGAATGGAACAGAGGATTGCAGCATTACGCCGGCGATTCAGGACACTTGGGATTGCAAACTTCCTGGTCAAGCGTCCGTCGAACATACGCTGGCTGTGTGGGTTCACCGGATCAAGCGGACTACTGTTGATCACGGGGCGAAATGCGTATTTCATCACTGATGGTCGATACACCAATCAGGCGAAGGAGGAGGTGTCCGGCGCCTTGGTTTACACCTATTCAAACGGGCTAAACGCTGCCGATGCCTTTATTCGAGAGCTCAAGAGCAATCGTGAGATCAGGTTCAGGGGACGTATCGGTTTCGAAGCGTCCTTCTTGACTGTTGATTTCTACCGGCAGCTCAAACGTACTTTCCCCAACAGCGGTCTGGTGGAGACGCAAAACGTGGTTGAAGAACTGATGATGGTCAAGGACGAGTACGAGATCAACGCCATCCGCCGCGCTGTGGCGATCACGGACAAGTCGTTGGAGTCTGTGCTGCCGATGGTCAAACCCGGTATTACCGAGCTTGGACTGGCTGCCGAGATTACATATCAGCATGTGAAAAACGGCGCCGAGAAGAACTCATTCGAGCTGATCGTAGCCAGTGGACCGCGCTCGTCGATGCCTCACGGTGTCGCTTCGAAGCGAAAGATCCACCGGAACGAATTGATAACCTTTGACATCGGTTGTCTCTACAACGGCTATCCATCCGACATGACCCGCACTGTGGCTGTTGGTAAGGTAAATTCCAAACTGCGCAATATCTACGACATCGTTCTCGAAGCTCAAGCGAGGGGGATTGAGGCTGCGGTTCCCGGCGCGAGGTGCTGTGATGTTGATGCTGCAGCGAGGAATTTCATCGCCGCGGCTGGTTTCGGGCAATATTTCGTCCATGGTCTGGGGCATGGTTTGGGATTGGAGGTTCATTCCAGACCGATGGTGAATAAAGCATCCAAGACCGTTCTGAAGCCCGGTATGGTGGTCACGATTGAGCCCGGCGTATATATTGACGGAATGGGAGGCGTGCGTATCGAGGACGACATTCTGATCACTGAGAATGGCAACGAAGTTCTGAACCGCACCCCCCGTGAATTCATGGAGCTTTAGGTTTCGACATGGAGAAGATAATCACCGGAAAGGTCTGGGTCCTGGGCGATGATATCGACACCGATGTCATTTATCCGGGGAAGTACTTGCCGATCCTTGATCCGGTCGAGATGGCGGAGCACGCCCTGGAGGGATATTCAGCGGATTTCCCGGCAAAATTAAGGCGCGGAGATGTCATTGTCGCCGGAATGAACTTCGGCAGCGGTTCGAGCCGCGAACAGGCGGCGACCTGCCTCAAATCAGCCGGTGTTGCCGCGATCGTCGCCGGTTCATTTGCCCGCATATTCTTCCGCAACGCGGTCAACCAGGGTCTTCCGTTGGTCCAGGCGAAGGTCGCTGACAGGTTTAACGACGGCGACGAGATTGTTATCAATTTCGAAGAAGGTCGAATAGGGGATACAGTGGGTAACCGTTACCCGTTTCCTCGGCTGCCGGAGTCGGTGCAGGCAATACTGGACGAGGGAGGTCTGATCCCGGCGGTTCGGCGCAAACTTGGACTGACCCAACCGTCCAAGGACTAACGACCACCGACTACCGACTACCGACTAATGACTACCGACTTAAAAATATACAATCCAGGTATAATCCCATTTCCATCATGAGCATCTTCGCCAGACCTGTTCCATCAGGCACGCTTCTGATCGGTCTGACCGGACCGATCGGTTCCGGCAAGTCGACTGTCGCTTCGGTCTGGGCGAGGTCAGGCGCGGGCGTTGTCGAGGGCGACGGGATGGGTCGACAGGCGCTGCTGGTCGATGCGGAACTGAGACGGAAGCTTGCCGAACGGTTCGGACGGGAAATCCTCGACGGGGAAGGACAGGTCATCCGGCGCAAGCTTGCTGAGGCGGCGTTCGGCTCTGCGGACGGCGCGGCGGACCTGACCCGGCTGACCTTTCCCGTCTTGAACAGGCTTGCCCGCCAGGGATTTCAGAAGCTGTCAAAGACACACAGTGTTATCGTCTACGACGCCGCGCTCATCTTCGAGTGGGGGATCGACGGCGATTTCGACAGGATTGTGGTGGTGACAGCGCCGTACGAGCAGTTGATCGGGCGGACTGTGAAGCGGTTGGGAATAAGCCGCCGGCAGGCGGAAGGCAGGCTGCAGGGTCAGATCGGCATTGACGAAAAGGTCAGCCGGGCGGACATCGTGATTGTGAACGATGGGAGTATTGATGAGTTGAGGCTGAAAGCGGGGGAGGTGTGGGAAGAATTGAAAATGAGGATAATGTAGCAGGCTCGTTGAGTCCCTGTACGAATGGGAATTGCGAGTTGAAATCAGAATTCCCTGTAATCCTTGCAGGAGTATCTTGCCATGTTAGGGAGATGGTTTGTGAATTCAAGTAAAATGCCAAAGTTGAGGATCGGGGCGCTTGAGGCTGAAATACCGATCGTTCAGGGAGGAATGAGCGTTGGGATCTCTCTGTCGGGATTAGCCTCCGCTGTTGCCAATGAGGGTGGAATCGGAGTTATCGGCTCTGCCGGCATCGGTATGCTTGAAACCGATTTCAGCAGGAATTTCAGTGGAGCAAACATCAGAGCCCTGACTAAAGAGATTAGAAGAGCAAGGGAAATGACTGATGGGATTATTGGTGTAAATATAATGGTGGCTTCTTCTGATTATGATGATCTTATGCTGGTTGCTGTGAATGAAGGCGCGGACATAGTCTTCCTCGGCGCCGGACTTCCCTTAAGGAGCCCTCGAAAAATACCGGTGGAGAGGCTGAAAAATATTTCAACCAAGGTTGTTCCCATAGTATCTTCAGCAAGAGCCGCGAATATAGTATTCAAGTATTGGGCGAAATCGTATAACCATATTCCAGATGCGGTGGTTGTCGAGGGTCCTTTGGCCGGTGGTCATCTCGGTTTCAAGCGGGAGCAGATTGATGATCCTGATTATACGCTGGAGAAGATACTGACGGAAGTCATCTCCGTAATTAAAGTCTTTGAGAGGCAATTTGATAAGGATATTCCAGTGATTGTAGCGGGGGGCATTTATACCGGAGCGGACATCTATAAATTCCTGCAATTGGGCGCTCAGGGCGTGCAAATGGCAACCAGGTTTGTTGGCACCCTGGAGTGTGATGCTTCGCTGGGATTCAAGGAGACCTATATAAATTGTCAGGAGGATGATCTTGTCATAATTGACAGTCCGGTAGGATTGCCGGGAAGGGCGATAAAAAACCAATTCCTTGAAGATGTCCTTAAGGGGATGAAAAAACCGTTCATGTGTCCCTGGAAATGTTTGAAAACATGTGATTACGAAACTGCGCCATACTGCATAGCCTTTGCGCTGACAAATGCGAAGAAGGGAAGGCTTAAAAAGGGATTCGCCTTCGCGGGATCAAATGCGTATCGCGTAGATAAAATTCAAATGCGTATCGCGTAGATAAAATCGTTCCTGTCAAAGAGCTCATTGCGACATTATTGGACGAATATGAGAGGGCGGTGAACCTTAAGGATTAGCCCGTGCTTCACCAATGGTGATCTTCCCCCGAATTTGTCGACACGAGGAAAAGGCTATAATTTTAACCTCAGGGGGTGCCTACAATGTCCGAACCGAGAAGGCGATTCGGAGTTATGGGACAGGTTATATTTCAGGGATTATTTGCGCGAGTTCCCGGATGTAGCTGAGCTCTATCAGGAACTGAAGTTATCGCTTGCGGAGAGGTATCCAAACGACAGGATCGCATATTCGGGAGGCAAAACCGGGTTCATCGTACAGCTTACCTACAAAGCTAAGCAATATTACAATCCGGAATAATCAAACTATAAAGACACTAAGACACTAATTAGCAAGTAATTATCATTGTGTCTTTGTGTCTTCTGATTAAATCTCCTGACCGCCTACCTGCTCACCAGCACCAGCGTTCCGGCGATCATATCGTGCAGCGCCTGCTTGCGCGCCGTGAAACCCGCCATGAAATAGCCGATCATCAGGATCATTCCCGAAATGATCTTGCTGAAATGCCTGCCGGTGGCGCGCATAAACGTGATCCGGCGACCTTCCATATCGGTTACAAGCAGACCGATCGCCATCTTGCCCAGCGTTGCCTGCCTGGATGAGCTTTCCATCAGAGCGTAATACAACCAGGCGATGACTATCGAGAAACTGTTTGAGAACATTATACCGGCCAAATGGCCGGGACCGAAATCGGCATAATTGTTGAAGCCTCCATAACCGCCTGAAATAAAGGTTAGAATACCGGTGACGATGCCCAGGATGATGGCATCGATAAAAAATGCCACAAAACGGCGCCAGAAACCGGCGTAGTCCACCCGCGGAGGGGGAACTGGTATCTGTTGTTGTAGTGATGTATCTTCAGGCAGGTTCGTGAGCTTGGCGCCGCAGGTCTTGCAGAACAACGCTTGGTCGTCGTTCTCGGATCCACATTGAGGACAAAACAATTGGCGATCCTTGTATGATTGTGAAGAGGGTTGTTTTTAGCGGAACATTGCCTTTATGCTGCCCCAGGTGCGGTGTACGCCGGAGAATGAGAGCGTAACTTCCCTGGTCTGACTGTATTCCTTATGTCCGCCGGTGCGGCGGATTTCGAGGCGGTAGTAGAAGGTTCGTGTGTCGTCTTTGAACAGGTCGTTGTCGATGTAACGGTATGTATGACCGATTCCAGCAGGCTCCATTTTGCAGATTGTATAGAAATTCCGTCCGTCAAAGCTGCGCTGCAACTGAAATCCGGTGATGCCCCGTTCGCTGTTGGTCGTCCACTCGAGCTTGACGCTGTGACCGTCGACGGTCGCCGTGAAGCTCTCCAGAGCCTGGGCAATAGCCGGCGATGCCTGCAGTAATATCACCAGTAAAAACAAGTGGATGAATGATCTATTGAGAGTCATGTCCCATATCCGGTTACAATGATCCATATCATGTTCAGTTTACAGTTTTTTCAAGATGTTGTCAAGCCTTTTAATGATTGAGAGAGAATTACCGGTAAATTTCGGAGTTTTCCTTGTCCCAATCCGCCAGTTTGTCCAAGGTATCGAACTCTTCCAATTGCACAAGTGCGGCAGCCAGTTTTTCGAGATCGACGAATCTTATGATATGACCATCCCGGTGGAGTTCCATCATCCCGGACCTTTCCTTCATGGCTGTTTCCGCGCCGCGCTTCAGGTATTCGCCGGCGGTTTCACTGTTACCCTTGCCGTGATAATATAAGCCGGCGTTAACGTAAAAGGCGGCGGTGCGGAGGTTCCTGTATGAATCCTTCCGGGTGAAATCGTCAGCCAGCTCCCGGCGTTGATCCCAGCCGTCGTAAAACTGGTTCTCAAATCGTGATTTCTCGGCGATTTTGCGAGCCCGGTCGTAGAATTCCTGACCATGCAGCGGCCCGAACAGGTCAACCTCGTAACCGAGACACATCACTATATAGTACTCTATCAATCCGGTGAACGTATCGTACGGTTCGCCGATATGCAGCGGTATATTGCGGTTGATCTTGAATTGCCAGCGTTTGTCCCGGAGTTGTATTCCCTTTTTCATCGCCACCATAATGCCGGCTTCATACTTGTGCCAGGCGCCGAGAAGCGAGTATTTTTCGAAGAATATCTCAACATGAATCGGCAACTCGTATCTGTATGACCCGTCCGTCCATTTGTACGCGTCCAGTGTCTGCTGCAGTTCCCGGTCAAGTCCCGCAAGGTATTTCTGTTCATCGAGCGGCAGGTGATCGGTGTGGATTACCACTTCAGACCTGACGCTCTGTGCATGAACCTTTCCGGCCGAACAATACAGCAGAATTGCCGATAAAACTGCTTTCAACAGGAGATGGCTTTTGTTAAGCATCACAAATAAGTACTTTAATGGTTACCTCAATTTCAATCTACAATCCATATACCTGTTTGTCAAGTCATGGCTGTTTTATTAAATTTATCAGAATAGATGGATCGGGTGATATTCCGAACTACAGACAAGATCATTTCTCCACCCATGCCGGCATGATTTGCACGATGCGGTATCGGTTTGCGGCGGTCATATTGATCTCCCTTGTAATCAACGCTCAGGCGGCTTTTGAGGGCTTTTTCGACAAGCCGTCCGATTTCCTGTTACATGGTGGAGGCTTCAGTGGCAAGCATCGGGTCGGCTTTGCCAGAATTGAGAAATACGGACTGCCTGAGCTTGCCCTCAGCAGGATGGAGCTGTTCATTCCGGGAGAAGAGCTGAACCTGGCAATGGTCTTCCAGGCTTCGGGGGATGATGTCTACCGTGAGCAAAGGCTTTCCGGTGAATGCGGTCTGCGGTTGCGAAACGCCTGTTTTTTCGTGATTGCTGATGTCTACCGCGTTGACCTTAAGGGATACGGCTCCGCCTTGGCGCCGGGGCTCGGTTTCAAGCTGGACTGGCTGATTCTGCCGGGCGTGTCGGCTTCCGGCGGAATTGACGGACTGCTGACCGGTGCGATCAGGGACGGACACCGGGACATCGACAGAAACTGCTGGGGGTCGGTCCGAGTCAACGCCGCCCCGGCAACAGAGACGTCGTTGGCGATAGATGTCCCGCGGCGCGGTAGAGCCGGTCTAACTCTGGCGATGCAACAGGAGTTCCGACGAACGGTCGGCTGCAGATTGATTCTCTGTGACAACCCATACAGGATCGGCGGAGGAGTGTACTTTATTCTCAATCCCGTTACGGTCAGTCTCTCGGCTGTCAACCTGTATCCTCTCGGTTGGTCACAACATGCCGGGCTAAGCTTTTCATGGTGATTCGAGCTGTGTGCATGATCCTCGTATTGTATTGCTGTTGCGGGTTTGCCGCTGTTGGTGATAATGAGAGACTTGCCGACTGGATTGGAGGCGGATGGTCGGAGTACACGGATCAATCAAGTGCACTCTGGGGCATGGAGGCCTGGCCGTTGAATATCAACCGGGCCGGTCTCCGGCAGTTGGAGGCTTACGGTTTAATGGATGATTCGTGCGCGGTTTCGATCGTTCGAGCGCGCGATCAGAGGGGAGAATTCAGGAGCAAAAACGATCTGCTTGCCCGAACCGTCATCGGAAAAGAACAGCTCGCAACCGTTGAGGGCTTGATGACGTTGGGCGGGAAAGCCTTTTCGGCGCGCTATCACGTTCGAACCGATCGTCGTTACGGTTCCGCTGCTGATGACGACATCAGACACTATGACGGTTCGCCACTGGGCATGACGCAGAGGCTTTCGCTTGCCGGCGGCTCAATGACAGCGGGCGCCATGGTGGACAAGGACAAGTATGAGCCGTCGGCTGCTGATCTGAGCAGGTTTTACCTGGCGTACCGATCTGATCGTCTGGCGATAATCGGCGGTGATTTCCACGTCTCTTCCGGATACGGCTTGACGCTCGACACACGTCCGGTGTTTGGAGCGGGATTTGATGCGAAAGCCGCTTACGCCGGAACGTTCGAGGGTGTCAGACCTGCGGTCGAAGCCCGGGAGAACTCCGGTTTTCGCGGATTGGGGATGGAAATGAACGGTGAAAGATTGCAAATAATCCTGTTCGGTGCCTATACTGGATTGGATGCCATAGTTGATGACGAAGGCGATGTTACCAGGCTGTCAGATTCCGGCTTGCATCGAACCGAGGGCGAGAAACGAAAAGACGACAGCGTAACTGAAACCGCATTGGGCGGCGGTATCAGGTACAATCAAGCAGTGAATGGATTACAGTGGAGTCTTGGGATTTCCGGTTATTCCGCGCGATATGACAGGCCTTTTATGCCGGAGTTGACCGCCCGGGACAGGTTTCAAATGACCGGTGACAGGTCCGGAGCAGTCGGGATAGCCGGCGGAGTTTCAGACCGGAATTTTAAGTCGGGCGGCGAAATCAGCTTTGATCACGACAGACACGCCGCCTGGAAGATTGTGTTGACTCGGCGGGACATCAATAGTCTGAACTGGGATTTCTGCACTATATTATATCATTATCCCGCCGATTATATCAACCGCCTTGCCGGCTTGCTCTCCAGAGGGAGATCCCCACAGAACAGGTCCGGAGCGGCGATGTTGTTCGGCGGGCGGTGTAACCGGGGACCGGTGAACAGGTTTAAAGTCCATCTGGAGGTGGAGCGAAGACCCTGGCGTACTTACACGGTACCGACACCGCTTACCGGCTCGAGGGGATCGCTTGAGCTCGGCATTCCGGTCAGGCAGGGAGATGAGCTGATTCTCCGGTATCGTCGCCGGTCTGGCACCGAGGGACATGGTGAAGAGGCGGCTTCGACGGATTTCGAGGAAAACCGGCTGAGGATGACATTGAACGGGGAGTTGAAGCGGCGCTTCCTCCCGTATCGGTTCAGGCTATGGTTTGAGGGTGCCGAACGCTGGGCGGATGATGACGGAAGAGGCTATGGAGCCATGGGCGGTTTGAGGATTGCCGGCAGGTCCGCCCGGTTTTCGTTGACCGGGATGCCGTTGAGGTATTACATTTCCACAAGCTTCTTCTCGACACCGGCAGCGCTGCCTCTCTATATCGGTGAAGCCGAACTGCCCGATCGGCTTGCTTCGGTTAGGGTTTCGGGGCATGGCTTTCGATGGGCGGGAGCCTTGGTTTGGCGAAGGAGTCGCCTGAATTGGCTGGCGGTTCAGGTCGCCCGCACGCAGCGAGTGGATGATGGCGACCGAAGCGGTGATGTTGAAGTGTACCTTTCCATGTCACTTTATTTGGACAGTGAGTATGGTGAGAGAAATCGGGAATAGGACAATGAGGACAGTGATTTGAGGGGCTGGTCGGGATTCGGTCTGCTGCTGGCGTTGATCGGACTGTCCCTGTTGTGGAGCGGAGTCGGCGGGCGATTCAATTCCGGTGGGACCGCTTCCGGCAAGGTCGAAACCGTCCTGCCCGCGCCGATGTCAAGATCGGCTGTGGACATGGTACTCACCGATGAACCGCCCGGTATGCCGATCGATTCGGATACGCTCTCCCCGGATGAGGCGTTGATCCAGGAAAAACTGATATTGTGGATTCCGGATCAATACAAGCGGCTGCTCCTGAAAACACTCGGAGAAGAGGGCTGGGCTGATGCAGAGGTCGCCCTGGTGAGAAAATTACTCGTCGACAAGCGCACCCGGTTTCTGCCCTGCACGCTGGACAAGAATTCCACGCATCAGGAGACCGATGAACTGTACACGCATCAACTGACACCGCAATCGGTGGACAGATGTATGGAATTCCGCCGGGAGAACGGAGACGAAATTACCAGGGCGGCGGCGCAATATGGCGTGCCCCTGGAGATTATAATCGCCATCATGAAAGCTGAGACCGATTTCGGGATAAATATCGGTCATGATGCGGTTTTCAACGTCTTCTGGAGTCTGGCGGTGGCCGACCGGACGGAGGTGCTGAAAAAAGTGTTAAAGGGGGAGGATGATGCCGGAGCGGAACAGAAGCGCAGGCTGCTGAAGCGCGCCCGATGGGCGCGCTCACAACTGCACGAGCTGGTCATGCTGATGGAAGAGGCGGGTGAAGAGCGGATAGCCTGGGCAAACGGATCATGGGCGGGCGCGTTCGGTCTGCCGCAGTTTTTACCGACAAGCTTTCGCGCCTACGGTCGCGACGGCGATGAGGACGGCGTGATCGACCTGGAAAACGTCAGTGACGCCGCCGCCTCGATAGCCCAATACCTGAAATCAAACGGCTGGAAAAGAAACATCAGCCGCAACCGGATGAAGAGGGTGATTCTGCGCTACAATCATTCGACGCCGTATGCTGAATGTGTAATGGCTCTTGCGGATTCAATCAGTCTGCGCATCACAGGGAGGACGATTATGGGTGGATCGAGGTAGTGATGTCCCTCCTGATCCCACAATAATAGGAGGATATTTTCAAAGGGATGGTATGTATATTCCTGTCCATGCAAAATGCAACAGGCATCTCCTTCAACTTGTTCAACAGATCCCAAGATGGTTTTATGCGGTACCTGCTGATAATTCTCTTCATATCGGTCAGCTTCAATCCCATTGTTTTGTTTGCTGATGACTGGCTGGCGATCAACTGGATGAACGATCCGGACAGAAGGGATTCCGTCCGGATGGAACAGTCCGACAACCAGTTGCTGGTTGAGCTCGGCAGCTTTGCCGATCATCTGGATATCGGCTGGCAGCGTGCGGCATCCGGTCGGCGCATTCGTCTTGACCTCCCCGTTCGTTCATTGATATTTACGTCGGGGAATCCCTTTGTGCTGGCGGATCCGGACCTGATTCAGATGCCTTTGCCGACAATACGAAAGGATGACGGGATCCTGGCGTCGGTCGGACCGTTGATCGCCGTTCTGGCGCAGTTCTATCCCGGCGAGCTCCTCTTCGATCCGTCGATGCCCTGTCTTATAGTAACTCCGCCGCGCCACGATCTTTACGGCGTGCGGTATGACGTTGAACCGGGGCGTACGCGTGTGATAATCCCCGCGGGGAGGCTGTTGGAATGCAGGGTCGATACCCTGTCCGACGGAAGCGTAGAGCTGTTCTTTCCCGGTGGTGAGATCGACACGGCATCGTTCAACCGCTCGTGGATGGTCGATCTGATCGACAAGCTGGACGCCCGCCGGATTCGCAAGGGCGCGCTGATAACAATAACCCCCGACAGCGGCGCGTCCTTCAGCGGCTTCGAGAAGATCACCGACCCGCCGTTGTACTGCGTGGAATTCAGCGGCAGGAGCGGCGCCGGTCTGGATCGGGAGGCTCGGAGGCGGCTCGAAGAGGAGAAGGACGCCTGGGCGCTGGACGTGGTGGTGATCGACCCGGGACACGGCGGAAAGGACCCGGGCGCTATCG
This sequence comes from bacterium, assembly GCA_025774605.1. Taxonomy (GTDB): domain Bacteria; phylum Electryoneota; class AABM5-125-24; order Hatepunaeales; family Hatepunaeaceae; genus JALGVR01. The sequence goes on along the minus strand of JALGVR010000009.1, from coordinate 139 downwards.
GTCCAACCGGACTTTACGAGAAGGATGTCGTTCTGGACGTGGGATTGAGGTTGAAGAGAGAACTGGAAGCGAAAGGCGTTAAGACGGTAATAACCCGGGACAAGGATGTGTTTGTGCCTCTCAGAAAGAGAACGCAGAT
>JALGVR010000081.1 GCA_025774605.1 bacterium | reverse complement strand
TTGTTTATCATATTGGGTAGCTTCTGCTAATAGTAGTACCTACTTGCATATATAACCGTTATTAAAAAAGTCACAATTTTGTCATTCCCGCGAAGGCGGGAATCCAGATAAGCAATTGATATTACGTAAGTTGCCTGGATTCCCGCCTTCGCGGGAATGACAGCATCTTTCATACGCTTTTTTACTCAAGTAGGTAGTAGTTCAATATCGTGGGTCTTCTTCAAACTCCAGCCGCAACCGATGAGAAAACCCTTAAGGTATTTCTCCACTGCCTGTTGAACCAACATACCGATAGTCGTTACCGGACCATCATTGTTGAACAGGATTCGGGCGCCTGTGAAATCGCGTTCAGCGTATTCAAACCATTAGGCGCGAAGTTTTTCTCTGTTTTTCATCGCTGATATAAATTGTTTTTCCTTTTGTAACAATCTCTGTGATGAAATCGTCGCCCAATTCAAGACGCTCAACAACCTCCTGTGGTGTCAGAACCAACGGTTGAACGGAAATCCCCCGATGACGGTCATATATGATCGTTTTAACTTCCACATAGCGCTCAATGCGGTTTCTTTGCGTATCTTTCACAATAAACAGATCGATGTCACTGTCTTCTGTGGGCTCGCCGTATGCGTATGATCCGTAAAGAATAATCCTTTCCGGCTTATATTCTTTGCGGATTTTGGATACGACCGTATTTAACAAAGATTTAAGCTCTTTTTCTTCCATCATGACCTGTATCAACTCTCCGTCGATGGCGGCTTGTTCTCCTCCCACGCCCCCAGCATCCTCCTCAGCATCACGATCTGCGCGGTATGGTAGGCGTTGTGCGTGACCAGTATCATCAGGGCGTCGGCGACGGTGATGTTGTCGAACTCGGGGATGGTCTCCTCCGGATCGAAATCGCTGTCCAGCAGCTTCTCCGTCTCGTGCGCCAGGTTCCACAGCGCCATGCGGTGCGCCGTCCAAACGTCTTCGCTCGCCGGCTCAGCCTCCCGGGGAAAGAAGTTGTTCTCCTCGTCAGGACCCTTGACCGACCCCCCCTGGATCTTCCTGATCATGATCCAACCCCATTCGATCATGTGTCGCATGATCTGCCAGATCGTCAGGGGCGCCCCATCCACCTTTCTACCGGCAAGCTCTTTATCGACACCGTTTACCACTTCAAACGGATCCGGGTGCGACCAGACGCCGCGCAGACCCCGCTTGAACGATTCTATCCAGACCTTATTATTCTCCATTTATTCGTCCTCTTCAGGTTTGTGTCCGCTGTCTGATTGATGCCTGCCCCCGCCCGATTTCCGCCTGTTCCTGCGCGCTTCCCTGCGCTCCGCCTTGAGTCGTCTCTCCTCGGCAAGTGCATCCCCCTCCTTCCGTTCGAGCAGATCAACAAAGTAACCGATCGATTCGCGGCGCTCCATGATCAGCCTGACCTCGTCCCACTCCGGCAGACCGAAGAATCCCCTCACAACCGGCGCGAAGAAGACCATCACCTGGCTGCCGACGAAATTCATCGGTCGGACCGATTCGAGGAACAATATCGCCGGTACCGTCATTCTGAGCCGCACGATCCTGTCAGCCATTCTATCCAGCAGATCGCGCTGTCTCTCGGTCAACTCCCCGGCAAACTCCGGTGGAACATCTCGCCACATTGAATCCTATACCTCGTCTATCGGTATCTCGTCGACCTCGTCACGCCCGTTATCGGTTTCTATCTTCGGCAACCCCCTGACATCCGGCGCATATGTTCTGACCAGCTCAAGTATCTGCTGGCGGTTGTTGCGGTAAGGCAGGTACAGTCCGCGAAAGTTCTCCAGCCGCGATTTCACCGGAAAGGTCGAGAGGAACACACCGTCCCTCTCGTCGCTGACTGACCGGACGCGATACCAGTACATTCTCCGATTGTGCAGAATCCGCTTGACCATCACGCCGGACTCGTCGATTGTGTAACGCGTCGGCAGGTAGAAGGAGGAGAGCGAGCCGAGCAGAAGTATCGCCGCCGCCGCCGTGACAAGCACGCTGCCGATATTCCAGTATACAGCCCAGATGGTCATGATCATTATAATCCAGAACAACACACCCTTGTGGGGACTTTCACGCAGCGGGAAAGCCGTCCATCGATACACTTTGTGATTCTGATGATCTTCATCCATTCAGCGTAATCCTGTCTGTTTCAGGACAATATATCGCTTCAATATATTCTCAACCGTCCATTAAGTCAAGCGATAAGCAGACACCTTGTGATGAGCCGTCGCGTTCATACAGTTCAACGGCGACCGGAAAATGTCTGAGCTGTCCGCTAATTGCTTATACTTACATCAATCTTCATTGAATCACGAGTTTGGTTCTTGACATGAGCTGTCAGGATGGGTATATTTGAAAACTGTTGTGCAGGGGTTGATTCTATCGCTCCCACTGATTGTCAGACCCTCCCAACAAGAGCCGTCAATTGAAGAAACAAAACCGGGGAAGAGAAATGAAGCTGTCTTGGATATTTATCTTAACTTTGGTTTCCGCCGGACTGATCATGGCCGGACCGGGGAATTCGGGAAAGAGGACTGCTGTCAAGACAGGCAATAGAGGCTTGACGACGATTCGTTCCGTTCCCGTCAGCCACCCCGCTCGAGATGAAGCCGACGAGACGATCTTCGAAGAGGATTTTGAAAACGGCATGGGTGACTGGACCACCCACGATCTGACCAACCCCGATGTCGCCTGGCATCAGAGCGATTTCATGGCTGACGAGGATGACTTACTGTGGTGGTGCGGCGATACACTCGTGGAGTATGATGAGGACCCGGTCGGTTATAACAATATCTGGCTGCAGTATCTGGACTCACCTGTCCTCGACCTGTCGAACGCCGGCGATAATCTGACGCTGACATTTAACGCCTACTGGCTCCTTGAAGATCCGCGTCACGTGCCGCCGCCTGAGGGTTGGGACGGCTGGGACGGCTGGCTGGTGATGATCTCGGAGGACGGCGGCGACGAGTTCGACGTTCTCTATCCGGAATCGCCCGAATACACTGCGGATCATCTCTCGGCAGCCGACCGGTTCTGGGACCTGGGTGAACTGCCCGGCTGGGTTTTTGAATCCAAGCAGGGTGGCAGGGATGAATGGGATGCGGTCAACGACACGACGCCGGAGCCTGAATGGGTGGACGTCGAGTTTGATCTTTCCGACTACAACTCCGAGGAAACGGTGTTGCGCTTCGTGCTGATCTCCGACCGCACCGTCGCCGCACCGTGGAACTATTACCTGCGCAACAGCGGCGTCTTCGTCGACAACATCCTGCTTGCCGATGACGACAACGATTACCTTTTCTACGACGGCGAGCAGGACCCCGTTCCCGATGATATGATCCCCCGGCGCGGCCCCGGTTTCGGCGATTTCTGGGAGCTGTCGGACGAGAGTTCTCACAGCGGCGACTGGTCGGCGTGGAATGATGATGATCATTTCAATCTGCAGAATGCATTGGATACACCGCCGTTTGATATTCCGGAGGGATTGACAGTATGGTATGAATTCTGGGTCTGGTGCGACGTGCCTGATTACGATTCCAACGGCGACAATCGACTGGAAGATTTCTACCAGATGTATGTGTCCAACGATGAGGGTGAATCATGGGAATACATCACGCACGACTATGCCCGCGCCGAATCCGGTGGAGACGACTGGTTCCATTATGTGCCCGGCACCCCCTGGACAGGCAATGTCGAGCTGGATTTGACCGACTACGAGAATGAGACCATCCAGTTGCGCTGGCTCTTTTACACGGACAATGATCACGGTGATGGAAACGGTGACGGTATTTTCATCGATGACCTGGAGGTGGTGGGCGTAAACAGGAACCTGCGCGATGTCGGAATGGAAAACCTTCACCTCCCCTATCCGACCACGGTCGGAATGCGGCGCACCGGTTTCTCGGTGGATTGCCACAACTACGGTCTGCGCGACCAGGACAACATCTATGCCAGGTGGAAATGGGGTGATGATGAGGTTGGGCGGACGTACCCGATTATCCCGCGTCCGGACATCGTTTCCGGTGATTTCATGGTGATCGACCTCAGTGACTACGTCAATAGGAACAACCCGGGATGGACACCCACAGTGCCGGGAGTCTTTGATATAACAACATTTACTGAACTCGGCGCAAACACGCAGGATGAAGACGACGACGATGAAAACCTGACCAACGACACGGCAAGGGTTACCGGTGTGCGTGTCTGGCCCTCCGGCATGTACGAGCTCGGGCACGACAACCGCACCTACCGGTATGCGCTTAACTTCGACCGCGGCCAGGGCGCCGCCGCCAGGTTCTCCCCCGCTGATGACGGGATTGAAGATTATTCACTCGCCGCGGCGCATTTCCGCTTCAACGGCGCACAGGACGTGACCACCACCTTCAGGCTGCATGTTCTGGGCGAAGGCGGGGATAACGCTCCCGGTGAGGAGCTGGTGAGCTTTGAGGTCGACGTCCCGGTCGACTCCTGCCTGCCGAACAACATGACGGTGCCGTTGTACGCCCGTGAGGAGCTGCAGGGGCTCAACGGCGACTTCTGGATCTGGATCGAGATCATGCGGGACGACTATTGGCCCCAGATAATCGGCGACGAACTGATACGCGGTGAGGGCTGGTACTTCAACCATGACGGGGAGAACACCGTTCCCTTCGAACGTGACATGCTGATCCACCCGATAATCGTCTCCACCGGCGAGGTCGAACCGAATCTTGCCGGCTCAGAGCAACGGGTTGAATTCAACGAGGTTTACGTGGGTGAAAGTCTGACCCTCGGCTTCTCGCTCTACAGCATCGGCTTGCAGCCGGTGACGATTGAAAACGTAACCTCGTCCAATGAAGCGTTCACGGTTGACTGGCGGGATGAGGTCACCCTCGCCCCCGGTGAAGCGGTAACCTTTGATATAACCTATGCTCCACCGGATGACAACGAACATGAGGCGAACCTCGTCATCCAGTCCAACGATGAATCCCCCCCCAGCGTCATCCTGATCGGGTTCGGCGCCACTGATGTGGAAGACCCCGGGGAGACAATGCCGGTCGTGTTCGAACTTGACGAGCCGTATCCCAATCCGTTCAACAGCCTCACCCGGATAGATTACAGTCTGGAATCCCCGGGCGATGCGAGCCTCGTACTCTATGACCTTTCCGGTCGGAAGATCAGGACGATCGTCCAGGGCTGGATCCCCGCCGGGCGGCACATTACCGCGCTCAAGGCGGAAAACCTGCCGACGGGCGTTTACCTGTTGAAGCTCGAAGCCGGCAATAAGACGGCGGTGAGGAAAGTGGCGCTGCTGCGGTAGAGCTGTTGATCTCACAGGCAAGGAGGCGGAACGCCGGGCGCTAGATGCCCGGCGTTTTGCTTTGCGGGCTCATAATCGCCTGTCATGCCGATTGCTGCTATCGCTGCATACAGTTGCACGTAGTTTTGCCGATCGGTCTATCGGCAACCGTCTATCTTTCAGGACAGGAATAATTTTGTTATATTCGGGTCAGCAACAGCGGACGTCAAATAAACTGAAAGAACGACCTTGAGTCACTGGATGGACTTCAGACGGCGCCTGAAGGGATCGCCGATCCTGGCCGACGGAGCGATGGGAACCGAGCTCTACGCGCGCGGCGTGTATGTAAACCGCTGCTTCGACGAACTGAACCTGTCCCGGATGGACCTCGTCTCGCGCATACATTCGGACTACCTGCGCGCCGGTTCCGAGCTTATTGAGACCAACACCTTCGGAGCGAACCGGTACAAGCTTGCCCCGCACGGCTTCGGCGACAGGGTTGAACGGATAAATGAGCTGGGCGCCAAGATCGCCCGGCGCGCCGTGGAGAAATGCGCCGTCAATGCTTACGTCGCCGGGTCTGTCGGCCCCCTGGGGAAACGACTGGCGCCGTTGGGCAAGATACAGGTCAGTGATGCGCGCGGGGCATTCGTCGAGCAGGCTCGAGGTCTGGTCGGGGGTGGGGTGGATCTGATCATGATCGAGACCATGGTTGATCCTGTCGAGTTGAGGATCGCCGTCGAAGCCGTTCGCGAGGTCTCGGACATCCCGATCGTGGCTCAATTCACCCTTAAGGATTGGAACGAAACGGTTTACGGCGCAACACTGGAGAAGATCACAGCCGATATTGAGGCGCTGGACGTGGATGTCATCGGCATCAACTGTTCGATCGGTCCCAGCAAGCTTCTCGAAGCGGCGAAGCGCTTGATGGAATTGACGGACAAGCCCGTCGCGGTTCAGCCGAACGCCGGCGAGCTCGAATGGGTCGAAAACCGGGTGATATGCAGGACGACGCCGGAATATTTTGCTGAATACGCCAGACGGATGGCGTTGTCGGGGATCAGCATCATCGGCGGCTGTTGTGGAACCACACCGGGGCATATCAAGGCGATGGACGCCGCCCTGAGATCGGTCTCGCCGAAGTCTTCGAAGGAAACAGTGACCGTTCGGGCGGAAAGAACGGAACCGGAGACAGAGGCGAAAGAGCCGCCGCCCTATCGTCAGCTTTCAAAAATGGCGGCGGCGCTGGATGATGGAAGGTTCGTCATTTCCGTTGAGATCAATCCACCCCGAAGCCCGGCGGTCCGGCGCATCATCGACAAGTCAGTCGAACTGAAGGAGAGCGGCGTTGATCTGGTCAACGTGCCGGACGGGCCGCGCGCCTCGGCGCGTCTTTCGGCGATGGTCCTGGCGCACGAAATACACGGACGGGCGGGGATCGAGACCATCCTGCACTACACCTGCCGCGATCGAAACATCCTCGGCATGCAGTCGGACCTGCTCGGAGCCGAGTCGCTGGGTATCGATAATATACTCTGCGTCACCGGCGATCCTCCCAAGCTGGGCGATTACCCCATGGCGACGGCGGTGTTCGACGTGGATTCCATCGGATTGCTGCGCATCGCCGACAATCTTAATCACAGCCTTGACCTGGCGGGGAATCCCATCCCGCACGGCACGGCGTTCAACCTCGGCTGCGGAGTCAACCCGGGCGCGCTGGATCCGGAGCTGGAGATCGACCGGCTTCATCGCAAGATCGAGAACGGCGCCAGGTTTGTCATGACGCAGCCGGTGTTTGATGAGGAGCTGTTCTTCAACTTCATGGAGCGGGTAAATCTGCGCAAGGTGCCGTTCATAGTGGGTATCCTGCCGCTGGCTTCCTATCGAAACGCCGAATTTTTCCACAACGAAGTTCCGGGAATGCAGGTTCCCGACCGCATTCGGCGCAGGCTGAAGGAAATTGAGGATCGGGACGCCGCGGCAAGGGTCGGGGTTGAAATCGCCGTCGAAGCCCTTGTCCACTGTGCGCCCCGCGCGGCCGGAGCTTACATCATGCCGCCGTTCGGACGAATTGAACTGGCGTTGCAGGTGATAAAACTCTTTCGCGAGAGCGATTATATGAAAAATCGGCTGGTGGAGGCAGGGAATGTCGACCACTAAAACTGAAGACGGCAAAATAAAAGCCGAATTGAACCGGCTGCTCAACGAACGGATTATTATCGTTGACGGCGCCATGGGCACTGCCCTGGAAAAACTCACTCCATCGGTTGACGATTTCGGCGGCGAGGAGCAGGCAGGCTGCTTCGAAGCGCTCAACCTGAACGCGCCGCAACTGGTTGAAGATGTGCATCGAGCGTATATCCAAACCGGCGCGGATATAATCGAGACCAACAGTTTCAACGGCTTGCGGCTGGTACTCGAGGAATATGGACTGGCGTACCAGACGCGCGAGATCGCCAGGAAATCGGTCGAGATCGCCCGTAAGGCGGTTGACTATTACGCCGAAGGCCGGCGCGTCTTCGTGATGGGGTCGATGGGGCCCGGAACGAAATCGATCACGGTCACCGGCGGTATCACCTTCGACGAGGTCGTCGAACAGTACAGGGAGCTTGCATCGGGGTTGCTCGAGGGCGGCGTCGATATCCTGGTACTCGAGACCATGCAGGACACGCTTAACATTAAGGCGGCGCTGACAGGGGTCAGGGCGGCGCAGCGGGAGCTGAACAGATCGGTGCCCGTCTCGGTCTCGGTTACCGTCGAAAAGGGCGGAAAGATGCTGGCCGGTCAGAACATTGAAGCGCTCTATTATACGCTCTCGGGGTATGAGCTGTTCTCGATCGGTATCAACTGCGCCACGGGTCCGGCGATGATGACCGACCATCTGCGCAGCCTGGCGAGATTGTCGCGGTTTCCGGTATCCCTGTGGCCCAACGCCGGCATGCCGGACGAGAGGGGCGATTTCAGTGAAGGTCCGGATCTGTTCCGCGAGGTGATCGGCCGCTTCGCCCGCCACGGCTACCTGAACATGGTCGGCGGCTGCTGCGGAACGACCCCCGAACATATTCACGCCATACGCCGGGCGGTTGACGGGGTGAAGCCGCGTCGGTTGAGCGCGAAGGGGCATTTCCCGGCCCTCACCGGCGCGGAAGCGACCCTGATTGACAGGGCAAGCCGGCCTGTCTTCGTCGGCGAAAGAACAAATACTATCGGCAGTAAAAGGTTCAGGCATCTTGTCGCCAAGCAGGCCTGGGGATTGGCTGCCGAGGTTGGCAGGGCTCAGGTGCGAAAAGGGGCGATGGTGATCGACCTTTGTACCGCTGATCCGGAGCGGGATGAAGCGTCCGACTTCTTGAACATACTTAAGCCGCTCCTGCGCAAGGTCAGGGTGCCGATCCTGCTGGACACCACCGACCCGGACGTGGTTGAAGCGGCTTTGAAGTCCATCGGGGGCAAGCCGGCCATCAACTCCGTCAACCTCGAGGACGGCGGTGAACGGTTGCGGGCCATCGCCGGGATGGCGAAGGAGTATTGCGCTGCGCTGGTCTGCGGCTTGATCGACGATGATCCTGAAGCGGGCATGGCGGTGACCCTCGAGCGCAAGATGGAAGTGGCTGAGAAGATTTACCGCATCCTTCGCGATGAGTTTGACATCCCGGATACCGACATCATCTTTGATCCGCTTGTCTTTCCCGCGGGAACCGCTGATCCGAACTATGTCGGCGCGGCGGGTCAGACCGTAAAGGCTACACGCCGGATCAAGGAGACATACCCTGAATGCCTGACAATACTGGGAATATCAAACGTCTCGTTCGGTCTGCCGGCAGCCGGACGTGAAGTGGTCAATTCGGTCTTCCTCTACGAATGCGTCCGGGCGGGGCTGGACATGGCGATTGTCAACACCGAGCGGTTGAAACGATACCCGTCGATACCGGACAGGGAGAGGAAGCTCGCCGAGAATGTGCTGTTCGTCGGTGACGATGCCTCGATCGCCGCCTTCAATGAGCACTTCGGTGACGTTGAAGTCAAGACTGAAGAGGATGAATGGGGCGATCTAACGACCGAGGAGAAGGTTTTCAGGGCGGTCGTGGAGGCTCGACGGGAGGGACTCGAGGAAAACCTGGACGCCCTGCTGTGGGAGATGAGCCCGATATCGGTCATCAACGGTCCTTTGATGCAGGGGATGGAGGAGGTCGGCAGACTGTTCGACGACAACAAGCTGATTATCGCCGAGGTTCTCGAATCCGCCGAGGTGATGAAGACGGCCGTCGATCACCTGCGCCATTACATCCCGGGAGGCGCGTCACCCAAGTCGAAGGGTAAGATGATCCTTGCCACGGTCAAGGGCGACGTTCATGACATCGGCAAGAACCTGGTGGAGATGATCATGTCCAACAACGGCTACGAGATCATTGATCTGGGCATCAGGGTTCCGCCGGAGACGATCGTTGAGGCGGTCAGGGAACACAATCCCGACATGATCGGGCTTTCCGGGCTGCTGGTGCGCAGCGCTCAACAGATGGTGGACACGGCAGCCGACATGTCCGCCGCCGGTGTGGACGTTCCGCTCATGGTCGGCGGCGCGGCGCTGACGCAGAACTTCGCGCTGAAGAAGATTGCGCCGGCCTACAAGGGGATCGTACTCTACACATCCAAGGCGATGGACGGCTTGACGCTGGGCAACCGAATCGTCGACCCCGTCCAGCTTCCCGGGCTGATCGAAGAGTGGGAGAAGAAGCGGGCTGTAGCTGAAGCCGGCAGAGACCTTCCCGGTGAGAAGGCGGTTGCCGGGCGGAGGAAACCGGTCGGGAAAGCGAAGCCGAAGGCTGTGATCGCCAAACCGCGGGCGGAACCGGAATTAATGCCGTCGCGCTGGATCGAGACAGACGTGCCGGAGCCGCCCGATCTTGAACTGCACATACTTCGAGATCTGCCCACAGAGGAAATTTTCAAGTATGTCAATGTTAACATGTTATACGGCAAGCATCTATGGGTGGAAAACCTGACGAAGAGGCTCAAGGATCAGAACGATGAGAAACTTTTGAAACTCCAGGGGCAGGTCAGGGAGGTTTTCGAGGAGGCTGTCTGGGAGGACATCATCGTACCGCAGGCGATCCATCGCTGGTTCAGAGCCTGGCCGGAGGGCGAGCAGATCTGCGTTGAGAATCCTGATGGAGGCGAGCCCGAGAAGTTTTATTTTCCCCGCCAGCGCAATTCCGAGGAATTATCGGCGGTGGACTGGATTCGTCCGCGCGAGCTCGGCGGCGATTACGTGAATATGTTTGTCTGCACGACCGGGCCTGATGTCGGGTATAAATCCACTCAGATGCGCAAGGAGGGGCGGTTGCTGGCATCGCACATCCTGCAGGCTTTGGCGCTCGAGATGACCGAAGCCACCGCGGAATGGCTGCACGAGAAGCTGCGCCGCGACTGGGGCTTTGCCGACCCGCCCAGCTTCATGCTCGAGGACTTGTTCAAGGCTCGCTACCGCGGGATCAGGCTGTCCTTCGGTTATCCGGCATGCCCGGTGATTGAAGACCAGAAGGGGCTGTTCAGGCTGCTGAAGCCGGAGCAGATCGGGGTTGAACTGACGGAGGGGATGATGATGGACCCGGAGGCATCGTTATCGGCAATACTGTTTCATCATCCGCAGGCGCGGTATTTCGGTTCCGGGTTTTAGCTTTTCAGACTGTCTGGCTTTTCGACTTCAGGACATAAGCGCATATCGTAAATCCAGCGCTTACGGCAGGGGAGTTGATTTACATACCCCGATTTGCCCGCTGATCCGGTTTCATTCCACAAACCTTCCAACATTTTCAGCTCGCATGAGCCGCAGCCTTGACAGGTTAAAGCTCTCATATTATATTGTTACGCTTGTTTTGATAACCATATAAAACTTTACAAATCATTGAAGAGGAGGTTTGTCTTGAAGAAGGAAATGAAGAAGATCATGGTGACCGGTTCGGTCGGTCAGATCGGGTCGGAACTGACGATGGAACTGCGCCGGCGTTATGGCGCGGAGAACGTTATCGCCACCGGTCGCAAGACCCAGCCGTCCGACGAACTGAGAGATTCCGGACCGTTTCATTTTATTGATGTGAATAAAACAGAGACAGTTGAGGAGATAGTAAAGAAATACGACATCGACACGGTCTATCACATGGCGGCGATCCTGTCGGCAGTCGGCGAAAAAAATCCCCAGCTCTGCTGGAATGTGAACATGAACGGCACCATCAACATCCTCGAGCTCGGCCTGAAGTACGAGATGGCGCGGATCATCATTCCCAGTTCAATCGCCGTCTGGGGCAGGGGCGCGCCGCTCGACAACACTCCGCAGGAGACAATCCTCAAGCCCACTACGATGTACGGCGTCACCAAGGTCTGCGGTGAACTGCTGTGCGACTATTACGTCCAGCGTTTCGGGCTCGACATCCGCGGGCTTCGTTATCCCGGTATTATATCATACGAGACGCTTCCGGGCGGCGGCACGACCGACTACGCGGTGGCGATATATTACGAAGCGGTCGACAAGGGCAGCTACACCTGTTTCGTGCGTGAGGACACACGCCTGCCGATGATGTACATGCCCGACGCCATCGACGGCACGATCCAGCTCGCTGAGGCGGATTTCGACAAGCTGGTGCATCACAGCGACTTCAACCATGCGGCGATGAGCTTCAGCGCCGGTGAATTGGCGGCTTCGATCAAGAAGTACATCCCTGGTTTCGAGGTCACTTACGAACCGGATTTCCGCCAGGCGATCGCTGACTCCTGGCCCAATTCAATCGATGACTCTGCGGCTCGCGAGGAATGGGGTTGGAAACCCAAGTGGGATCTGGACGCGATGACACAGGATATGCTGAAGCACTTAAGGGAGAGGAAGGAAAAGGGGACGCTGTACCGGTGATGTCTGGGGAGAGCCGACTTCAGTCGGCTGCACTATACAAGTTAGATCAATAAGGAAGCCGACTGAAGTCGGCTCTCCCCTTCACTGGTCATTGCGAACCGGCCGCTGAGAAGATTGCTTCGCTTCGCTCGCAATGACGCCGGCGGTCGGCGAAGCAATCTCTGAATGTAAGAAAATTAGCGTGACAGTCCACTAGTACCTACTTGAGTAAAAAAGCGTATGAAAGATGCTGTCATTCCCGCGAAGGCGGGAATCCAGGCAACTTACGTAATATCAAATGCTTATCTGGATTCCCGCCTTCGCGGG
>JALGVR010000080.1 GCA_025774605.1 bacterium | reverse complement strand
ATCGCATATAATATAACGCTTCAAAGGGTCGAAATCAAGGATTTTCCATCTTGACGCGGATTTTTTCCAGCCGCGTAGTTTATCATATCCTTTGTGACCCCCCCTTTGTCCCCCTCTACTTCGCAGGGGGGGATGGGAGGCGGTCCCTATACTGACGCAGGTGGGGAAAGAAACGTCCGGGCTGTTTCACTCGCTTCCTCGCTTCCTCGCTCCCTCGCTCCCTCGCTCCCTCGCTCACTTAATAAATACAACCTTCCTTGTCAACACATCACTTCCCGCTTCCAACCGGATAAAATACAACCCCGCCGCCAGGTCATCAGACGTCAGGTTTACGGTGTGAAACCCCGACTGCCTGAAGCCATCGGACAACGAAACCACCCTCCGCCCAAGTGGATCACATACGGAGAGAGAAATATATGCCGGATACGGCAGGCTGTACCTGATCGCAGCCGACGAGTTAAACGGATTCGGATACGGGTTTTCGAGCGTGAACGACTCCGGGGAATAAAGCTTCAACTTCCCAGCCGCCGTTTGAATTCCCAGCCAGTTCAGCGCATACTGCATGACCTCGGATCGCGTTGCAGTGTATCCATGCCCGCCGACACCTTCGATGCCGAACGACAGATAGACCGTCCTGGAGCCGGTCTGCGGGTCTTCACGTCGTACACCCGCAGCGGGTTCGCCGCGGGAGCGCGTCCAGTGGTAGATCTCGACAGCCGGTTCAATGGCGGCGATCGCGGCAGGTCTGCACTGGTTCTGAGCGCCTCTGGCGCCCAGCAACAAGAGCGGCAGTCCCCGGGCGACCGGATCGTCAGCCACCCCCTCGATCCAGACCTGATGCAGCGAATCGATTTCGTGCCTGGCGCCGAGGTATTCGTTGAAAAACGGTTCAGCGCCCGGGCTTGATCCAAGCGACTGACCGGTCATCAGCAGGTTGCCACCATCCCCCAGGAATTCGACAAGGTCGGCGCGATCCGCCTCGTTCAGGATGCCGTCCCTGGCGTCACCGGAGAACCACACCGCCGTTTTGACTCCCTGCAGTCTTTGCGAGAGCGGAACGATCGGCGCCGCGGTTGAAAGGCTGCTGTATACCTGTCCGAGATCGTCCAGGGCGGATTTCAACCAGGGCGAACGGTCCGGCCCCTCGCTGCCGTCCCTGACCAGTAACAGATCGGGACTGCCCAGCGCCAGCCGTGTCGTATCCCGCCTGACAATGCCGTCGTCATCCCAGGTTGTGAAATACAGGTTCGCAAAACAGAGCGGCGCATCTTCAGCGATGCGAAAGAGCAGGGGTTGATCACCCGCCGCGCGGTCGCCGACGTACATATCGCCGAAACCGATCTCATCACGCTCCGGAATCACATCCTCACGGTCGGAACTGATCACCATACGCACATTTTCCGCGGCGGGGGGATACAGGTTGCCGTCGCGGAACAGTCCGACCTCTATCCTGATCGTCTCTCCCGGCTCCCAGAGCCTGTTGTCGTTGCCGTTGGCGCCGTCGGTTTCATCATCATACATCTCGAAACGTTCAACGATGATATCCGGATGGATCCCCGGTCCTATGCCGTGCCGTCCGAAATGTTCATACAGCTCCCGGTAGTGCGGTGTGCCGTTGGAGATATCGCCGTCGTTGTCGTCGGTCAACAGGACGTCGGCGAAGTAGAGCATGAAGTTGTTGCCCAGTTCGTAACGGGCGTAATGAAAGAGCGGGTCGGTGATCTGTCGCCCCAGAGCCTGTCGGGAATGCCACATCGCCGCGGAGATGATGCGGCTGTCGCGATGTACTTCGCCCTGAATGTCATCGGGATAGACCAGCTCGTTATCGAGGTTCCTGATGTAACCGCCTCCCCGCAGACCTCCTTCACCCATCAGCGGTTCATCGGTTATTGAGCAGGGGAAATAATCCGACCAGGCTTCGTTCAGGGCGCCCGATTCACCGGTGTACGGCAGGAGCTCGCGCGGGTATATCCTCGCCGTGACCGCATGTCCGTATTCATGATAGACGATATCTGCATAGAGTGCGAAGTTGTCCATCTGGTCGCCTCCGCCGAAGTATATTCCCCGGCCGCTGTAGAAGGCGTTGTCGAAGAATTCACCGTACATGCAGACGGCCAGCATCGGAAAGTCCAGGTCCCGCAGCTCCTCGTCAAGATGTTTCCAGAAGTCGTGGATGAAGTTGACGTGGTAAAAAAGTGATCGTTCGTCGTCTCGAGCGTGGTTCTCATCCCAAATGAGCTGCAGCGTATCGAGATCGTCTATCCTCAACGTCAGTTGACCGTCGTCACCATCCTCATAGTCGACGTCCACATACCTGCCGCGCAGTTCGGTGAGAATCCTGATCGGTAAAAACCCGGGATTGACGTCGTATTCGAACTCACCGTCGACGTCCGAATAGCCGTCGCCGTATCTCTCCAGGCGCAGCCATTCATCGGGGAATATCCCGCGAACCGGCTCGTCGCGGCGGTAGCGGGGTTTATACATGCCGCTGGTGTAACCTCTCAACCGGTCGTAATAGACACGGTTTTCAGCGGCGAGGATCTCGCCGGACTGTCCATCGACGAAGATCACCGGTCGAAAGTCCGGTTCGTCGGGCGTCAGGATCACTTCGTATGCCGCACGCAACTCGATTTCACCGTCGCCGCCCGATCGAGGCAGGTAGACAGGACGCGCCTCGGCGTCGCCGGCATAAACACCAACCGACCGGCGGGCGAGCGATACCGCCCCGTCGGAGCTGATGACGAAACTCCCGGCAGTCCTTGATCCGAAGCCGCGCGCCTTCACCATCGACAGTCCGCCGTTATTGTTGACGCTTAGAACGACATGGCCGCCGTAAACCGGAACGCCGTCGATCCCGGGTTTCAGATGGACAACACTCATCCCCCGCGCCGACCGCACAGAAACCACCTCAAGGTCACAACCATCCACGCCGAAACTGTTGCCATGACCGCGCACAAATCTCACCGCATCTTCAACCAGGGCAGCTTGATCGTCGATGTCCCACGCGAACGGAACCGGTGAACCTACCGCCAGAGCGATATCGCCGCTTAACTCGTAACGATAACTCTGCCAGTGCAGGTCATCGTCGCGTAACGGCGCCGGTTTCCAGTCTGTCTGCGAAGTTGAAACCCGGCCCGGCAGGCTGTATGCCTGGGGTGAAGCGGCCGGGAGGTGTCCGTCTCGTGCAGGTGGCATCACCGCCGACGCGATGGAACTTAACACAAGCATTATCAAGGATATTGAAACCGTGTGTTTAGCTGTTGTCATTCAATCCTCAAGTGGGTGCCATTCTTAAAATAGTCTTTGCAATAATTTAATCCCTTTCCAACCCCTTTTGCAACCGTGAGGGGATGGGGAATGAGCCGAATGCAATATCGCGCGTTGTGCGGTTAATCGATAATTTTTAATGATATTTGAGGGGATAAAAAATCAATATTTACAAAGCATGGATAAGGCGGTGGCTGCGTGGCGCTCAAATTTCCTTCAGCGAAATTTACTCCAATGTTTCAAAGCATTGATTGCCCGATTTATAAACTGTATATTTTCGGAAATCAATGCACGTGCAAACCGGGACGACAATGCAAAGAATCATCGATCTGCGCAGCGATACAGTCACGAAGCCTTCGCCTGAGATGCGCCGGGCAATGTACGACGCCGAGGTCGGCGACGATGTCTTCGGTGACGATCCGACCGTGATAAAACTGCAGGAGCGGGTTGCTGGGCTGCTGGGCAGGGAAGCCGCGCTGTTCGTGCCTTCCGGATCAATGGCAAACCTGATCGCCATGTCCTGCCATACCTCACCGGGCGACGAGGTCTACTGCGAGGCGGGCTGCCACGCGTTCAACTACGAGGGCGGCTCGGCGGGGATGATTGCCGGCGTGATGATGCATATCATCGAAGGCGTACGCGGTGCGTTTACCGCCGAACAGGTCGAAGAGCGCCTGCGTCCGGGTGACCACCATTTCGCCCCCAGCCGGTTGATATGGGTCGAGAACAGCGCCAATCGCGCCGGGGGGACCATATTCCCCCAGGATGAGATATCAAGACTGCGTGAACTGGCTGACCGGCGTGGCATGGGTTTCCATCTCGACGGCGCAAGATTATGGAACGTCGCCGCCGCAACGGGCAAATCCGAGGCCGAGCTGGCGGCGCCGTTCGATTCGATCAACGTCTGCCTGTCAAAGGGACTGGGGGCTCCGATCGGGTCGCTGGTCGTCGGTTCCAGGGAGTTCATCGATGAATCCCACCGATTCCGCAAGCGGTTCGGCGGCGGCATGAGGCAGGTCGGTGTGATCGCCGCGGCGGGGCTGTACGCCGTCGAACACAACCGCGCGCGGCTGGTCGAAGACCATCGGCGGGCGCGGAAACTCGCCGAAGCGATAAACGGCCTGGATCCCTTCGAAATCGACTTGCAAGGCGTGGCGACCAACATCATCATCGTCGATACTTCCCCCGGTGGATCCTCCGGTCCGGAGGTCATCGCCCGCCTGAAGGATGAAGGCGTCTGGGGAACCAGCTTCGGAGGCGCGAAGTTCAGGCTGGTGACACATCTCGACCTGAACGACGCCGATATCGACCGGGCGATAGATATGTTCAGGAGCCTCTTCGGTTGAGCGGGCTGTCACAAAAACGCCACCTGCGGGACTACGGGCTCGGCGAGGAGTTCACGGGCTTCTTTGTGATCCGCAGCAAGGATCTGAGGACGAAGAGGAACGGCGAACCGTATCTCGTCCTCGAATTCGGCGACCGGTCGGGCAGACTGTACGGCAACATCTGGGAGGATGCCGAACGAGTCTACCGCGAGCTTGAGGTGGGCGGCGTCGTCAAACTGCAGGGGCGGATCGAGCAGTACCGCGATGCGCTGCAGGTGGGGATCAGGCGACTGAGACCGGCCCAGCCCGACGACGAGATCGACCATTCGGACCTTGTGCCGGTAAGCGATATCGACCCTCGGGAGGGGCTTGAACGCCTGAGGAGGAACGCCGATACCCTGGCCAATCCCTTCCTGAAGAAACTGCTCAAGCTGATCCTCGAAGATGAGGAGTTGACGCCCAGCCTGCTTAAGGCGCCGGGCGGCAAACTGTGGCATCACAACCGTCGGGGCGGGTTGATTGAACACACCCTGTCGCTGTGCTGGATATGCCGGTTTTTGGCGAGGATGTATCCCGAGGTTGACCGTGATCTTCTGCTCGCCGGCGCGATCCTGCACGACATCGGCAAGATCGAGGAATACAGCTGTGATACGCTCATAGATTTCACCGACCGCGGACGACTGATCGGGCATATCACCATCGGCGCACAGATAGTTGCCGATTACGCCGCTGAAATTGATGACTTTCCACCCGGCCTGCTGGACCGCCTGACACACATGATCCTGTCTCACCAGGCTGAATTTGACTCCCCTGTTCTGCCGAAGATACGTGAAGCGTTTCTGCTGCACTATGCCGACCAGATTGACTCCAAGATGGACGCTTTCAGGCGGATCAGCAGCGAACTGCAGCCGGATGAGAAGTGGAGGTTCGTAAGGTTGCTGGACAGATTTATCAATTTCAGCCGCGCTGATGACGATCAAGACGGCGATCAATAATTTATTCGTCGCGAAAGGTTGCCGCAGGGGATCGTCTGTATTATCTTAAAATCTTATTGTAATCCACTCGCTACTTAATTATCACGGGAGGCTTAAAGTTGCTGAGGTCTTTCACCGTCTGCATACTCGTCCTGCTTACTGTCATGTTGTGTGCGCCGCCTGCCAGATCCGCCGAAGAGGAAGTCAGCTCGCGTAACTCCAGGCATCTGCTCCTGCCCATGATGGGTTATCAGACCATGGATTCTGAACAGATGGAGTTTTCCTATCAGGCAGTCTTTAATGTTCATTTTGGTGGTTTGGATACGACCTTCTACGCTGACAGCAGCATCAGCCGGGAGCGCAGCGTCGATAAACCGATGTTTGGCTTGATCTATCGTTTCAGACTCACGCATCAACTGGATTTCGATTTCACCTTCGCCGTGATTCAGGACGGTGAATCGCAGTCCTACACTTCGGTAATCGATCTCTGGGGATATAAACAGACCGAACAGATGTCTGTCTCGCGCGGCAACACGTCATTCGGCGCCTTGGACGTCGGCTACAACCTGCCTGTGCCGTTGAAGTTCCTGGGGCTGTCGGTCAACGGCGGCGTCGGTTACGCCTGGCGCAGGATCAAGGAGAACAACAATAAAACCATTTCCGACGTTGGTGGAACATACACCCTCACCACAAGCCACAAGGATGCCGACAGCATGTACATGCTGCGCGGCGGCGCCTCATTCAGCCTCTGGAAACAGAACGAGATGATCGTTATAGGCTCGGTATTCTATACCCGCTTCATTCCCACCGTCAGTGATATCGACCCCTTCGGCGGTATCGGCTGGCGGATAATGATCTTTCCCGTCTGGAGCGGAAAATAGACGAGTGTGATTAGATCAACCAATCAATCCGAACCTGAAGTGGAGGCAGACTGTTGACAAAAGAAGGCAAATTGTCACCGTTATGGCGGGAGGAGGACTGGTGGGCGGTCTGGTTCGGCTTCATCATTATCCTCCTGGCCGTGATCGGAATTGTTCACAGGGTTCCCAAACTTCACAAGTGGACGTCCAATCCGATCGAGATGTTTGTAACTGTCAAGGAAGGCATCGTTACCGGTAATTTATTGATTCCCCTGATCCTTTTATGGCTTAGGCTTGGAATACTGACCGTGATCGGGATTCGCGCCATGGGTCAGAAGGTCAGGGACTACCTGCCCGGTTACACCGTCGTCTTTATCCTGACGATCCTGTCCTACGCTTTCGCCAACCAGATACAGGTTAAAGCCTACGGCTTGAGCTATGCCTTCTGGGCATTACTGATCGGGTTGTTGATCTCCAATACAGTGGGCACACCCAAATGGCTTCTGGCGGGCGCCAAAACCGAAATGTACATCAAGACGGGACTGGTGCTGCTGGGCGCGGAAATCCTGTTCAACAAGATACTCAGGCTGGGCGGTCCCGGTCTGTTTGTAGCATGGCTGGTCACGCCGACCGTGATCATCTTCATGTTCATATTCGGCACCAGGGTGTTGAAGATCGCCAGCAAACCGCTGGTTATAATTATCGCCGCGGCGACTTCCGTATGTGGGGTTTCGGCGGCTATCGCCGCTGCAGCCGCCGCAAAGGCAAAAAAGGAGGAGCTGACACTCGGCGTCGGCATGACCCTGATCTTCACCGTTCTGATGATGATCTTCATGCCGATCGGGATCAGGTGGCTCGGCATGGACAAGATAATCGGCGCCGCCTGGATGGGTGGAACCATAGACTCGACCGGCGCTGTAGTCGCCGCTGGATCAATGCTCGGATCCGAGGCGGAGAAGGTGGCGGCGGTGGTGAAGATGATCCAGAACATACTGATCGGCGTGGTGGCTTTTCTCATCGCCGTGTACTGGGTGACAAAGGTCGAACGCGAACCCGGCGCGGCGCGACCGAACGCCATGGAGATCTGGTACCGGATGCCCAAATTCATCGTCGGCTTCGTCGCTGCGTCGCTGCTCTTCTCCTTCGTGCTCGTGCCGTTGTTGGGAACGGCTTTCGTCGAGCAGGACATCCTGAAGGGCGTAACCAAGAACTGCCGCGGTTGGCTGTTCTGCCTGGCTTTCGTGTCGATCGGTCTGGAGTCGAACTTCAGGGATCTCTCGTCGCAGCTCGCGGGCGGAAAGCCGATCTGGCTGTATATAACCGGTCAATCGTTCAACCTGGTCTTGACCCTCATCGCCGCCTACCTCGCTTTCGGCGGGATATTGTTCAACCGGCCGGTTTGATATTCCTGTATCCGCATGTCTGCGCTGAGTGACGGCTGATAATAGGCAGGGTTAAATGAAATCGCCTTATCTTAAACTACTTGCTGGTCTGGTCGTGCTTGCAGCCCTGATCCTGGTGACAGGGTTTCTGCCCGCACCGCGCGGGGTACCCGGAGAGGTGGTGCGGCACAACCTGAAGGAGAAAATCGACGCCTCGCCGCTGTTCTATTGCGAAGTGGAGGGCATCTTCCAGATGGACAAGGATGTCGCCAGGATGCACGCCGAAGCGGTTAGGGTCAGGAGTCGCGTCAGGCGGGAAACGGGGCAATAAGATCAGGATAAGCAACATCTTTGAAGCAAAGTGGCACGGGTCATAGCAATAGCCAATCAGAAAGGGGGTGTCGGCAAGACCACCACCGCGGTGAACCTGGCGGCGGCACTGTCGATTGCGGAGAAGAAGACCCTGCTGGTTGACATCGATCCGCAGGCGAACGCGAGCTCGTCGCTGGCGGTGCATCTCGATGACAACTCCATCTGCATGTACGATGTGCTGGTTGACGGAATACCGGCAAAAGACGCCATACTTGAGATCAATCACCGGTTTCTTTCACTGCTGCCCTCACACATCAGGCTGGTGGGCGCGGAGATCGAGCTCGTCAATGTTGAGGAACGGGAGCGCGTGCTGACCGTTGCGCTTGAGCCGCTGCGTGACGACTACGACTATGTTCTGATCGACTGTCCCCCTTCACTGGGATTGATGACCCTGAACGGCTTAACCGCCGCTGACGGTCTGCTGATACCGATTCAGGCGGAGTACTTTGCGCTCGAGGGCTTGACACAGCTCCTCTACACGGTGAGACTTGTGCAGCGCAGGCTCAACACAGCCCTGCAGATAGAGGGCATTGTGCTGACCATGTACGATCACCGACTCAACCTGGCGAAGCAGGTCCGGGACGAGGTGCTCAGGTTTTTCCCGGGACCGACCTTCAAGACCATCATCCGCCGCAACGTGAGACTGGCTGAAGCCCCCAGCTACGGAAAATCGGTCCTGCATTTCGCCGTCAGTTCAACGGGGGCAAGTGACTATCTGGCCCTCGCCGAAGAGTTGCTCACGCGGGACAGGGCTTTCGTCTGAGGGATATGTGCAATCTTCAGGATATCCAGCGCTGCATGTTCAAATCAAATTGCCGGGTTCGTGATGGCTGAGCAGAAAATATCGGGGGGGATATTCTTCGTCTGGTTTCGCATCTCACGGCTGATCCTTGGATTGTGCATAATCGTCAGCGGTCTGTGGCTGTTCATAAAAAGGTTTATCGACCAGCCGTATCAAGGCGGTTACGCTTTAATCCCCCTGATAATGATTTTCGTCGGCGTCTTTCTGGCGGCCTCGGTTCGTATCAGCAAGCGCAAGGCGTCCGAGCTTTCGGAACCCTCGGAAAAATAGTGCCAATCCACAGATCGAAGCTGACTTGACATTTCTTCACACCATATTCCTCGCAGCCCTGGCTGCATCGGCAATACCCATCCTGTTGCATATATTGAACCGGCAGCGGTTGCCGCTGGTCAAGTTCAGCAGCCTGGAATTCATCAAGAGACTGCAGAAGCGGAAAGCCCGGCGCATCAAGCTCAGGCAGCTCATCCTCCTGATATTAAGGAGTTTGGCAATAGCGGCGCTGGTGCTGGTTTTCGCCCGACCCGCACTGCAGAGAGGCGGAGCCGCGGGTTCGGCGGCGTCCGTGGAGATGGTGATAATTCTTGACAACGGGATAACGTCGCTGGTCGAATCGCGCGACGGACAACTGCTCGGGCTTTCAGTGGAAGGCTGTCGCAGGCTGGTCGAACTTGCGGGACGGAAGGACAGGATCACCGTCATTCCGGCGGCTCAGCCGCACAAATTGATAACCGCGCCGGCAGGATCGCGCGATCCGATCATCGATAGGCTGTCGGATATTGCGCCTGAATACAGATCACCCCAACTGGAGCTTTCCATGGAGATCGCTGATTCCCTGTTTGGGAATTCCGATCTCTTCAACAGGGAGCTGTATTTCGTAAGCAGTTTTTACGGGTCCGTCTGGGATTCGCTCGACTACGGGCTGTCGGACGATAAAGTCCGCAACTACTGTCTGCCGTTCGGTCCCGGGAAATTGAAGAACCTGGTCGTGTCGAAGGTCAGCCTGAAGAGCAGCATTCTGCAGCGCGGTGAGCCGTTCGAGCTGGAAGCGAGCTTTGTCAATTACTCGGACAGCCCGGTAAGAGACGCGCTGGTCAGTGTTTATCTTGATGATGAGCGGGACGCGCAGGCATCGCTGGATATTCCGCCCGGCGGGGTTGTAACGCGATCGTTTTCCGTCTTTCCGGATAAGTCCGGCCTGATCGCCGGCAGGGTGAAGTGCGAGGAGATCGATCCGTTGACGGTTGATTCACGGCGTTATTTCATGCTGCACATCCCGGACAGCCTCAGGGTTTTATACATCGCGCCCGATCCGGCTGACAGCCTGGTGATTTCGGCGGCGCTATCAGGGGATAAAACCGGCTTCATCAGACTGATTCCGGGTGATCCCGTCGGATGGGAGACGAGCTCGCTGGCGGGATATGACGTATTGATACTGGCGGGGCTGCCTTCGGTTTCACCCGGCGCTTCCGAGAGGGTGGGGGAGTTCGTCGAAAACGGCGGCGGTCTGGTCATCTTCCAGGGAACGGACAGCGACCTGGCTGAACTGAGCCGCGGGCTCTGGCACAGGCTCGGATTTTCGGGCGCGCGGGGGACGATCCGCAACGGCAGCTTCGGCTGGGGCAGGTTCGATCTCGAGCATCCGCTGTTCAGCACGGTCTTCGAGGATAAGGGCTCGCCGCGTTCGCCGTCGTTCAACTTCGCCGTTGATCTTGCCGTCGGCAAGGGCGACCAGGTGATAATCCCGCTGGCGAACGGCAGGCCGTTCCTGATCGAGCGGCGGGTCGGAAGCGGTCGCGTATTGATGTTTTCCGTGCCGCTGGGACGCAACGCGGGTGATTTTGCCTACACGGGAATTGTGGCGCCGCTGCTGTTTCGCGCGGTCGCCTACGCGGCCTCTAATTCCGGCGATGGTCTGCACGACTGGAAGACCGGTCGCCGCGCGCGGATGATGCTGTCCATCCCGAGAGCCGAGACCGCCCGGCTTGAGATGCCGGACGGTGGTATTGTCGATCTGCCCCCAAGACCGGTGGTTGGAGGCGTGGAATATGAATTGCCGACGGTTATGCTTCCCGGCATTTATGAATTGAAGGTTCGGGGGAAAACCGTTGCCCGTTACGCGGCGAACGTTCCCACCGATCAATCCGAGCTTGGGCGTCCCGACATGGGCGAGCTCACCGACCGTCTGGGCGCCGCCCGCCTGGTCCGGGCGAACGATGACTTGAGGCAAAAGATATATGAAGGGCGTTACGGAAAGGAATTATGGCGACCGCTGGCGGCGATTTTTCTGTTGCTGTTGGTGAGCGAATCGTTGATCGGCAGGGCTTGGAAACGTGAAGAAGAGGCGTAACTGCAGGTTGTTCCGGCCGGTGATGAGATCCTGCAGCGCAGGGCCAGCGCCTGATGTATATGTTGAGCATATCCGGGACATCACGTGACTGAAGAGAGACCCGAGAAGGCGATAATCGTCGGCGTGCAGCGCAAGGGCGTGCCGGCATGGGAGGTCAACGACAACCTCGACGAACTGGAGCAGCTTGCCGACACCGCCGGAGCTCTGGTTACCGCACGCGTGACGCAGGACAGACCCTGTCCCGACCCATCCACTTTTATCGGCAGAGGCAAGGTCGAACAGATTTCGGGGCTCGTATCGGTGAATGACGTGAGCCTGGTTATCTTTGACGACGACCTGGCGACGGCGCAGGTGCGAAACCTCGAACAGAAGCTGTCCTGCAAGGTGATCGACCGTTCGGGATTGATACTCGATATCTTCGCCAGGCGCGCCAGAACCAGGGAGGCGCGCATCCAGGTCGAGCTCGCCCAGTTGCTGTACCTGAGACAGAGGCTGACCCGGCGCTGGCGGCATCTTTCACGTCAATACGGCGGCATCGGCACCCGGGGGCCCGGCGAGACGCAGCTCGAAACCGACCGTCGCCTCATCGGCAAGCGGATCGCTCAACTGCGCAAGGACCTCGGACGGATCGAAAGGGCGCGCACCACCCGTCGCCAGAGGCGGCATGGGCAGTTCAAGGTCGCGCTGATCGGTTACACGAACGCCGGAAAATCCACACTGTTAAACGCCCTGACCCGAGCCGATGTCTTCGTTGAGAACCGGTTGTTTGCGACACTCGACCCGACCGTGCGCTCGTTTCGTCTTGAGAGCGGCGGAAAGGTGCTGCTGATCGACACGGTCGGGTTTATCCGCAAACTGCCGGTTGGCCTGTTAGCCTCATTCCGCAGCACACTCGAGGAGTCGCGGCAGGCGAATCTCTTCCTCAACATCGTCGACCTGGCTCACCCGCACTGGGAGGAGCAGCTTGCCCAGACGGAGGATGTGCTCAGGGAGCTGGAGCTCGATCGCACACCGCAGGTTCTGCTCTTCAACAAGGTCGATCTGGTGGACGATCCGGTGCTGCTGGAGGGATTGCGGCGCCAATACCCGGATGCGCTGTTCATCAGCGCCCTGCGCGGCATCAGGCTCTACGAAATATCGCAGCGTATCGCGCGTTTCTCCGAGCAGCGCTGGGAGCGGGGCAGCAGGAGATTTCGACCGGACGAAGTTGAGGAGTTGAGGCAGT
>JALGVR010000079.1 GCA_025774605.1 bacterium | reverse complement strand
ATATATCTTGGCCTGTCATTCCTGCGAAGGCGGGAATCCATGAATATATCTTGGCCTGTCATTCCTGCGAAGGCAGGAATCCACGAATATATCTTGGCCTGTCATTCCTGCGAAGGCAGGAATCCACGAATATATCTTGGCCTGTCATTCCTGCGAAGGCGGGAATCCACTGTTTACAACTATTTCCGGATACCTGCTTGCGCAGGATTGATACTTGGCGGACTTTTCAACGGAAACCAGGCCGATGATCATGTTTGGATCGTGCAGTGTGTCATGTAAATTATGATTCTAAACCACAAATATCAACACGGGTTGGCGGGCGCGACGTGTCCGTGGAAATAAATCCGAATTTAGACTTGACCTCGCGTTGTTTGTTAATTAACTTTACGCCGATTGGATCGTTTGACTGCTTTGGAGCGTTTTCGGTGAAGAAAAAATTCAGGATCTTATAAATGAGGTTCCCATGAAACCCAAAATCTTTATCCTCACACCCGCAATTGTGCTGCTGATCCTTCTCAGCTCCGTGCCCTTGCAGGCATACGATATACAACTGCGGTTTCTGTCTGACAATCCAATGATCTTCCCCGTCGGACGAATGTTGCCAGGCGACTTCTCAAATGCATCCGATATACACTTCCAGGATATCGATCCGTTCTTCGAGATGGAGTTGACGCCTGGGGAGTCTGACACAGATGGCGAGATGCTTGTCCTGCTGGTGAGGCTTGAAACCCCCGAGAACGTTCTGTTCACGGTTTCCAGCGATCCATACAACTTCTACGATCTCAGAGGGGCTCACAATAACCAGGAGCTCAGCTTCATTCAGGATCTTCATCTCGGAGGAGCTGGTGAGATCAACGCCGCTAATTTGATGCCTTACATCGACGGTGGTAACCTCAGGCAGGGTTATTACATACTTACCCTGCTGCTCAGCACACATACTGACTGGGATGAGGCGCTGGGCGACAACCACGGTTTGGCAACTGAGGGCATCCAGGTCTACAACCCGAGCCAGGTGGATCTCATCGAACCGATGGATCGGGCGGTACTTACCGATTATCCGATCTTTCTCTGGTCGTTTCCCCGCCGGGACGGGGTTTCATTCCTGCTGGACGTCGTTGCCGGCAGCCCGGATGACGACCCTTCGGACGTGATGGAGTTCGCCAACCCTTCAAACACGTACGCTTCGGTCAGCCTGGACATTCAGCCATGGCAGGAGGGCGGTGACATCTCGAGTCACACCTATACCGGAGTGGGGGAGGAACGGGCGCTCGATCCCGACAGCACCTATTTCTGGCGGATTACCGCCCGGGCGCCGACCATGTTCCCGGGCGATTATGATGAAATCACCAGCCCCGTATATCGCTTTGCCTACGAGACTCCACAGGGCGAGGGCGGCGGCAACGCTGCTGGTCAGGGAGCAATGCCGGGTCAATCCGGTGAAGAATCCCCGCCGCCGTCATCTGAATCGCCGATTTTCTCGCTTCTTAAGGATTACCTTCCCGCGGAGCTCTTTCAGATGCTGCTCGACCAGTTTGGCAGCTTCGAGGGTTGGAGCGTCGATCCCGACAGGTGCGCCAAGATCCTTAACGAGGATATAATGATTAAAAGGATAATAGTAGTTGCGTTGATCATATCAATCGCCCTGCTTTCGACCGGCAATTTGCTGGCGAGCAGTTCCAAGGCGATCGCGCTGACCTTGAAAGTGGCCGGTGACGTCAAGCTTCGTAAGACCGGAACAGACAAAACCATGCCGCTTAAATTCGGCACGCCGCTGGATGACGGTGATTGGATCCGGACCGGCGATGACGGCTTCGTGTCGTTGATTTTCGCCGATGACAAGAGCCGGATCAAGCTGCGTCCCAATACGGAAGTGGTCATCAACGGCAAGCGCGATGCCTCGTCCAATATCACCAAGCGCATCACCATGGAGATCGGCGAGGTCTTTGCCAGGATTGAAAAACAACGCGGCACACTCGAGGTCGCCACGCCGACATCGGTGGCTTCCGTCAAAGGTACGGCATTCTGGGTCGTGGTCAAGGAGGACGGGACGACAACGGTATATACTCTGGAGGGCTTGATCGAACTGCTGAACCGCGTCTCGGGAACTGTCGTCGAGGTGGCGCCCGGTCAACAGGGCACGTCCGATCCCCAGGGCGGCAACGAAGTCGGCGAGGGCGCGCCGGGTGAAGATCTCCAGGAACCGGAGGACGAGGGCGAAACGCCCCGCACCATGGAAATCTACCTCAAGGACCCGGACGGCAGGCAGCGCACCATTATTCTTCAGTACCTCGAAGGGGCTGATTAACTGTTTTAAAGGCGACTGCAATGAACGCGTGCCCCGGACAGCTTGCTGGACCGGTTTATCCTGCAGGACCCGACAATTTGAAACGCGGGTGACAAGTCACCCGTACCGAGACCGGCTTCCCGCCTGCGCGGGGATGGCGGTAGCCTGGAGGGCGGACATTCCTGTCCGCCATCCGTGATTCTTGCGTTCACGGGATGACGGGTTTGAACGTAATCATTTTTTCTGCACTTTAACCACCTGCTCGGCAGCGGGGAGAGCGAAGTATCTGTTCGTAAAGACCGCACTTTCATAGATTGCGATCTACGGTGGAAATGCGGCTTGTAAACATCAAACTCACCTTTTAGAAATGCAGACTATCCGTTACAAACCATACGGAGGAAGCTTGCTCACAAACCAACCAGTTATTCGTTATCATCATCATCTCGACCGGGTCAGCATGATCGCCCTGACAGCCCTGCTGACGCTCCTGATTGCATCCGGTGTGGCTTCCGCGCAGAACGAGCGGTTGCTGCACAGCCCGGTGACCATTGCGGTTCCTGATCAGCCAATCGAGATCAACGTCACGGTCGAGGGGAGTGAAGCCCCCGCCACCGAGGGGCGGATCTACTATCGTAAACCTGATCAGGAAGCCTTCGGTTACGTGGAGATGGTGGTGGATCAGTTTGAACTGTCGGGAACCATCCCGCCTGAAGATGTCGAACAGGATTATCTTGAGTACTACATCGAAGTCTACCTTCCGGGCGACCTGGTCCTCACCTATCCAGAGGGTGCGCCGGATCCGACCGCTCCTCTGCAGGTGGCGATTCGTCCGATCGGAGCCGGTGAGAGCCGGGCGGAGAAGGCGGTGGTGGTGCTCAGTCCAGAGCCGGGCTCGAGGTTCGAGGAAGGGAGTGTGCTGATCGCCCTTACCCTGATGCAGCATATCAGGCCGATGGATCCGAATGCCCTCAGGATTGTGCTTGACGGCTACGATCTCACCCGGCAGGCTCAGATCAGCGAGGACATGGTCGCTCTTGTCGCCGAAGGACTGAAGCCGGGAGAGCACCATGCCTCACTCTACCTTGTCGAGGGTGACGTCAGGGAGAAACTCGTCGGCTGGGGATTTCTGATCTCCCGCCCCGAAGCGGTTCAAGCCGCGCCCGGCAGGGTCAAGGGCAATGTGAACACCGGTTACAGCCACGAGAATATCAGCGCCAGGATCCGCAATATCACCTATCTCGATGCCAGGGCGAACGGCGCCTGCAAACGGGTGGACTGGGCGGCAAAGATGTACCTGACCAGTCTCGAGAGAGGCTACCTGCAGTCGCAGCACCGTTTTCTCGCCTCCGCGCGTTATGGCGCTTTAACCGTGCGCGCCGGAGATACACAGCCCCGGTTGTCGGAGTTCACGTTGTGGGGTACACGGACGAGAGGCGCCCACATTGCCCTGCGGACGCCGGGATTCGACATGGACGTGGTCTGGGGTTTCCTGCGCCGTAGTATTGAGGGCGCGGGCGGCGATACGACGATCTATGTCGTCGATCCAGCCACCAGTGACACACTGGCGTCCGAGGTCGATCCCGCACAGGATTCGATCAGGGTGGAGAAAAAGGTCACGGTTCCGGGAACCTACCGGCGCAGGATGCTGGCGATAAGACCGGGATTCCGTCTTGCCAGGGGCGTCACGCTGGGGTTGAACATACTGAAGGCAAAGGATGACGTCGGTTCGGTGGAGTGGGGAATGGGTCCGAAGGACAACCTCGTACTTGGCGCCGACCTGGGCATGACCTTCGACCACCGGCGGATCGTATTCAAGACCGAGACGGCCGTCAGCCTTTACAACCGTGATATATCGAGCGGTGCGATGACGGACGCCGAGGATATCGACGGTCTCATCGTGGTCAACCAGTTCTTCGAACCCCTTCCGACCGATTCGTCGATACTGGAGGAGGGGATCAGCGCCACCGAGCTGGCAAAGAACATCTTCGGCGAACTGGTCGAATCAGCCCTCGCCCATCGCACCAGCCTGACGCTGAACTACTTCAAGAACGAACTGCGGCTCGGTTACAAGAGCGTCGGTCGCAGCTTCACATCACTGGGAAGTCCGACCATCCAGTCGGACGTGAAAGGCTTCAACATCCAGGATCGCTTCAGGCTCTTCAAGAACCGCGTATACATGACCCTCGGTTACGAGGCGTACCAGGATAACGTCAACGGCAGGTCTGAGACCACCACCGACCGCTCGATTGTGCGGAGCAGTATCGCCTACTATTCGCCCCCGATGTATCCCAACGTCAGTTTCGGTTACCGGCTGCACAACCGTAAAAACGACGGAACGATCGAAACGATTTACAACCCGACAACAGGCGACTCGATGGATACAATTGATAGCCGCATCAAAAACGGCTCCGCCAGCTTCAACTTCGGCGTCGATCATTCGTTCGCCTTCGCCGGTATGCAAAACAGCGCCAGGCTGTCGATCACCAGATCAGCGACTGAGGATCAGGTCAGTGAGAGCGGCAACACTGACACCGATCTGACCGGTTACAGCCTCAGCATCGGCATGCGCAAGGGCAGGAAGCTCGAGAACCGCGCCGCGCTGCGGCTGACCAGCCAGGAGTCGATGGGCGGCAATTTTACGACCGATTACAAGGTGGTCAGCCTGAGCTCGCGCTACATGTATCTGCCGGAAAGACTGTGGATCAGCGGTGGATTCAGTATAACGCTGGCTGAGGGCGGCAATGATTTCATGAGTCCCTTCCCTGATACGACGATTTACGATCCGGCCGATATCGCCAGATCGGTCGTTATCGATTACAGCCGGATGCAGTTCTCGGTCGGTACGGAATTCCATCTGACCAGGCGGCATCAGTTCAGCCTGAACGCATACAAGGTCATTCACACCGACGACGGCAGCACCGTGTATTGGGATGAACATACGGTCAACAACAGTGACGCGGCGGATTTTATCAGGCAGGAGGATTTCGCGACCAGGATTAAATACAGCTATAATTTTTAAGACTTCAGTCCTTGCGGCTTTGGCTCCAAGATTCTGCCCGGCCGTTTCAATGAGCGGCGCCGCGAATTTCGAATGTAAAAGTGGGGAGAGTGGACTTCAGGGGTTGCTCTCCCCGATTGTTTTATTCCCGGTTTAGCGTTGATGGGTCTATTCTCAATTTCGAGCTTCAGATTCCCCGGGCTGTGGATCAAGGGCGGCATTCTGATCTTCAGCGTGGCTTTGGCGGCAATATTCTTAGGTAAAGCAAGTTTATTCAACGAGTTGGATCTCAAGCTTTACGACTGGGTTTTCCAGATGCGGGGCGAGCGGTCGGTCGAGGGTAAGACCGACATCGCCATCGTTGCCATCGACCAGCATACGTCCGATGAACTGCCGTTTCCCTTCGACCGGAGATATTATGCCGAGGTCGTCCGGGAGCTGAACAGTCTTGGCGCCCGGATAATCGCCTTCGACATCGACTTTTCCAGCGCCAGCGATCCCCGGTCCGATTCCGTCTTTCACGCCGCCATCGGAGAGTCAGGCAACGTTGTCCTGTCAGGCAAGATAGAGAACGTCTACCGCCGGGGATTCAGGAACAGGATCGCCGAACCGAAGCCGCCGGTCAGACAGGTCTCGCCGGAAGGAACACCGTGGGGTCTGGTCAACGAGATGAATGACGCCGACAACGTAACGCGCCGCTATCCACTGTTCCTGCAGGTCGGAAGTACGGTATATCTGTCACTCGGTGTGAAAATTTATTCGGTCTTGCGGGGATTTGAGGGTGAAACACCGGTATTTGAGAGCCGTGGAGAATTTGTGCTTGGCGATCTCAGGGTACCGCGCTTCGAGAAGCAGACCTGCCTGATCAATTACTACGGCCCCGCCGGTACGTTCCCGACATACTCCTTCATCGATGTGATCTCCGGAAAGTATGATTTCGACGATTATCTGGCGGGTACAACCGAGGAGGAGCGTGAACTGCTCGCCGCTTCGGGAATGGCTGATATATTCTCCGAGAGCCCGTTCAAGGACAAAATCGTGCTGATCGGCGCATCGGATGAATACCTTCAGGACAACAAGTTCACCCCCTTCTTCAGCGACTCCGATCCCCGCAAGACCCCGGGGGTGGAGGTTCATGCCAATGCGCTTCAGATGTTTTTCGACGCCTCCTACATCCGCACGGTGGGTTTCAACTGGATCGTCGCCGGCGTGATTCTGCTCAGTGCGATTATATTTACGATCGTGCGCCGGAAGCGTCAGTGGCTGGCGTTCATCGGCGCGGTTGCGCTGCTGGGATTGATCGCATCGGTCGGGATCTGGTTGTTTGTATCAAAAGGGTTGTGGCTTCAGCAGGTGCAGTTGATGATGGCTGTAATGATCGGTTATCCTGTCAACCTGGTGTATCGATTCATCGAAACGCAGCGCGAGAAGGCGATGATCCGCGGCATGTTTTCGCAGTATGTCCAGAAAAAGGTCACTGATGCGCTGATCGCCAATCCTGATCTCGTAAAACTGGGTGGCGAGCGGAGGCGCATGAGCGTGCTTTTTACCGATGTTGCCGGGTTTACGACGATCTCGGAGAAACTGCAGCCGGAGGAGTTGATCGCGTTGCTTAATGAGTACTTGACGGAGATGAGCCAGGTTATTTCGGACAATGACGGCATTATTGACAAGTATGAGGGCGACCTGATCATGGCTGAGTTCGGCGCGCCGATCTGGTATGAGGATCACGCCGCCTGCTGTTGTCGCGCCGCGTTGCAGATGCAGGCAAAACTGGCTGAGATGCGCCAGAGATGGCGTTCTGAAGGACGCATTGAACTATACAGCAGGGTCGGCATCAACACCGGTGAGATGATCACCGGCAACCTGGGATCCAAACAGCTCTTCGATTACACGGTGATGGGTGATGCGGTTAACATCTCCAGCCGCCTGGAGGGAGCGAACAAGACCTACAACAGCACCATCATGATCGGGCATGAAACGTGGAAGGACGTGAACAGGCAGTTTATCACCAGGCCGCTGGATTATCTCCTGGTCAAGGGAAAGTCCGAGCCGGTGGAGGTTTTCGAACTGCTGGCGGAGAAGAGCGACGGCGTCTCGCCGGTCATGTACAGGGTGTTGGAGCTGTTCAACCAGGGTTTGGAACATTACAGGAGACGGGAGTTCAACGAAGCGCTGCAGTTGTTCCGGCAGTCTCTGCGGGTCTGTCCGGAAGACGGTCCGACGCAGGTTTACGTCAAGCGCTGTGAACTTTATATCTCTCAACCTCCTGGCGATGACTGGAACGGCGTTTGGACGTTGACCGAAAAATAGATATATTTATGCTTGAACCCCGGATCCTCTTTAATCGGGAATCGATTATCATGAATCCCTTAATCATAAAATGAATACTGTCGGGAACGGATAAATGCTCAACCAGATGGAAAAAGCCTCCCGCTTTGCGGATTCAGTCCAGGTGGAATGGATGCCCATCAAGCTCGGGATGGAGAAGCGGGATGCGGACATGCGCAGAGCCCTTTCCTCGATTCCTCTCTTCGAGAACCTTTCCAGGCGCGACTGGCGGGATTTGACGAGTCTCTTTCACTTCAGAACCTTCCTGAACGATGAGGTGATATTCAAGTACGGAACACCCGGGCTGGGAATGTACATAATCATTGATGGAAACGTGGCGATACTGGCGCGCGAGATGGATGTCGATGTGGAGATTGCGCGCCTGGGGCGGGGTGACTTCTTCGGTGAAATGTGCCTGATTGAGGAGATCGACCGCAGCGCTTCGGCGGTGGCGAAAGGGACAACCCGCCTGATCGGGATATTTCGCCCGCAGTTGAAGGATCTGATGCACCGCCGGCCGCGGCTGGGTCTGGTGATCATAGAGCGACTCGCGCGAATCCTGACTCACAGGTTGCGCGAGGCGAATCAGAAACTTGTCGAATGGCGGGAAAAACAGATGCTGGGAGCGAAGCGATGAGCGCTTCATCCCCGGTCGTCAGCCCATTGTATCGACGTATTTTCCTCCTGACCCTTACCCTGATCGGGGTGGTGATTTTCATTATCATCTTTCCAATGATAAGCGATCTGCTGATCGTGCTCATCATCTCAATTGTGCTGACATATGTTTTCAAGCCTGGTGTCGTCTATCTTGAGCATTACGGGGTGCATCGCGTTGTCTCGATCGTGAGTATATTCGTCCTCGGCACTGCTGTTATTGGTGTGGGGATCTATTTCATCATACCGATGCTGATCGACCAGGTGGTTGCCCTGATCGATCAGCTCAAGAATGTGGATTTCGTTGAGCTGTACGCGGATTTCATCGCCTGGATGGAGGAGCGGATGCCCGGGATTGCCAGCCGGCTGGAGATCACACCCGATCAGGCGTCAGGATGGGTCGATCAGGTCAGCACGGTGGGGGCGGCGCTGGTTCAACAGTCCCACAAGGTCGTCGCCGGCGCGGTCAACATCATCATACTTGCGACAATCGTTCCGTTTATGACCTTCTTCTTCCTGCGCGACGGCTCGAAGATCACGAAAAAACTCATTGAAAAGGTACCCAACCGGTACTTTGAGATGATCCTGTCGCTGGCGTACCGGATCGATCGTCAGTTCGGCAACTACGTTCGGAGTGTACTGCTTGAATCGCTGATTATCGGCGTTTTAACCTGGCTGGCGCTTGAGGTTCTGGGGGTTAAGTTCGCGGTTGTATTGGGCTTGTTGAATGGCCTGTTAAACAGTATTCCCTATTTCGGGCCGTTCATCGCCTATTTCCCCATTGGTCTGGTGGTTCTGATCACCTATGATCCTCCGCTGCTTGGCCTGTTATGGATGCTTGTCATACTTATCAGCGTGCAGGTAATCGACAACGTTGCGGCGAAACCGCTGCTCATCTCGCGCTCGGTTCATGTACATCCTGTCGTGGTATTGCTGGCGGTGCTGATCGGCGGCAGGCTCGCCGGCGCAATCGGCATGTTCGTCGCGGTTCCTCTCTACGCGATCATTCAGGTTACCATCGCTGATTCATACACCCACCTCAAGCAATACAGGATTATCTGATCCCATTTGAAAATCCGATTTGCCCGCCCGCTCCTTCATCTTTTATTCGCCTCGCCCGCCTTCACCAGCGCGTACCTGAACCCGATGGGGCCGGCGATCTGATTGATCGCCACCACCGCGAGCACCAGTGTGCGAACCTGGTCTCCCCAGTCCGGGAACGATGCCGCGACCAGGCTGGCCAAGCCCAGCGCCACACCCGCCTGCGGCAGATAACCGAGCCAGGCAAATCTTATCACTCCAGGTTTCTCGCGGGACAGGCGAAGCCCGGCATACGTTCCAACCCAGATTCCGATCGCCCGCAATCCTGTCCATAACAGAGCCGCCAGACCGATCTCAACCAGCATCGGGAGATTCACCGCCGCGCCGGCAAGGGCGAAGAATACGATGTAGATCGGCGCTGAGATGCGCATCAGTCCCCTCACCAGCACCGGTCCCTGGCTGGAGAAATTTTCGACGATGAAACCGATGACTATCGCTGTCAAGAGCAGTTCCAGTGAAGTGATGTGCGCCAGTTGAATCAGCGCCACACTCATGATCAGAATGGCGATCTCTATCTGCCTCCCGATGTACTTCAAGTAGAGCACCATTATCCCGCCGCAGATGATCCCGGTCAGAATCGAGCCTGAAACCAGCAGCGCCAGCGGCAGGTTGTCGTGTTCGGAACCGGTCGCCGTACCACCCGCGTAACGGTGTGCCAGGATCATGCTGACTGTGAACAGAACGATCACCACCACGTCCTTGACGACGGTGACGGACATGACCAGGTCGGTCAGGCGCCCCCGGGCTTTCATTTCACTGATGACCGCCACCGCTACCGACGGCGAGTTCGCCGATGTCATCACCCCGAGAACCAGCGCGATAACGATAATCTGCTGGAGACCCAGGTCTGCGGTCGAAAGGAACCAGCCGCCGATAAACACTAATGCGACAACTGAGAACAGCACAACCGCCGCGGTTTGCATAACCAGCACCGATCCTATCGCCTTGAGGCGCGGTCGCAGTTCGTTCAGCCTCAATTCACCGCCGGCGGTCAGGGCGATCAACACCAGTGCGATCTCCTCGATAAGCTTGATGTGACTGATCAGTTGCCGGTCGAGTATTCCCACCAGGTACGGTCCGACCAGCAAACCCGTCAACATGTATCCGGTAACCTGCGGCAGCGAAACCCTGGCCAGCCACTTGCCGACTATGTAACCACCGAGGATAACGAAACCGAGTGCAGCCAGTGCGGTTGAATCCTGGACGGCTTCGACGTTCTCCGTTCTCATCACCGGCAGACGTGCCATCAACCAGACCGAGACCAGCAGTGCGGTTAATCCGAGCTGCTTCATGGTTGTTCCGCCGGCGCGGCGAGCACGCGCTTGGCTATGGTGACGCCCAATGGGTTAAGCAGCACCAGCGCCCATACGGTTACGTCAAGGACAAGTTGAGTATGGGGAAACCGGTCGGCGAAAAGGGCGAAGTTGACCACCATCGCAACCGTGAGACCCCCGGGAGAGATCAGCGCCAGGGCTGATTTTCCACCCCAGCCCGGGATACCGACAAGAGGTCTGCTGAGCTCGAAAGCCAGCCATTTTGAGGCGAAACGGGCGACGATCAACACCAGCGTCAGGGCCAGGGCAAGCATGTTGGAGGGATCCCAGAGCGCGCCGGCGAGGATCAGGAACAGCAGGTACAGCGGGTGTTCGGCGCCGGCGATGATCGGGTATATATCCCGCAGACGGGGTTTGGCGTTGATGACGACGATTCCACTGAGCAGTGTAACATAGATGACCGGAATACCCAGCGAGTAGGCGACGCCTGCCGCGAGTAAAACGGATCCGATCAGCACAACCAGCGTCTGACCGCTCTCACGTCTGCCGCGCAGCAGACCGATAATCAGGTTTCCCAGGACGTATCCCGTGAATGTTCCGCCCAAGAACCTCAATATCATGTCGATGGTGCCGCCGCCGGCGTAGATGAAGAAGAGCGCGGAGAAGAGGATCAGCCCGGGCATGTCATCGAGCACGGATACGAAGAACAGTCGCCTGACCAGCGGCGATCTGACCTTCATAATGTTGTATATTATGCTGACCGTCCAGGAACTGGACAGGGAAGCCATGGCGGCAAGGATCAGGACGGTCGGAACGAAGTTCTCCTCTGACCCTTTCAGGCAAATTGAAAAACATAACCAGCCCACCACGGCAACCGCAATGATCGTGAGGATTGATCTCAGCCACATAAACCCCCAGTCCAGGATTGCGAGGCGGCGGATTATGCGCCGGTCGAATTGAATCCCGAAAAGCAGCCCGATCCAGCCGAGTTCGATATGGACGAACGGGTACAGGTTTTTAAAGAGATCCTCCGGCAGTTGAAACAGGGCGCCGGAGCCGAGAATCGCGCCCAGCAACAGGAATTCAACACCGGCTGAATAAAAACCAAACCGCGCCCGCCGGCTGAACAGGTATGTTGCGCCCAGGTATGCACAAGTCACGAGAAGTGCGACTACGAGTAACAGGTTCATTTACCAGTCAGGTCAGGTTTATGGTTTGTTCCGGTGGATATGTCATCCCCTGCGGGTTTCATCTTCCACCCGTAATAATTATCATGCACAACAGCGTCAACACGATCATCAGTCCGGATGTTATTGATAATCCAAATATCGGGATCATGAACAGGGCGCCGACCAGGCTGCCGATGCAGCCGCCGATGAGGTCGGCGGAGTACAGCGCTGAGACGACCCGGCGCTGGTCGGCTATCCCGTGAAGACTGGTATGGGCGAATATTCCGGCGACGAAAAAACCTGTGACCGCGAGCATGGACGCGATGGAGATAATACCCGTCCGGATGCCGGTTTTGATGTCGATCACGACCACGAGGATCAGGACGCTGAAGCCGATCAGCAGCCAGGCGCCCATTCTCCGGTGAACCGTCCCTTTGCCATGACTTTTAACGTGATAATCGGCGGCTCTCCCACGATCGCCCGATCCGGAGAAGCGCGACATCCACCTTTCAACCGTCCACGCTCCCAGCGCCAACCCCACCATGAACGCGGTCAGCAGCAGACCAATATCCCGGTAAAGGACGCCGCTCTTGGTCTGGTAATGCAGTATCAGCACCGTTTCCATCACCATCCCGATAAAACCCGCCATGGCGACGATGAGCGCTCTGCGCAGGGAGTCGCTGCCTCGGACGACAATGAAAACTGCGGCGATTATCAAGCCGGTCAAACCAGATATCAAAAGGAATCCCAGACCGTTTCCTGTCACGGGTTTCAGTACCACGAAAGCGATCACAGGATAGAATTTCGACAGCCAGATCATCAGGGCGTACTGGTAGCAGATCGGGTGATTGTCGCTGTTTGTGATGACCTTCTCGTTTTCCAGGATGTTGTGAATCCTGGCGAACCTGTCGTTCGTATACAGGTAGTGGATGTATTCCGGGATGATCAGCCTGGCGGAGATGGCTCGGTGCCGGAGCCGGCTGATCAGCGGGTCAGGTCCCGAGGGGAGCGGGGAGTTGGACGCCGCGAAGATATTTGTCACGCCCGGCAGAACCGTGATATGGGCGAAGGCTGTTTTCAGCGCCTGGTATATTCCGGCTGTGCGTTGCCTGAGCTGAGGCGTCCACAGGTTTTCAGCGGACTTCAGCCTGAAAGCCAGCACGCCGCCGGCGTTCAGCTTTTTTGCACAGCGCTCGAAGAATTCGCGCGTGTAAAAACGGTTGGTCTGACCGGACATCGGCTCCGGCATCGCCACCAGTATCAGGTCATAGGGCCCTGCGCTCTCCAGGAAACGTCTGGGATCCTCGATGATTGTGCGAACGTTGTCCGCCGACATCGATTGAACGGTGACGCTCGGTAGGTGCTGAAGAACCATGTCAAGCATTGCGCCGTTCAACTCGACATAATCGATTCGTCGCGGCGCGTATTTCTGCAGTTCATTGATCAAGCCTTCCGCACCACCGCCGAGGATCAGCACGCTTTCGGGGTCGGGATGTTGCAGGGCTGCCAGATGCACGAACTCTTCGGCGCTCGTGCCCTCGGTCTCGAAGCACAGGGCGTCGTTTTCGAAGACCGAAACCTGGCTCAACAGCGACCTCACGGTAATCCTGCCGTATGGAGTGTCGCGCGTGTCGATCAAATCGGGGTGGTTCCAGCGCGCCGTCCGGATGTCGAGGCTGTGGGCTTTCGTGGAGACGATTGCCAGAATGAAAATCAGTATCACCGACGCCAGCCTGATTGTTGTATTGAAGCTTCGCCGGGCGTAAACGAGACCCGCGCTGGCTGAGAGGATTCCGCAGACAATTGCCAGCGGCAGGTTCTGAGCGCCGAGCTGCAGGAGCCATGTTGCCGCCAGTCCACCGATGATGCCCCCGATACTTTCGATGGCGTATGCGCGCGCCAGGCTTCCGCCCGACCTGTCGATGTAGAGTTTCGCCGCCCATTGAAAGAGCAGTCCCAGGATCAGGCAGACCGGCAGCAGGGCGAATAGTATCGCGCCAAGTTGTGTTGTAAACGGAAGATAAGCGCCGGGAACGCCGCCGAGAAGAACCCGCACCCCGCGCACGAACGCAACGTCGAGCGGCAGGATTATTCCCAGAAGCAGAAAGAGCAGGACGACCTGCGGGGATTTCGGCTGGAACGATCTCCTTCCCGTCAGCGCGCCGAAGCCGGTCAGCATGAGCCAGAAGCCGATGGCGAGGATATAGATCAGTTCGATGCCGTAAAACGCCACGGACAGTTCACGGAGCAGGATGACCTGGCCGAGAATGGATATGATGCCGATGAGGAGAAGGTGGTAAGGCATGTGTGTTTCTATATTGGGAGGGTGGACATTCCCCGGCTTTCGCCGGGGCGGGATCTGTCCGCCGCGTCATTTCAATTATTTATCAGCCGCTGCCGCCTCTCCGCAGGTGGCGGTTAAATTTAACA
>JALGVR010000165.1 GCA_025774605.1 bacterium | reverse complement strand
ACCCCATACTCTTGTTCATATGGCGCGCCATGACGAACAGCATGTCCGACAGCCGGTTCAGGTATTTCAATATCTCCGGGTTGACGGATTCGCCGTGCGAAAGAGCGACAACCTCCCTCTCGGCGCGCCGGCATACCGAACGGGTCACGTGCAACGCCACCGCCGGTGGACTGCCGCCCGGGATGATCAACTCCTTCAACGGCGTCAACTCCGCCTCCATCCGGTCAATACTCTCCTCCAAGTATTGCCCGGCATTGTCCGCCAGTCGGGTGATCCTCGCTTCATCCCTGACGGCTTCGTCCGGTGCAGCCAGGTCTGCGCCGATCCGAAACAGGTCGTTCTGAACCCGGTGCAGCAGACTGTCGGGCTCGTCGGGCAGTCCGTGAGCCCTGACCCAGCCGATGTGACAGTTAAGCTCGTCAACCGCGCCGTAAGCGGAAACACGCAGTGAATCCTTGTCGATTCTGCCTCCCCGATAGAGGCTGGTCCGCCCGTCATCGCCGGTTCTGGTGTAGATTTTCATAACGATATCCGCCTCCGGTTGTTTACAAATGGCTAAATACTTTGTATAATATACCAAATCCTGACAGATGTAAAACAAAAAATGGGAGTCCACGTGAACCGTTTATTATTATTCGTTTTGTGCTTTGGGTTGTTGGGGGCTGTGGCGTGCAAGGAATCCAAAGAAGGAACCAACCAGAAAACAAAGGTTAAGAAAATGGAAACATCCCGGGAAGAGAAAGCCGCGGCAAGTGAAACCACATCAGTTGAAAAGAGCGGTAAACCTTCTGCAAAGCTGACCCCGCCGACCCTGGACGATGTCGGCGATCCTGATGAGTTGGCGGTTATCTCGACCGAATACGGGGATATTGTCCTGAAGTTCTTCACCGACGTTGCGCCGATGCACGTCGCCAACTTCAAGAAGCTGGCGCGCGCCGGGTTCTACGACGGAACGACCTTCCACCGCGTCATCCCCGGGTTTGTAATCCAGGGCGGCGACCCCAATTCGAAGGATGACGATCCCTATAACGACGGTATGGGCGGTCCGGGCTGGACCGTTAAAGCCGAATTCAACCAGATCAAGCATGACAAGGGGATTCTCTCCATGGCGCGCAGCCGCGATCCCAACTCCGCCGGCAGCCAGTTTTTCATCTGCCTGAGCCGCGAACGAACCCGGAACCTGGACAACCAGTATACGGTCTTCGGCCAGACGGTCAAGGGGATCGATGTGGTTGAAAAGATCGGCTCGATTGAGCGCGATCCCCGTAAGAACGCCAAGGATCCGGCGGTGGTGATGAAGTCGGTCAGGATTGTCAAACCGACGGAAGTGGGGCTCTAAACGTCTTCCCAAAGCCGGGACAGTGTGTCCGGGAATGTAATGTTCCCTATATGAAGCCCGGCAGGAACAGCGAAAGCCATATTATCTGATATACCGCAGAACCTAAATCCTAATGCCCGATTATGCCAGACGGTTGGGGATGATTGCCGTCGTCTTCAACCTCTCCATCACATCCTGTTTTGCCACTGTTGCAGCCAATGGAGCGGAAGCCCTGTCTTCACCGGTTCCCACCGGCAGATACTGGGTGTTTCTGGAACGCGAACGCATGTCGCCGGTGGAGCTCGACCGAGCGTTGGATGAAGCCGCATCCGGTCTGACCTCCCGCTCGCTTGAGCGACGCCGCAGGGTCATCGACCGCGAGCCGCCGGTCAGGGTGTGTGATCTGCCGGTCGATCGCGCTCAGGTGGAAGCCATCGAAGCTGCGGGGTGCCGCGTATTGAGGCGGATTCGCTATTTGAACGCGGTCACTGTCGACGGTTCGGGTGCGGCTCTGACCGCGGCCGGTCGGCTTCAGTTCGTAAAGGAAATCGTTCCGGTGATGGCGTATCCCAGCCTGAGCGATATTCGAGGCGATGACAGACCTCAACGGGTCGCAAAGCCGGGTTCAGGCGACCGGTTTACCGTCGACCAGGAGGAGGTTTACGGCAGGTCGTGGGGGCAGTCGGTCATGGTGAATCTGCCGGCTGTGCACGAGAGGGGTTACCGCGGCCGGGGCGTGCTGATCGGCGTGCAGGATACCGGTTTCGACAACCTGGACCATGTCTGTTTCGACGAGTTGGATGTCGTGGCGGCGTATGATTTCGTGAACGACGACGACGACGTGTCGGATCACGGTGACGTCGGCAGCGGCGCGCACGGCACACGTACGCTGTCGGTGATCGCCGGGCTGGACTCGGGACAATTCATCGGCGCAGCGCCGGAGGCGCGGTTTGTGCTGACCAAGACCGAGAACAGCGAGTCGGAAACGCCGGTTGAGGAGGACTGGTGGGTGGCGGGCTTGTGGTTCCACGATTCGCTCGGTGTGGACGTGCTCTCGTCGTCGGTCTCATACCGCCTCTGGTACGATTGGGAGGACATGGACGGCAGGACGGCAGTGACATCGCGCGCGGCGGACATTGCCGTCGGAGCGGGCATGGTGATCGTCAATTCAACCGGCAATTCGGGCAGGCTCCACTATCCCGACAGCAAGATCGGCGCGCCGGCGGATGCACGCGGGGTTGTCAGTGTCGGTGGCGTCGATCGGAACGGTGATTACTGGCGAGTGGCATCCCGGGGACCCACTTACGACGGCAGGATCAAGCCGGATGTCGCGGCGCAGGCGCAAGCCGTTTACGGCGCCTTCAACCTGAGCGATACCGATTACCTGCCCTACAACGGCACGTCGTTCTCCTGCCCGATGGTGGCGGGGATCGCCGCGCTGATGCTGCAGGCGCGGGCGCAGTTGACGCCGGCTGACGTGATGGAGATCCTGCATGAGACATCGGGTCGCGCCGACGATCCGGACACGCTGACCGGCTGGGGCATACCGGATGCGCTGGCGGCGGTGGAGGAAGCCGAAGCGCGAGGAGTCGCCGCTGAAACACCGCTTCCGGCCGGTTTTACCTTCAACGCCTACCCGAACCCGTTCAACAGCCGGTTGAACCTGGAGATTGGAAGCGGTTTAAACCCCCGGTCGGTGCAGATATTCGACATCACCGGCAGGAGACTGGATATTCACCTCGTTCCTTTGAAGTCAGGCGTGATGACGGTTGATTTCTCAGGGTATGCGGCGGGGGTGTATGTTGTAAAGGTTAAAGGAGATACGAAAGAAGGTGTGAGGAGTGTGGTTCTGGAGAGGTAGTTAATATCATGCTTCACGAATCCCCCCTTATCCCATACCGCCGCATCATCGTCTGGAAGTTGCGGCGCTGCATGCCGACCTCCCTCGCCGCCAG
>JALGVR010000078.1 GCA_025774605.1 bacterium | reverse complement strand
GTCCTGGCTGGTAAAGCTGTCTATTCGACGGACGCCCTGGCGGTGATCAGTCTTGACGCGTCGTCGCTGCTGCCTGAAGATTTTGCGATTGTTTCGGCATATCCGAACCCGTTCAACTCTGTCATGCGTGTGGGGTATGCGCTGCCTGAGGCGGCGGATGTCGAGTTGAGCGCCTATGACCTGACGGGTCGTCTGGCGGCGGAGCTGGTTTCCGGACGTGTTCGGGCGGGCGTTCACGCGGCGTTGTTCGACGGGTCTGGTCTGGCGAGCGGGGTTTACCTGCTGCGCCTGACGGCGGCGGGTCGCACGTCGCAGGTGAAGGTTGCGCTGGTGAAGTAGACACACCCCCCCTTATGTCCCCCCCTACTGACGTAGGGGGGGAATGTTCTGTTCTTACTCCCCCTACTGACGTAGGGGGGGGGGAGATGATGAGACATCAAGTGGCCCGGACGGCCTTGTCCTCGCGAATGCGGGGATTGCCGGACGGATCTATTCTCTTTGAGGTGATGATTCCCCCGCTTTCGAGGAAACAGGGCTACGTTGCCGGTCATACGCTCCCCGGAACGATCACCTTCATCCTTTTAGTCCCGACCTCGATCGTCGCCGGCAGCTTCGCCATGAACTCCCCGTCGGCGTAGATTTCCAGCTCCCGGCCGGATGTCAAGGTGATCCGCCGAGCCCGTGTAACCCGAACCTGGTCAAGTTGAACGTGTTTCCCCGCGTATACCTTCGGGAAGCGGCGCAACAGGCCGGGGATGGCCATTCGGTCGATGAGCACAACATCCAGCAAGCCGTCGTCGGGGCGTGCTTCCGGAGCCATGCGCATGCCGCCTCCGTAACAGGGCGCGTTCGCCGCCGCCGCCATCATATATTCTCCCTGTTCGGGCTTTCCGTCGAGGTCGAGCTGCAGATCGACGGGATGGAAGAGAAACAACGCCTTCAAAAGATACCAGACATAACATGCCGTCCCGCCTATCCTGCAACGACCGTCCCTGGTCAACCGCGAAACCAGGCTGTCAAACCCGACGCCGGCAATAGAGAGGAACGGAATGTTGTTCACCGTCGGCAGGTCTATCTCTTTGAATGAGGGTCGCGCAAAGCCCTTGCAGATAGCCCGAAGCCCTGTCGGGTAGCCCATGTTGCGGGCGAAGTCGTTGCCGCGGCCACAGGGCAGAACCCCCAGCGCCGGACCGTCGGCTGCCATCGCCTGCGAAATATCGTGCGCCGTGCCGTCACCCCCCAGTGAAAGAATCGCGTCCACATTCCCAACAGATGCCGCCCGGGTTTTGTCAATCAGATCGAGGCGCGATTCGGTCATTATGAATTTGAAGTCATGAATCCCCCGCGGCAGCCAGGATTTTACCTTCGGCAGAAGTCTGAGCGATCTGCCG
The DNA here is from genome assembly GCA_025774605.1 of bacterium. Taxonomy (GTDB): domain Bacteria; phylum Electryoneota; class AABM5-125-24; order Hatepunaeales; family Hatepunaeaceae; genus JALGVR01. The sequence continues at coordinate 11,475 of JALGVR010000078.1, read as the reverse complement.
CGACCGGCGGCGGGATTAACCAGGACATTGATGATCATATTTCTTGCTCTTTCGGTCTCACAGCAGCCTGAGCCCGGCGGCGATCGAGAACAATCCGGTCAGAGCCACGATGATCAAAACAATCCTGCGGAAGATATCCTCTCTCACCCTGCGTGAGAATATAATTCCTGAGACGGCGCCAAGGATCATCGCCGGCGCAAGTGTCAACGAGGCCTGAATTATCGGTGGAGTTATAAGACCGTTAAGGATGAAATAAGGGATTGTAAACATGTTCAGGATCAGGAAATAGGCTACTACGTTAGCCCTGAAAGCCTGCTTTTCCACGCCCTGGTTGGTAAAGAAAAGAATGACCGGCGGGCCGCATATCGCCGTGGCTCCGTTCAAGAACCCACTGGTGAGACCGACCGGCAGGAGGGCGAGTTTTTCATGTTTGACTTTCCGGCTGAAACCCTTCATCAACGCCAGGGCAAAGCCGGTTATCACCGCTCCGATCAATACCTTCAACAGGTTGACATCCGCGACCTTCAACAGATGTGTCCCGAACGGCATCCCCACAACACCGGCGGCGATCAGTGTCCAGATTCGTCTCAGATCCACCGACCTTCGAGCTTCGATCAGAACGATCAGGTTCAGGATGATGGAGAGGATCAATATGATCGAAACCACCGGCTTGGGTGGCAGGAAGATTATCAGGATCGGCAGCGATATCAAGGCGTAACCGATACCGGTCAGCCCCGCGTTAAGCGCGGCGAGGAAGATCACAAGGCTGCAGACGGCGATTATTTCCGGTGATTGAAATATAATTACATCCCTGTCGGCTTCATGAATCGATCCCCTTTCGCGAGACGACACCCTTTTGAAAATAATGCTTCACTTCGCGCATCTCGGTCACCAGGTCGGCGCGCTCGATCCAGGCTTCCGGGCAGTACCGCCCGGTGAGCAGCAGCTCGACTCCCGAGCTCCGGGACAGGTTGAACAGTACGGTCACATTCCCCTCCGTGAGCAGACCGAAATGAACCGCGACGCAGACCTCGTCGAGGATGACAATGTCGAAGCCGCCGCCGGTCAAGGCTTCGGCGGCGCGCTCGAGACCACGGCCGGCGGCCGCCCGCTCCCGCGCCGTCGGTCGGCGTTTCTGGAGGACATGTGCGTCGTCGCCGTACTGTTCGACGGTTATCATCGGCGCAAGCGGCTTCAGGATTGTCAACTCGCTGTAGGAGAAGCCCTCCTTCATGAATTGAATGATGAGGGTTTTCAGCCCGGCGCCAGCCGCCCGCAACGCCAGACCCAGCGCTGCGGTTGTCTTGCCCTTGCCGTCGCCTGTGTAAATCTGAATGAAACCGTTTTCCATTGCCTTGATGAAGATGTTGTGGTGATTTGAATCCGTTCGCTTCAAATTAGGATGGATTTTACCGTCAGGCAAGCCCGGATCCGGTATTAATGGGGCATCCGCCGATGCTCTCGGGTGTAATTCACCGGTCGAACCCGATTTTCCGGACGGGATTCGAAGCGTGAGGCGCGTCCCCGATGCAATTCTTGAATCACTTCCCTTAGATCATACCGGCACTTGATCTAATCCCCGATTTTTTGTAAGATTCAGTTTATCCTGTTTCTATAGGCGTCAATTTTATCCCGTAATGATAATTTACGGGCAACAACAGGGTTGCGCCATCCCACAAGGAATCAATGCACGGTAGAGGCGGGAGGCGCATCGCCGGAAACAGGGAAGTTCTCCAAAACCGGGTAAACACACTTGAGGAGTTACAGAAAACGTACAATCACATGAATGAGAGTCGGTTCACAGAAGGCGATCTTCTCCATCGTTTCGTCGAAATATGTCCCTTTTCCCTGGTGGCGGTGGAACTTGATGGTCGAATATTGTATGCGAACCGGCATGCCGAAAAGTTGCTGCGGCTGTCAGGTGATGACCCCACCAGGTGGATCTTTAACGACCCCGAATATAGGATCGCCGACGTCCAGGGGAATTCCCTTTCCGCGGAACAACTGCCCTTTCAGAAGATCTTATCCACCGGGCAACCGGTCCATGATGTGCAACTGTCCTTAACCCGCGCCGGAGAGGAACAGCTGTTTCTGTCGATAAACGGCGCCCCCATCTTCAACGAGGGTGGTCAGATGGAGATGATCCTGTTGATCGTTGAAGATATCACCAGACTTCTGCAGACCGAGAGAGCTTTTCAGGAGAGCAGGCTTGTTACAGAGGATATCTTCAACGGAATCCAGGACGGCATCAGCATTCTCGATCGTGAGATGAACGTGGTGAGCGTTAATTCATGGATGGAGAGAATGTATGCGGATCGGAGACCGCTGGTCGGCAGAAAATGTTACGAGGTGTACCAGCGGAGACAGTCGCCCTGTCCCTCGTGTCCCAGCGCCATAACCTTGGAGACCGGCGAAAAGCACACGGACATCGTGCCGTTTCCCTCGAGCGAAAATCCGACCGGCTGGATCGAGCTTTCCGCCTATCCACTTAAGGATGCCGCTCAAGAGGTGGTGGGTGTCATCGAGCATGTGAAGGACATCACCGATCGCAAGCTTGCCGAGGAATCCCTGCAACTGAGTGAGAGGCGCTACCGCAACCTGGTGGAGAACGCCTTCGACGCCATCTATCTGTTGCGGGGCAGGCATTATGAATACGTCAATCCCAGATTCTGCGAATTAAGCGGATACTCCTTTGAGGAAGCTACTTCTCCGGATTTTGATTTCAATGTATTGCTGCCGGAGGAATCACGGGAGATCATTCAGCGGCGCTATGAAGCGCGGGAACGCGGCGAAGATATCCCCGGCAGGTACGAGATTAAGATCGTGAACAAATCCGGAGAACTTCTCGATGTCGAGGTCAGCACGGTTTCGATCGGTGAGCCCGGTGAGATACTCGTTCTGGGTATCATGCGCGATATCACCGAGCAGAAGCGCGCCGATATAGCTCTGAGAGAGAGTGAAAATCTTCTTAAATCCATCACCGAATCAACCGGCGAAGGTATACTTGTCGTGGATGAGAACGGCAGGGTGACCCACACAAATTCACGATTTATCGAGATGTGGCGCATCCCTGAGGATCTGATGGAAACCAAGGATGACCAGAAACTGATCGATTTTGTCCAGGATCAGTTGATCGATCCGGAGGCATTTCTCTTGAAAATTCGGGAGTTGTATGCGACATTAGAACCGGGGTTCGACATCCTTCAATTCAAGGACGGACGCACCTTTGAGCGTTATTCACATCCGCTGATGCGTTCGGGAAAAGTCGCCGGTCGCGTCTGGAATTTCAGAGACATCACCCACCGCAAACAGGCTGAAGAAGAGCTCCTGATGAGCGAGGATAAGTACCGTTCCCTGTTCGAGGATTCCCGTGACGCCATCTACATCTCCTCGCGCGAGGGCAAATTTACCGACGTCAACCTCGCGATGCTGATAATGTTCGGATATTCGAAGGAGGAGATGGTAGGTTCTGAAGTACTGGATATATACAATGACAAGGACGACCGGTTTTACTTCATGCATGAAATAGAGCGACTCGGCGCGGTCAGGGATTTCGCCATCAAGCTGCGGAGAAAGGACGGGAGTGTAATGGACTGCCTCCTGACCGCCACGGTGAGAAGGGCGGAGGACGGAAGCGTGGTCGGTTACCAGGGTATCATCCGTGATGTGAGTGAAGCCCGCAGGCTCGAGGAGCAGTTCCGGCAGGCGCAGAAGATGGAGGCTGTCGGGCAGTTGGCCGGTGGAGTCGCCCATGATTTCAACAACCTGCTGACGATAATCTCCGGCAACGCCGAACTGGCGATGTTGTCCCTGAACCAGGATGATCCGCAATATTCGGAGCTGCATGAGATCCAGGAGGCGGCCATGCGCGCCGCGGATCTGACCAGGCAGTTGCTGGCGTTCAGCCGCAAGCAGATACTTGAACCGAGGGTGCTCAACCTGAACGAAGTAGTAGCGAAGATGGAGAAGATGCTTAAACGGATCATCGGGGAGAATATTGAGCTGACGACACATCTCCAGGACGACCTGTGGATGGTGAAGGTCGATCCGGGGAAGACTGAGCAGGTGATAATCAACCTGGCCATAAATGCGAGGGACGCCATGCCGGACGGCGGCGAACTGACCCTTGAAACTCAGAATATTGAACTCACCAGTGACTCCGTCGGGATGCGCCGCGAGGTTGTTCCGGGCAGGTATGTCATGGTGGCGGTCAGCGATAACGGCACCGGAATGACGGAGGAGGTCAGAGAGCATATATTCGATCCCTTCTTCACCACCAAGGATGTTGACAAGGGTACAGGATTGGGCTTGTCCACCGTGTACGGGATAGTCAAGCAGAGCGGCGGTTACATATACGTCTGTAGTGAGTTGGAGCGCGGAACGACCTTTAAGATCTACCTGCCCGTGGTGGAGGAGGAAGTTGAACCGGTCAAGCCGGGGATCGACCTTGAGGAGCTGCCCGGCGGAACGGAAACGATATTGCTGGTTGAAGATCAGGACAGTGTCCGCAATCTGGCGGGCAGGATCCTTGAAGGGCAGGGTTATACGGTTCACAAGGCGGGAAACGCCCTCGAAGCATATTCACTCCTGCACGAGCTTGACACGGTGCCTGAACTGGTGGTCACCGATGTGGTCATGCCCCAGGGAAGCGGGCCCGAACTGGCTGAACGCATCAGGAAGAGCTGGCCTCAGATCAGGGTGCTGTTTACATCGGGTTATACGGCGGATTCGATAGTTCACGATGGAGTGTTGGACCGGGACAAGCAGTTCCTGCAGAAACCGTTCAGTTCGTTGGACCTTCTGCAGAAAGTGCGTGAAGTTCTGGACGCCGATTGAAGCCCGCTGACCGGATGAGGAGCCTACCGATGGAGATGACCGGAAAGAACCGGAAGATAACGCCGATACCAGCGCGCGGCATGAGGGATCATCTGCCCGAAGAGGTGCTGCCCCGAATGGAGGTGATCGACAAGTTGCGCTCCATCTTCGAGTCGTATGGTTTCCTGCCGCTTGAAACGCCGGCGATGGAACGGATCGAAGTGCTGACCGGCAAGTACGGCGACGAGAGTGAAAAGCTGATCTTCAAGGTGATGAAGCGCGGCGAGGAGTTACTCAGAGCGCTTGAGGGTGCTAAAGACGGAATAGTTATAGACAGGCAGACGAAAACCCTTGAAGTGTCTTATCAATCATTAGCTCAAATTTTCAGCCAAGCATTGCCTGACCTCGGGCTGCGCTACGATCTCACGGTTTCGCTGGCGCGGGTGGTCGCCCAGTACGGCGGGAAGATCGCCCAGCCGTTCAAGCGCTACCAGATTGCGCCGGTGTGGCGCGCCGACCGTCCCCAGCGCGGTCGCTTCCGCGAGTTTATCCAGTGTGACGTTGACATCGTCGGCTCGGATTCGCTCCTCGCCGATGCGGAGATCATCAGCCTTGCGGTCGAGGTATACCGACGGCTGAACATGTCGGCTTTCGAGGTGCTGGTCAATCACCGCGGGCTGTTGAAGGCTCTGAACAGCGCCTGCGGCAATCCGGCCGACAGGTACAACGACTTCTGCACGGCGATCGACAAACTGGACAAGATCGGGCGGGACGGCGTCGGGGAAGAGATGGCGGAAAGAGGGCTCGACACCTCAAACCTGAAGCGTTTCTGGAAGCTGGCGGAACGAAGCTGTTATATAAACGAAGCCGATGACCTGGATGCTCTTCTGGCGGACATGAACGGGTTCATCGCTGCCGGCGCGGGCGGCTCTGAAAGCATTGAACAACTGCGGGAGTTGTTCGCCCTGCTGCGGAACCTCGGCGCGGAAGAGAACATCATCCGGTTCGATCCGGCGCTGGCGCGGGGGTTGGATTATTACACGGGTCCGGTGTTCGAGGTGGTCGGCAGGGACAGGTCGATCGGCAGCCTCGGCGGTGGCGGGCGCTATGATGAACTTGTCGGCATGTTCAGCAACAGATCGATACCGGCAACCGGCACATCCTTCGGTCTGGACCGGATCGTCGAGGTGTTGATCGACCAGAATGTGCTTGCGCCGAGGCGGACAACGTTGAACGTCGAGATCATCGACCTGTCGGGCAATGACATGAGCGCGGCATACTGCGGCAGGATACTCAAGATTCTGCGGCGGGAGGGCGTATCGTGCGATCTCGGTTACGGTCGCGGGAAGAAAGCCGGCAAGCAGATGAAGTCGGCGGACCGGCGCAACATCCCGTTTGTAATTATTGTCGGCGAGGATGAGGTGGATGATGCATTGACCGGAGTCGATGACCAGACTTTCAGCGCCCGAGCCGGCGTGACCGTCCGGAGGCTGAGCGACGGGGAGCAGAGGAGGACTGACTTGAGCGCCACCATCAGGTGGATAAAGGAATCGGTCTAAGTTCAGGGAAACCCTCTCTTGCCATAATCACGAATCAAGAATCAGGAATCAAAGTTCAGGAATCAAGAACGGGGGGGATTACAGGGTGTGATTTCAGTGAATAACACGAGCTCGCCAGCCTGATGTTCCAAGCCATAAAGAGACTGACCGGTCAAACATTAATCTACGGTCTCGGCCACGTTCTGACCCGGCTGGTGGGATTTGTGCTCCTGCCGGTTTTTACCCATCATCTCTCCCCCGACCAGTTCGGAGTGCAGAACCTTTACTATCTCTTTATCGCCGTCATGATGGAGGTCTTTCGTCTCGGGCAGGACATCGCCCTGTTGCGCTACTATGCGCTCGAGAAGGATAGGCGCCATGCCAAGGCGATCTTCAGCACGATCTTCTGGGGGATGCTGCTCTTTTCCACTGCGATGGCGGGTATGATCTGGATATGGGACGATTTCTGGGTCAGGCTGTTCCTCGGTTCCGCCGTACAGACCGACCCCTGGATGCCGTACACGCTGCACGTGTGCGCGGCGATTGTCTGGCTCGACAACATGTCAGCCTTTCCGCTGGTGGTTATGCGGGTTGAGAACAAGCCCGGGCAGTTCCAGCTTGCCAAGCTGACCGGTGTGTTTCTGCAGGTCGGCCTGACGATCCTGTTTCTGGTTTACATGGGACGCGGCGTTCCCGGGATATTTGAAGCCAATGCGATATCCGCCGCGGTGACGCTGTTGATCTGCCTGCCGTTGACTGTCAGGAGGCTGACCTCGGCTTTCAACTGGGTTGTGCTGACATCCTGTCTTGCCTTCGGACTGCCCAATCTGCCCAACGCATTGTTTGTACAGGTGATAGAGCTTGCCGATCGCAGGATACTGACCGCGCTGCGATCGGCCGCCGAACAGGGAATCTATTCGGCCGGCTACAAGCTGGGGCTGTTTCTGTCGATCGTGGCGATGGGTTTCCGCTATGCCTGGCAGCCGTTTTTCATGCAGGTTTCCCGGCAGTCCGACGCCCGCGAGATTTACGCCCGCGTTCTCACGTATTTCATGGCGCTGACCTTCTGGCTCTACCTGCTGTTGACCGCATTTATCGAACCATTGGCGACCTGGACCATCCCGGGTATCGATCGAGCGCTGATCGCACCGGAGTATTGGGCCGGGCTCAAGGTCTTTCCGGTTGTGTTGCTGGCGCAGGTGTTCAACGGGGCGTTCGCCGTATTCATGGTGGGGGTTTACCTCGAGCGGAAGATGTATGCGATACCGTTCATCACCGGCATCGCCGCGGCGATAAACGTCGGCTTGAACCTGGCGTTCGTTCCGCGGTACGGGATGTGGGCGTCGGCGTGGGCCACCGTGGCGGCTTATGCGGCGATGACAATTCTGCTTTACGTCTACATAAACCGCATCTATCCGATCCCCTGGGAATGGAGCCGGATCGGACACCTGTTGGGCGGGGGCATTGTAATATTCTTAATCAGTGAAATCTGCCGGCGAAACGGCATCGACTGGATCGGGTATATACTTGCCGCATTGTATCCTGTTATATTACTGCTGACCCGGTTTGCCACCGCCAGCGAGATGGAACGTATCAGATTGAAAAGAAAATCGGGAGATCATGAAGAATAAACCGGTAACCGCCGACATGTATGTCGAGGATATTGTCGAGAAATATCCTGAAGCGGTCAGGATTTTAACCAGGCTCGGCGTGATCTGCATCCAGTGCGGCGCGCCGGTATGGGGTACGCTGCAGGAGGTGGTTGAAATGGCGGGGCTGGATATCGACGAGGTGCTGTCGGAAGTGAATGATCCGCAATAGCTCCCGTCATTGACAATCCGGTGGAATCCCTTCCGGATTTCAGAACCTTCCGGCAAGCTGCATGTGCAATTAGGACAAAATGAAGCCGCTTTCAATCTAATGATTCAACGATGGATAATCACAGAACCTTTTTTATTTTCCTGATCATCGCGCTGCTCGTCTATGCGAGCCTGAACTATTACCTCTACCGCCGCGCCGTGCAGAGTGCGTCGCCGGTCAACTTCTGGGCGTGGGTGCTGCGGATCGTTGTAATGGTCGGTTTTCTCTCATTTCCGCTCGGCCGCGCCCTGGGACCCGATGGACCGCTGGGATCGATTCTCATCTGGATGGGCGGATTCTGGCTGGCGGTTCTGGCTTACGGGGTGATGATCGCGCTGCTCGCCGATCTGGTGAGGCTGATCGACCTGCTGACCGGATGGCTGCCCGGGTGGATTACGGCTGACAGGCAGTTGAGCGGCAGGGCGGTGTTTGCCGGTTCGCTGGTGCTGATCGTGATGCTGATCACCGGAGGGTTCATCCGGTCGCTCTATCTCGCGACCCCCGAATACAATGTCGAGCTGGAGGGGCTTTCCCCGGACATCGAAGAGTACCGCATCGTCGCCTTTTCCGACTGCCACCTGGGCGCGATGGTCGGCGAAAGACGGCTGAAGCGCCTGCTTGAACAGGTGGAATATCAGTCGCCCGATCTGGTGTTGATAGTGGGTGATCTCATTGACGAGTCCACCGAGAAACTTTCATGGATGGTCGAACCTCTTTCAGGAATCGAAGCCCGCGACGGGGTATATGCCGTCACCGGCAACCATGAATTCTATAACGGTCTGAAGGGGTTCGAGGATCTGATGCGGAAGACGGGCATCAGGCTGCTGCGGAATGAAGCCGTGCGGATCGATGATGCGCTTGTTCTGGCCGGACTGGACGACCAGACCGGCGGCGGGAGTTTCCATCTGAAGCCGCTGCCCATTACGAAGGCGCTGAAGGATGCCGGTGCCGATCTTCCGGTAATCCTGATGCATCATACGCCGGCGCGCATCGATGAAGCTGTTCATGCCGGCGTGGATCTGATGCTGTGCGGTCACGTCCACGGGGGACAACTGTGGCCCATCAAGTACATACCCGAAGCAATCTACGGGGTGAAGACCGGCATGTCGCGCGTCGACGGGATGTATTTCTATCTGACATCAGGCGCCGGAACGTGGGGGGCGCCGGTCAGGGTCGGAGCCACCCCGGAGATCGTTACGTTTATCCTGCGTAAAAAGGGCTTGAAAGTGGATTGAATTGGTCTTATATTATGGGATGCAGTCTGTTCTTGACTCCCGCCTGGAGGGCGGACAGGAATGTCCGCCCTCCAGGTGTCAAATATAAAGTATCAGGAGTTGAACTCAAGTCGCATGATTAAGCGCGATTGAGAGTGGCGCCGGAGTTCCTTTGACACGGTCTCCGGTCAGTACCGGCGTATCACTGCAAATATTACAGATGAAGGGGACGTTGTCCCCCAGGTATAGACAGGTTTTCACGGGGTGATTTGTTTCAATCCGAGGTGATATCATGTGTTATAAACCATCATTCCTGTTTTTGATCACAGCCATACCGGTTATGCTGCTGAACGTTGAATCCACCGCCTTCGACCGGAAGATTCTGGCTGAGATATTCACCAACACATCCTGCCCGCTCTGCCCGCGATATATCCCGCCCGCACAGGACGCGCTCGAGGATGAACTGGACGACGACGAGTACATCTTCATGACCTACCATACGTGGTGGCCGGATATTGAAGACCCCTGGTATCTGGAGAACTACGAACGGCATCTGCCTGAGGACGACGACGTGCTGACCCGCATGAACTGGATGGAACGTGACCAGTGGATGGGTGTGCCCTCCTTCTTCTTCGACGGTCACCGGATCGATTATCATGAAGGCGACTATGTCCGGAATATCGTCGACTATGTCAGCGACCGCATCGAGGTGGACAGCCCCCTGCAAATCGGGCTTGAAGCCTATGCCCACGGCGATGATCTGATCACGCGGGTCACGATAAATTCCGACGAGAGATTGAGCAACCTGACGCTGTTCCTGGCGCTGTGTGAGAAGGAGGTCTATTACAACGCCCGCAGCGGTCAGAGGCGGTTTACGGGCAACATGCTCGACCTCTTTCCGGACGGTTCGGGCCAGCGGTTCAGCATCGTGCCCAATTACGAGGTGCGATTTGACAACCGGGCTTCGCTGGATGTCGGATGGCGCGAGAACGAGATTGAAGACCTGTTCGTGGCGGCCTGGGTCCAGCGGCTCGACCAGGAGATCCTGCAATCGCAGGACAGAGCTGAAATAATGCCGATTGAAGCGCCGGCGGCGTTCAGTCTGATCTCACCGGCGGACGGCTGCGTGGTTGATCGAAACAACTGCGAGGTGACATTCGAATGGGAGGAGTCCGACTGCGGGGACTACGCAACATCATATACCCTGGTTTTCGAGGTGCTGGGCGATGAAAATGTTACCTTGAGGCGAGGGAATATAGAGACCAGCGAGTTCACCGAACATCTGGACAGCCTGTTTATCCAACATGAGATACTCGGCGGCGAGATCGAGGAGGATGTGGAGATGACCTGGTACGTCGAAGCGACCAATGGCGTGCTGACGACCGAATCGAACGAGCGCTGGTCTATGCTGGTTCCGGTGCCGTCATCGGTTCCCCCGGGCGGCGGGGGACCGGCGGCCTCGTTCAACCTGGGGCGGGCTTATCCCAACCCGTTCAATTCACGGGTGACCATACCGTTCTCACTTGCCAGGCCCGGGTATGTCACCATGACGATGCATGATCTTTCGGGACGCGAGGTGGCGAGGCTGACTGACGGCGGGCTTTCTGCGGGCGGGCACGCTGTAAGCCTTGATGCAGACAGGGTTCAGCTTGCAGGTGGAATTTACTGCGTAAGGCTGACGTCGTTGGGTCGGGAGTTAACGCAGAAAATTGTCTGCCTTCGTTAGTCTGTCCGCCGCAGTAAAGATCCTTGTATTTTATGATCAACCCGTCCGTAAACCGCGGATGGGTTGTTTATTGTGCACAATCAAGTAAATTACGTTAAGCGTTATACAGAAGTCCAGATATCGAGGAACCCGATTTGTATCCATCTATTCCGGAGTTACCCGTCAATGCCGGCGGATTAACCCCTTCGCGTCGCCTTTGTCCACCTTTCGCACTGCAATGTCTGCCGGCACTGTTGTTCCTGTTGTCTCATGTCTTGTATGCGGATCCCGGGCGGTCGATCATTTTCAAGTTGGAGCCCGTTTGCGTTACCGCGGACAGGAA
>JALGVR010000077.1 GCA_025774605.1 bacterium | reverse complement strand
GGTGGCGGCGGCTTTCGACATGGACGGCGGCAGACCGGGTGGGATTCACATCACGAATTCACTTAATCCGTATGCCTGGATAATGGTGGGGATCATTCAGAGCCCTGACCGGATGGCGGGCTGGGTTCTGGACATCAACCGTCAGTGGGTCGATGTTGATCCGGAGGCGGACGAGATTGAAGCCGGCGGCAACGAAGACGTAGTTCTGACGTTCGATGCGACCGGCATACCGTCCGAGGTGACACTGACATCGGAGCTTCAGTTTCATCACAACGGTGTGGGCGGTCAGACAATACTTCCGGTGTCGATGGAGGTGTCGGAGGGCGAGATTCACACGACCCGTCAGATTCATCTTGGGATCGGCTGGAACCTGGTTTCAATCAATCTTCAGCCGGACGACGAGGATGTGGAGGCGATCATGTCGGAGCTGGTCGATGCGGGTCTGCTGGCAATGATGAAGGACGGTTCGGGCAATTTCTATCGACCGGCTTACGATTTCAACAACATTCCGGGCTGGTTTGTGGATCAGGGTTACCAGGTGCTCGTTACGGATGATGCGGTTTTAAGCCTGACGGGGATGACGGTCTTTGCGGATGCGCCGATCGGTCTGGAGGACGGCTGGCAGATAGTATCCTACTATCCGCGTCAGCCGGTGGAAGCCACGATTGCGCTGTCGGGGATTGTTGATCATCTGGAGATAGCGAAGGACGGGCGCGGGAACTTTTACGTACCGGCCTGGGACTTCAGCAACATGGGCGAGATGGTTGAGGGACAGGGATATTACCTGAAGATCGACACGGATGATGTCATAGAGCTGGTTTACAGGACGGGTGAGGAGGAGGCGGCGTCGGCGGGACATCGTTCGGTCTACGACGAGCCGGGCCGGTTGCCTGTCCATGCGGTTACCGGCGGGAACATGAGCCTGCTGGTGACGACGGAATCCCCTCTGCAGGAAGGGGTCGAAGTTGGCGTCTATGTGGGAGGTGAGCTGGTCGGTTCTGGGGTGTTGCGTGATGATGTATGCGGCATCTCGGTATGGGGAGATGATCCCTTTACGGATGTGGTTGACGGTGCTTTGTCAGGTCAGCGACTTGAGGTTATGATCTTTGATGACAGCGGTTTACATGCGGTTGACTACAACGTTGTTCTCGGCGGGACGACTTACGAGACAGATGGTTTTTCGGTCATCAGCCTGGTCGATTCGGCAGTGCAGCCCTCTGAATTCGGGATTGTGTCGTTGTATCCGAACCCGTTCAACGGAATTTTAAGGATAGGCTTCCATCTTGACGGGTCATGCGAGGCGTTATTGAAGGTGTACGATCTGCAGGGCAGGGAAGCGGCGGAGCTGTTCAGAGGCGGGCTTAAGGCGGGTTTGCACGAGGCGTTATGGGACGCGGCGGACTTTCCGGCCGGTGTCTATATCCTGCGCCTGACCGCCGCCAACCGGACACAAATCCGCAAGGTGCTGCTGGTGAAGTAATGATAAGGAGTTGAATGATCCCCAGGGTATCCTCCATAGTCCGGCTTTTCAGGACGCCGCTTGGCAGGTGGCCCAACAAGTTTCACAATGCAGTCCGGCGGCGTAAAAACCGTATACTGGACATGCGTTTTGCCGGGATGTCGTTGGGACCGGAACGGATTCCAAGTCGATATTCGCAGGCTGGAGCCTATGGTCATGTGCCGACTGATGTCAGCGCTCTCAAGTACATCTTCAGACAATACAGAATTCAACCGGATGATGTGCTGGTCGATGTGGGATGTGGAAAGGGCAGGGTTATCGCCTGGTGGTTGAACCGCGGATACCGAAACAGGATGATCGGGGTGGAGTTGGATGAAGAGATGGCTGAGTTTGCCAGGGATGTCTTTTCCGGGTTTGACAATGTGACCATCATCCAGGGGAATATAATCGACCTGATGCCTGAAGACGGCAATGTGTTCTACCTGTTCAATCCGTTCGACGAGAAGACCATGGGCGGATTTCTGGGCGGGATCAAGGAGAGATCGAAGAATCAGTTGGAAAACAAGCAATCAACTGATAATGGCCGGAGGGATACTGTAGTACTCTACTACTTTCCAGTTCATCTGGACGTCTTCAACAACGACCCGACATGCCTCGTCGAGGAATTAAGGCAGCCCTGTTGGGAACGCTTCCGCCCCAACCGTATGAAATGCGCTTTAATTCGTATGAAGACATAGCTTTATTGTGACAGTCCGGGATGTCCTGATCGCATCAGTGTTCGACTTCGGTTACACTTGGGAGCGTCCATAATTCCGTTATCATCATTCTTATATCCTGCGGCTCTTCAGGTGCGTTAATGGTCATTCGCACGCCGAACGGAGTGCGCTCGGCCCGGTAGCTCTCAGGTTTCACATTGAAACGCCCCAGCAGCTCCTGCAGCTTTTTGCGGATTTCGGGATTATCCTCCCGCAGGGTCAGTTTCAACAACAGCGGTCGCGGTTTCCTGGTTAAATGCCTGTCGACTTCGTGCAACATGGTCAGCGTCAGGAGTGTTATACCGGTTATCAACATTCCCAGCAACGGGTACCCGGAACCGATGGTGAGCCCGATCGCGGCGACAACCCAGATCGTCGCCGCAGTCGTCAGACCGCTGATGTCGCCGCCCTTGTGAATGATCACTCCCGCGCCGATAAATCCGATCCCGGTAACAACCTGAGCCGCTATCCTTGACGGATCGATCACCATGCCTTCCGGAGCGCGGAGGGCGATAACCTCCGCGATGATCATGTACAGCACAGCTCCCAGACAGATCAGGATGTTGTCTCGAAGCCCGGTCGATTTATGATGCAGTCCCCGCTCCAGACCTATCAACCCTCCGCAGATAATGGCGACCAGGATTTCAATGACAAACCGCGGTAGAAGTTCGCCGAGTCTGGTTATGTCTTCCATTTAATTCTCTTCTATTTTCGGTCGCGTCTCGAAAACCCCAGCATCTTCCGGAGACCGTTCTTTATAACGCGGTATATCCTGATGCAGTTGTGCCCCGCCTTTGCTCCAAAATACCAGAGTCCGAGCTCATCCCTGCCGTAGATATCGGGCGCAGAGGGCATGTCATGCTCCATGAGAATCACATCATAAGCTCGCAGGTATCGGCTTCTGCTGTGTCTGACCTTGATCGCGTCGAGCGTGGCAATGCCGTTTTCCGTGCGGATGAAGTTGGCGGGATGGGGATCGCGATGCACCCAGCCGGACTCGTGCATGCCCTTGACGAAGTCGACGATCTCGTGAACGTTGTCGCTGGTTAAAATCTCACCCTCCATGAATCGATATACAAGCCAGCTGCTGACCACCATGTTGTTGCGTTTCTGTTGCATGAGGAGAACCGGAAGCGGTGTGGCTATCCCGTCCGACGCCAGACTCAGGCTGTTGCGACAGGCAATCTCTCCCAGGGTCGGCAGGAAAACCGAACTGAAGCGAAACCAGAGGCGCGTGCTCTGGAAAGTGAACTTTTTGACCACATACCGGACATCGCCGATTTCAAGCGTGCCGATCTCACCGCGGTGATCGTGCTTGAGAATCCTGTCCGGTTTTTCCAAGCGAACCAACAGGGATGAGAATTCCTTGTCCCATGCCGGTCCGACCGGTTTGGCGCCGTTCTCGTGAACTTCAACCTCCCAACCCGAATCGCTGAAAACAATACTCTCCCGACGTAGAGTCATCTATTCTCCCATGACCTTGACAATGATCCGTTTCGGTCGTCTGCCGTCGAATTCGGCATAATAGACCTGCTGCCACGGTCCCAGGTCAAGCGATCCATCGGTGACCGGCAGGATCACCTGGTGATGAACCAGCAGGCTCTTAAGGTGTGCATCGCCGTTTGTTTCACCGGTTCGGTGATGCTGATAGTCCGGATTGAACGGCGCCAGCCTTTCCAGCCATTCATCGATATCCTGCAGCAAACCCTGTTCGGCGTCGTTCACCCAGACTCCGGCGGTGATGTGCATTGCGGATACGAGAACCATGCCCTCCCTGATGCCGCACTCATTCACGACCTCGGCGATGAAATCGGTTATATTATGATAGCTGCGCTTCTGTTCGGTGTGGAATGTCCTGTATCTCGTGTGAAATTTCATGGCTTTTTGATGTTAATGTGCTGATTGTGTCTGTGAAACAGGCCTTTATCCATCCTTGACGAGTCTGATGAATCCGCTTCGATCGTTAAAGTCGGGCAACACCGCGTCCGGTTCGTGTTTCAACAACTCCTGTTCGGCGAAAGCTCCGGTGGCGACGGCGATTGTCCGCGCACCGATGTTCCTGCCGTTGATAACGTCGAGTGGCGTATCGCCGATAACCCAGGTGCGCCTCTTTTCAAACTCGATACCGTAATAATCGACCGATCTCCGGTATGCCAGGTCGAGAATGGCGGTGCGATCCTCCTCGTCGCTGCCGAAACCGCCCACCGGAAAGAAATGATCGATACCGTGTCTTGCCAGCTTCAGGTGGGCATTTTGCTCGATGTTGCCGGTTCCGAGCGCCAGGTGGATGTCACTATAATTCGACAGACTCTCCAGAAGCGCTCTGACTCCGGTATGCAGTCCGGGTTTGTCCGAAGCATTCAATTCACGCTCGAGATGCCGCGCCGAGAGCCCGCTGAATCTGTCGAACTGCCCTTCGAAATCGCCGTTCGACAAGTTGTTGTTTTTCAATATCATTCGAAAAATCGCCCGATCGGTGAGCCCGAAGGGTACAATGCCGCGGGTCGAATCGGTGATGGAATAAATATCCCTGACCGCCAGCTCAAACGCCAGGCGCGTCAATCCCGCGGAGAAGGTCAATGTTCCGTCCACATCGAAGATCAACAGACCGGGGGCAGCGACCATCTAATAACCTGTCAGCAGTATCTTGAACTCCTTATAGCCTCTCAAATCATCACTCAGGTTTATCCGGCACGAATCAACGCGGCTGAAGCCGTTCCCCACCTTGAGCAGTTCAACGAAATCGTCGATGACCTCACGCTCACCCTCAACATGGACTGGACAATTCCCCCCAGCAGGATATGTGCTGAAATCATCTTCCTCACGGTCTATGATATGGAACTTTGTGAACCGATCCGACGCATGCAGACCTCAACATCAGGAGGCATGAAAAAATCGGGCGCATCAATATCTTACTCGAATGTACGCGATGTTTGCGTAATCATCATACGCAAATTCATACGGTTTCAGTACGCAGCCTCGCCGCGCCAGCAGGTAACAACCGCTCTTGTCCAGTTTCAGCAGAAGCTTGCCGTTATTGCGGATATAGTTGATCTTGACATCCTCGCCGAACAGGTCCGGATTATCGCCTTCAGGGCAGATGACGTATTGAACATCATACCCTTCCGGCAGGTCTTCAAGCCTCTTGCCGGTTCTCTTTATCGTCAGTTTTGCAGCTTTCAGGTTGAACTTGAAATCGAGCTTGAAATGAGGATCACTCCACCAGTGCACGAAATGTTCGCAACTGACTTCGAGCAGGCGGTTGGCGATTTCCTCGTCTTCAGTGTAAACAAGCTTTTCCACGGCGACGGTATCCCGGACGATCTCCCTGATGAAGACTGTATCGCGGATAAACTTTTCGAGGATGACCGTATCCCGCTTAACTTCATCCTTGTTCTGCGCGGTATCCCGGGCTGCCTCAACGTCTGAACGGGTTTCGGATCGCTGCGCGAGCTCAAGGTCGATGTAGGAGACGTTCGATTCCGGAATGTACTTGAACTTCGATTGCTGCAGCGTGAAATCCTCGTTCACGGCGATGTGTATCTCATGGTTTATCACCGATAGATGAATGATCTTTCGCGCATTTGTATAAAGGAAATTCACGGGATTTATCAGCCCCCTGGAGCTCGTTGATTCAGTGCTGATCAGGAAAGCTTCCACGAATCCCCGCGGGGTTCCGTCGGGCG
This sequence comes from bacterium, assembly GCA_025774605.1. Classification (GTDB taxonomy): domain Bacteria; phylum Electryoneota; class AABM5-125-24; order Hatepunaeales; family Hatepunaeaceae; genus JALGVR01. The sequence goes on along the minus strand of JALGVR010000077.1, from coordinate 11,964 downwards.
TTGTTTCGGACGGTTGAAGGATCATTCTCTCCGGCTTCGACTGAAAGTCCAGCGCAATCCTGACACTGACCGGTCTATCGCCGAGTTCGTACAGGTGACACCGGATCTGTTTCAGCGGGTTTGCAGCCCCCCAAGCCGTATTTCCCGGATACAGCATGCAGAGCAGCGCCAGTCCGATAAAACATGTAATCCGTCGGTGCAAAGGATGCCCTGTTCTCATTCATTCTCCGGCTTGAAGGGATGTCTCCATTAACTCATCAGTAGCTCAGGCGCAGGGATGATACCCGGTTGCCAGCATCAGTGGTGAATACATGCGGTTTGAATTTATATCCTTCCTTGACTAAAAGGTAGCACTTGTTCTTTGACGGCTTCAATATAAGCTTGCCTCCGCAGCCGGTGTAACTGACCGGTACATCATCGAACAGTTTCGGCAGACTTCGGTTCTCGGAGTAGATCACATACTGGACGGCATACCCCGGCGGAATGTCCTTCAGCTTTTGCCGGGATTCCTTGACAGCCAGTTTTTCAACTTTCTTCTTGAACTTGAAATCGATCCTGAAATGCGGATCGTTCCACCAGTGAAGGAAATGCCGGCAGTTTATACCGGTGAGCTTGTTTACATTACCGCCCTTTTCCACGTATACGATCTTTTCCACGAAAACCGTGTCGTGAATCGTTTCCGCTCCGGCCTTCTCCACGTAAACCGTGTCATGTATGATCTTCTCGACGAAGACCGTGTCATGCACAACCTTCGGTGATCTGGTGGGCATTACCATCCGCGGGGAGAGTTTCAGATCGATATAGGCGACGTTGTCTTCATCGAGATACTTGAATTCGGATTTCTGAAGCTCATAACCCTTGATTACCGCGAGGTGAATTGTGTTGTCAGCGAAGGCGAGGTTGATCGTCCCTTCGGCGTTTGTATAACGGACATTGACCGGTTTGATCGCCCCGGCGGCTCGCTTGTCCGCGGACATTATGACGAAATCCGTCAGGTAGCCCGCCGGTGCGCCGGTAAATGGGTCATCCGCCTTCTTCAGCGTCAACCTTTCCGGTTTGGCGGTGAAATCGAGCGAGAGACGCACCTTGACCGGCAAACCGCCCTCTTCGTAACGGTGACATCGTATCTGCTTCAGACTGCTGGTTGCAGCATGGAGGGCAGTATGACAGTTGACCAGTATGAAAAGGCATATCAGACCGAATCTGAACAGGACCCGACCCGTGCTCTGCTTTGAATGGATCATGAGATCCCCCTGATTTATTTGGTTACACTATTATGATAACCTGATAACGGGGGTTTGCTCTTAAGAAGCCAGTTCCGGTATTTCCCCGATAATTGCTGCTTCTGCTGCTACTACAGGACTTGAAAGATAGACTTCCGCTTCCGTCGATCCCATTCTTCCCTTGAAATTGCGGTTGGTGGTGGCGAGACATCTTTCGCCCGGCGCCAGTATTCCCTGATGCGCGCCCAGGCAGGGGCCGCAACCCGGATTCAAAATAACCGCGCCGGCTTCAATGAAGGTCTCCATCAGCCCTTCCCGTATCGCCTGCAGGTAGATGGAGCGCGATCCGGGAACAATCAACAGCCGTACTTTCGTGGACACCTTCCTGTCCCTGAGTATCCCGGCGGCGGCCCTCAGATCATCGATCCTGCCGTTAGTGCAGGAGCCTATCACCACCTGATCGACCTTTATTCCCGCGGCTTCGGCGAGTGGAACGACGTTGTCGACGCGGTGTGGTTTGGCGATCTGCGGCGTCAGGTCAGATACATCGAAGACCCGTCGTGCGGTGTATTCGGCGTGGGGATCGGTGGAGAAAACAGTGTATTCATCATCGATGCGTCCCTCAAGATATCTGGCGGTTTCCCGGTCATAGGGGACTATGCCGAATTTCGCGCCCATCTCCATGGACATGTTGCACAGGGTGAACCGGCCGGAAACAGGCATGCTGTCGATCGTTGCGCCATAGTATTCGACCGATTTATAATCGGCGCCGCGTGCGGTCAGTTCACCGAGCAGGAACAGCGCCAGGTCCTTTGGAGTGACATTGGGACGGAGGACGCCGTTAACCTCGATGCGTATCGTTTCAGGCACCCTGAGCCACAACTCGCCGGTCGCCCATACCGCAGCCATTTCAGTGGCGCCGATGCCGGTCGAAGCTGCTGCCAGGCAGCCGTAGGATGTCGTGTGGGAATCTGTCCCGAGTATCAGTTCGCCGGGACGCACATGACCGTTTTCAACCATCACCTGGTGACAGATGCCCTCGCGTATATCGTAGAAGTTCTCGATGTTTTGTTCAGCGACGAATTCGCGAATCGACTTGTGCGCGGTGGCTGTGCGCTCGGATTCAGCCGGCGCCCGGTGGTCCAGTGGGATGATGATCCGTTTCGGATCGAAGACCCTGGCGGCTCCGATGGTGCGGAAGTGCCTGATTACCAGACCGGCATTGTCGTGAGACATCACCTTGTCCGGTCGAGCCGTAACCAGCTCGCCCGCATGAACTTCCTTGAGGCCGGACTTGGCTGCAAGTATCTTTTCGGCAATGGTGAAAGGCATGTTCTCTATCTTGATGGTATGCAGGTGATCAAACAAGCAAGCGAAAAAGTAAATATATCATTACTATCCCACTGAGTCAAGGCTTCTGACGGGAATTACATTCACCTGACGACACGTTCGCACGTGTCGTCTGAACAGCGCAAACGCTTGCATATTGTGAAACCTTGTCTTAAATTGTGAAATTCACGAAACAGTTCAGGAATTGTATGAGATTTTCCCACTATTTTGCACCTACGCTCAGGGAGACGCCTGCGGATGCGATCTCCATCTCACATCAGCTGATGCTTCGCGCCGGGCTGATCAGGATGCTGTCTGCCGGCATCTATTCGTACCTGCCGCTGGGTTGGAGCTCACTGCGAAAAACCATGGGGATCGTTCGCGAGGAGATGCAGAACATCGGCGCCCAGGAGTTTCAACTGCCTGGATTGAACCCTATTGAAGTTTGGGATGAAACGGGGCGGAACGGCGGATTTGGCGAAGAGATGTTTCGACTTACCGACCGCAAGGGTCGCCTGCATTGCCTGGCTCCCACGCACGAGGAGATAATTTGCTCGATTGCGCGCGGGCAACTGCGCAGTTGGCGGGACCTGCCGCAGATCTGGTATCAGATACAGACCAAGTTCAGGGACGAGCCCCGTCCGCGCGGTGGAGTTCTGCGGATGCGTCAGTTTATCATGAAGGATTCATACAGCCTCGATCGTGATGAACAGGGGCTCGACCACAGCTACGAGTTGCATCGCATGGCTTATGAACGTACTTTCAAGAGATGCGGGCTGGACTATTTCATCGTCGGCGCCTCATCGGGGTTGATGGGAGGCGCTCAATCGCAGGAATTTATGGTGGAATCCGACTCCGGCGAGGATGAGGTTGCACGCTGCGACGGGTGTGGATACGCGGCGAACATGGAAGTGGCGACATCGCTGGTAAGTCCTGTGAGGAACGGCGATCCCGGTCCGATGACCGAAGTTGCGACGCCTGGACAGCGGACGGTCGATGAGGTTTCGACCTTTCTTGATATTCCGGTGGACAGGCTGGTTAAGACCCTGGTTTACGTGAGCTCCTCGGGACCGTTGATGGCGCTTGTGTCCGGCGAGGACGAGCTCAGTGAAAGCAAACTTACCTCGATTGCCGGAAGTCCCGTCAGACCGGCGGCAGCCGATGAAGTCCTGGAATGGATGGGAGCGGGGATCGGCTTCCTGGGGCCGCACGGCGATCACAAGATGCCGATCTATTCGGATCTGAGGCTCGAGGAGGGCAAAGGTCTGGTTTCGGGCGCAAACCGCGATGGCTATCATGTTACAGGCTTGGAATTCGGTCGTGACGTCCACCCTGACGAATATGTGGATCTGCGCGTTGTGAAGGAGGGAGAGACCTGCCCGACCTGCGGTGGACCGCTCAGAATCGCCCGATCGATCGAGATTGGTCATATCTTCAAGCTCGGCACGAGATACTCCGAAGCCATGGGGGCGACCTATCTCGATGAAGGCGGCGTTGAACATCCGATCGTGATGGGCAGCTACGGCATCGGAATCGAAAGGATAATCGCGGCGGCGATCGAAACCCGGGCTGACGTGAACGGTATACGTTGGAACAGCGCCCTGGCGCCGATGGATGCGATTATTCTCCCGTTGAACATATCTGACGACGCCGTTGTCAAGCAGGCCGATATGATATATGATGAGCTGAATGAAGCCGGGATATCAACCCTGATCGACGACAGGGACGCACGGCCGGGGGTGAAGATGAAGGATGCCGATCTGATCGGAATTCCTGTCCAGGTGATTGTTTCACCGCGCAACCTGTCGAAGGGGACGGTTGAGATCAAGGATCGATGGAGGGAGGAAAGGTCGTACGTCAAGCGGTCGAATGTCAGGCAGGCGGTCGAGGATATACTTGATGACTGTAGACCGGAAGTATAGGTGGAGGCAGGTGTTATCGGCGGTTCATTCCCTGCACGAGCGTTTCAAGAAGGCAAACTGAAGCCAACGGAGGGCTTATTTGAGAGTTAAAGAACGGGCAGAACATTTCACCATCGCGAATGATATCCGCGAGCTGGGAATATACCCCTATTTCCGCCCAATTGAGTCCGACCAGGATACCGAGGTCATCATCGAAGGCAAGAAGGTCTTGATGATGGGCTCGAACAATTACCTCGGACTGACCAACCATCCTGAAGTCAAGGAAGCCGCGATAGAAGCAGTGAACAGGTATGGAACCGGTTGCGCCGGTTCGCGCTTTTTGAACGGGACACTGCGCATTCATCTGCAACTTGAAGAAGAACTGGCGGAGTTCACCGGCAAGGAGGCGGCACTCCTTTACTCAACCGGCTTTCAGGTGAACCAGGGTGTGATTTCCGCACTTGTCGGCCGGGACGGCGCGGTGATAATCGACCGCACCGATCACGCCAGCATTATCGACGGCTGTCGAATGTCGTACGGCAGAACCTGCAAGTTCGAACACAACGACATGCGGGCGCTGGAGCGAGTCCTGTCCGGCCTTAAGGATATGAACGGTCTGATCGTGATCGACGGGGTTTTTTCGATGGAGGGCGACATCGCGAATCTGCCGGAGATAGAGAGGCTTGCCAGTGAGTACGATTGTGATGTCATGGTGGACGACGCCCATTCGATCGGCGTACTGGGGCCCGGCGGTCGCGGGACGTCGGCGCATTTCGGCCTGGAGGACAGGATCCAGTTGATCATGGGAACGTTTTCAAAGTCGCTTGCCTCGATCGGCGGCTTCGTCGCCGGGGATGCCGTGTTGATCGATTACCTGAAACATCATTCCCGCGCGTTGATCTTCTCCGCCAGTCCTCCCCCGGCTTCCGTGGCTTCAGCGCGCGCTGCCCTGAGGATTATGCAGCGCGAACCCGAGCGGATCGACCGACTCTGGGACAACACACGGCACCTTTGGGATGGTTTGAAGTCGATAAACGTCGATATCGGCAGGTCGCAAACTCCAATAGTGCCGGTCCATATCGGTGACGACCTGAACACCTTCCGCGTCTGTCACAGGTTGCAGGACGAAGGTGTCTTCGTCAACCCGGTGGTCTCACCGGCTGTGTCATCAGACAGCGCCCTCATTCGCCTTTCGATCATGTCCACACACACCTTCGATCAGATCGACCGCGCCGTGGAGACGCTCGACAAGGTGCTGGACGAGTGTGGGGTTGAAAGAGAACCGGCGAGAAATTGAGAGGGCCACGCCGTCAAAACGTCGATATGAGAGTAGAGTCGATCTATGCCGTCAGCAGCGGGAATATGGCTGGCGACTGTCTTGATGCGCTGAAATATAGCTATTGGGATCATTTCTATTCCGGCGAATGGGCAAAGTGGAAATCTCCTCATATGGGGCAATGGACTTAACCGTAGAAAAAGTTGAGACCGACCGCGGTCGCTCCGAATTCATCAAGCTGCCGTACCGTCTGCATCGCGGTAACGACGCCTGGGTGCCACCGCTGATCTCGGAAGTCAAGGATGCGTTGAACACCCGGAAGAATCCGTTTTACGAGCACGCGTCGATTGAGCAGTTCATCGCCCGGCGTGGGGGGAGGGCGGTGGGCAGGATCGCGGCGATCATCGATCAGAATTTCATCGAGGTTCAGGGGAATCAGGTCGGACTGTTCGGCTTCTTCGAATGTATCGATGACAGCGAGGCAGCGTCGCTGCTGTTCGATCACGCCGCCGAAAGCCTGAAATCAAAGGGTATGCGGCTGATGCTGGGGCCCACCAATCCATCGATGAACGACGAGTTGGGCGTGCTGGTTGATGCGTTTGACATTCCGCCCGCCATCAAGATGTTGTGGAATCCGTCCTACTATCCGAAGCTGTTCGAGGATGCCGGGTTTTCCAAGGCGATGGATCTATTTGCCTGGACGATGCACGAGGATGACGTTTCGGACCGGTTGATACGACTGGGGGCGGCAATTCTCAAGCGAACCAGGGTGACCTTCCGTCATATCAACGTGAAGCGGTTCGATGAGGAGGTGAAGGTTTTGCGCGAGGTCTATAACTCAGCCTGGTCCGATAACTGGGGATTCGTACCCTGGACGCGCGCCGAGTTTGAACATGCCGCGAAATCATTAAAGAAGGTGATTGATCCGGATCTGGTCATCATCGCCGAGGTTGACGGCAGACCGGTGGCGTTTTCACTGGCGCTTCCCGACCTGAACATGGCGCTGAAACATATCAACGGACGTCTCTTTCCCATCGGACTGCCGCTCCTGTTGTGGCACGCTCGAAAGATCGACCGCGTCCGCATCCCGATCCTCGGGGTGATCAAGGAGTACCGCGGCAAGGGCATCGACACGGTATTGTACTATGAGACGTTTCGCATCGGTACCGGCAAGGGATATCACAGTTGTGAGATGTCCTGGATACTTGAGGATAACGAACTGATGAACCGCGCCGCGAAGATGATGGGCGCCCGGAAATATAAGACCTACCGTCTCTATGAAAGACCACTCTGAACAGGATGACAGTGGGGATCATCCCCTGATCCTGCTCACCGGATCAACCGGTTTCGTCGGCACGCACGTTTCGCGTCACCTGGTCGAGTCCGGCTTCCGGGTTCGCTGCCTGGTGCGCAAAACCAGCGACACCAGCCGTCTGCCCAGGGGTGTGGATTTGTCGATCGGTCATCTTCTCAATTTCGAGAGCTTGCAGGAAGCCGTCAGGGACTGCCAGGCGGTGATGCATGTCGGCGGATTGGTGAGGGCAAAGAAGGTACGCGAGTTTTATCACGTAAACCGCGACGGCACGTCCAACCTGGTCAAGGCGGCGCGTGAAGCCGGTGTCGAGCGTTTCCTGCTTTGCAGCAGTCAAGCCGCGGCGGGACCGTCGAAGCCGGATCAACGCCGCCGGTGGGACGATCCACCGAGACCGGTCACCGATTACGGCAGGAGCAAGCTTTCCGGCGAGGAGGCGCTGCAGAAGAATGCCGGCGACATGTGGTTCGGTATTGTAAGACCTCCCGCTGTCTACGGTCCCTATGATATCGCCTTCCTGACGCTGGTGAAGTGGATTAAATTCGGTTTCAAACCGCGTCTTGGCGCAAGTGGATTGAAGCTGATTTCATTGATCCACGCTGAGGATCTGGCTCGCGCTCTGACGCTCGCCTTAACCGTCGATCATCCTTCCGGTGCAATCTGGTTCGCCACCGACGGCGTTGATCACGATATGTCCGAACTGATGGAAGCCATCGAGCGCGCCCTGGGTAAATCAGCGCGCTGGATAACCATTCCGCACTGGGTCACGCCGACTATTTCGTACTTTGTCGAAATATATGCGGGATTAAGGCGCGGCGATACGGCACTCCTGAGCCGTTCGAAGCTCAATGAACTTATCCAGCCGGCGTGGACCTGCGAGGATGAGCCGTTTCGCCTGGCTACCGGTTACAGGGAGAAATACAACCTCGCCGACGGCTGGGCACAGACAGTTGAATGGTACAGACGCGAAGGATGGATTTGATTTACATGGGTTACTTTACGGTGGATCCTGGCGGGTGGACATAGCGGGGCTTGGAGGGCGGATATAATGGGCTTGGAGGGCGGACATTCTTGTCCGCCCTCCAGGAACAAGGTGAAGGGTCTCCTGCTTGATGAATGAGATTCTTCACTTCGTTCAGAATGACGTATTGCCTCTTTCAGAACGATACCTTATCTCCTTTAATAATCACTGATTGCAACTTAGGACGAATCCTTCAGCAATGTCCCTCAACGATTTCCTTGAACTGATCGACCGCGACAACCTGCTTGGCGCCTGCCTGTCTCATCATGAACTGCTGCCCGCCGAACCCGCCCGTTACGAGGAACCGATTACCCCGCTGCAGGTTGGAGGCATCCAAGAGGCGTTGAGCGGGTTTGGCATCAGGAAGCTTTTCAGTCATCAGGCGCGCGCCGTCGATCTTGTCAGATCCGGGCGTAACCTGGTCGCTGTGACACCAACCGCCAGCGGTAAAAGCATGATGTACAATATCCCGATCGTCGAGGAATTGGCTGATTCCGGCGGACAGGAAAATCCGGCGGAAAACAGACACGCCCTGTGCATATTTCCGCTTAAAGCGCTGGAGCAGGATCAGGCGGCGAAGCTGAGACGTTTTATCCGTGCGGCCGGATTTGAGGAGGATGCGATCAACGTCGGTATTTACGACGGAGATACTCCATCTTCGACCCGGGTGCGGATGCGAAAGAAACCACCCTCCATCCTGATAACCAACCCCGACATGCTGCACCTTGCCATCCTCGGCTATCATTCATCGTGGGAGGATTTCCTGCGCGGCTTGCGTTTTATTGTAATCGACGAGCTGCATGTTTACCGCGGCATCTTCGGCAGTCATATCCTGCACGTACTGCATCGGCTCGACCGCCTCTGCCGCTTTTACGGCGCGTCACCGCAATATATCGCCACCTCCGCCACCATCGCCGGCGCCCGGGAGCTCGCCGAGGATCTGACCGGTCGACCGTTCGAGCTTATCGAGGAGAGCGGCGCGCCGGTCGCTGAACGACATTTCCTGTTCTTCAATCCGGTTGAGAGTTACCTGACCTTTGCTTTAAAGCTTTTCGTCACCGCGCTGTCGAAGGGTCTCAAGACGATAGTCTTCACCAAGGCTCGCCGAACGGCGGAATTATTGCATCGTTGGACAACCGAGAACTATCCTCAAGCCGCCCGCAGGATCAGCTCATATCGCGCCGGATTTTTAATCGAGGAGCGTCGGGAGATCGAAAGAAAACTCATGAGCGGCGAACTTGAGGGGGTGATCTCGACCTCGGCGCTGGAGTTGGGCATAGATATCGGCGGCTTGGACGTCTGCATTCTGGTCGGTTATCCGGGCACGATCACTTCGACCTGGCAGCGCGCCGGCAGGGTCGGCAGGGGATCACTTCCCGCCTGCATCTGCCTTGTCGCCGGACAGGATCAGCTCGATCAGTACTTCATGCGCAATCCGGCGGATTTTTTCGCCCGGCCTGTCGAAAAGGCGATCGTAGACGCTTCAAACACACACATTGCCGGACCTCATCTGCTCTGTGCCGCCCAGGAGATACCTATTTCAGGAGAGGACCCGATCCTGAATGATCCTCTGCAGAAGAAGTTAATTGATGAGATGACCAGGGATGGCAAACTTCTGCTTGGTGCTTCCGGCGGCCGCTGGTTCGCCGCACAACGACGCCCGCAGCGTTCAGTTAACGTACGCGCGGCGGGAGAAATGGTTTCGATAGAGTTGAAGCAGAGCAGGGAGCAGCTCGGCACGGTCAGCGGCAGGTCGGTTCTCGCTGAATGTCATCCGGGCGCGGTCTATCTTCACCGCGCCGATCAATATATTGTGACGGATCTCGATCTTGAAGCCAGGCGGGCGGAGGTTCGGAGGACGAACGTAAAGTATTACACCGTCCCCCTCTTCGAGAAGGAGACCGAAGTCCTGAAGGAGTATGACAGCTCAACCCTTCCGGCCGGTGGGATCGTCCTGGCTCGCCTGAAGGTCACCGAGCAACTGGTCGGGTACCAGAAACGCCGCGTTTACAGCCAGGAGCTCATCTCCCAGCATGAGCTTGAATTCCCGCCGACGTCGTATGAGACCGTTGGTTTGGCGATATCCGTCCCTGAGCTGGCGGCGCAATTATCCTCCAAGGCGGGATTACACTTCCGTGGCGGGATCCACGGCGTTGAACATGCCCTGCTCGCCCTCGCTCCGCTGTTCGCACTCTGCGACCGGAATGACATGGGCGGCTATTCAACCGTATCCCATCCCCACGTCGGCGGTCCCGCGATATTCCTCTACGATGGACATCCCGGCGGGATAGGACTCTCGGCGCGCCTGTTTGAAGTGTTCGGCGAACTGGTCGACCGCACCCTCAGGCTGGTCAGGGGCTGCCCCTGCGAATACGGCTGTCCTTCATGTATTCATTCACCCAAATGCGGACATGGCAACGTGCCGCTTGACAAGGCTGCAGCTGTCCTGACGCTTGAGATACTCGCCGGTGAGAAGGATGTTGAAAGTGTAAAGAGCAGGAGCGGACGAAGTCTGCGGAGTGATGATCGGACAAGGGTCAAATCCCAAGATTCCAAAGTCGGAGAGCCTGTCGGATCCAGAAGTAAAACGATCCCTGCGCCATCGAACTGGCGAAGCGATAAATCCGGCGTGGTTTTTGACTTGGAGACCCAGCGCGGCGCTGACGAGGTCGGCGGCTGGGGCAATATTCGTGCGATGGGATTGGCTTGGGCGGTCATCTACAGGTTTCCCGAGGATGAGTGGCTGGATTTCGCGGAGAGGGATGTCGAGGATCTGGTTGAAAACCTGAAGGAAGCTGACGTGGTGGTCGGTTTCAACCAGATCCGCTTTGACTATGAAGTTCTGCGGGGTTACTCGGGATTTGATTTCCGCAGGCTGAGCAGTTACGATATTATGGCGGAAGTCCAGCGCGTTCTTGGACATCGACTGAAGCTGGGATCGCTGGCTTCTGCCACTCTGGGCGCCGCAAAGTCCGCGGACGGGATCCAGTCGTTGCGCTGGTGGAAGAGCGGCGAGGTTGAGAAGGTTGCCAGCTACTGCCGGCAGGATGTGAAGGTGACGCGTGATCTGTTCTACCACATCCTTGAACACGAATACCTGCTGTTCGAGAAGAGGGGGATCGGGTTGGTCAGGGTTCCGTTGAAGTTTGACATGAGTAAGCTTTAGATATTTCAATCATCGGACTTCAAATTCCCCGTCGTGTTCGATCGCGATTATGATGTTCGACGTACCTGCCTGGTGGTCCAGGCGGTCATCTGTCTGCCCATCAACTCCTCCAGTCCCTCGATTTCAGGGATGAAGAATTCCGCCAGTCGGCGTTCAATATCAGGATCGGTCGGTGGCGTCTGGAATGGCTTCAAGTTCCATTCCAACATCTTTTCACTCAGCTTTTTTCCGGTCTCACGAATTGGTCGGAAAATATACCTCTTATATCCATGCCCCCGACGCATGATCTCCACGGAACGATGAAACGCCAGACTCCTCCTGCGGCTGGCGGAGTTGCGTTTTTCACCCCTGACTACCTTGAAACTGTCATCGACTCCGATAAACCGAAAGATCCTCATGAAGGATTCATCCCAGTTCCGGTTCATCTCCTCGAGGATATTGATAAAGATGTTCTCACGGGGGAAGAATTGAAGAAAGCGTCGTATATGCGTACTGTAGAGACCGTAGTATATCGGAAATGCTTCCCGTCCCTTGGATATGACTTCTTCCAGAGATTCGGAGATCATTCCGGCGTTTATTCTGTGCCAGTAGTGCGAGACGGCCCGCTTGACGGGGTCGCGCAGCGAGAATATCAGCTTGACATCGGGGATATGTTCGTATATCGCCCCGACCGATTCGGGTTTGACCATGTAGTTGACGGAAGCTTCACCGATGGCTTTTTCACCTGAATAGTCAT
>JALGVR010000076.1 GCA_025774605.1 bacterium | reverse complement strand
CCGCCGGAGACGTAGAACATCCCGTCAACGACGACCAGGCCGTTCAACTGGTTGTCCTGGGCGGCTTCCTCGGCGTTCGTGTCGATGCGGATGTCCCACGGATCGGCGTTGGCGTTGCCAAGCAGCCGGCGCTGTGAGCTGTAAACCAGGGTGCCGGTGCCGCCGTTGGCGACATCAAAATCAATGGTGTATTCAAGGTCGGGCTCGAGTGATATCTCGAACTCGTCCTGACTCGGTGTGAACTCCGAATGAAGTAGATCGAAATTCAATTCAAACTCACCCTCTTCGTCCAGGTCGATCGATTCGACGGCCGGGATATAATCCGGTTTGGTGACGGTAAACTCATATTCCCTCAAGGGCAGGTCAGCAAATCCATAACCGCCCTCATCGTCGGTGATCCTCTCCATCAAGTAATAGTCCATCGAAACCGTTGCATCTTCAACCGGTTCATCCGTGGCGGGATCCGTAACAGTGCCGGTAAGCTGCGCAACAGGATCGTCGATAATCATAACCGCGGCGATGTTAATCCTGGTTTCAGCATCGTCGTCCAGTTGTATCCCAGCGATCAATTCATACTCGCCCGCTTCGAACTCCCCGGCTGCCGCAGTGATGTTGATCGTCGCATCTTCACCACCGGCGATCTGACCCTCCTCGGGGTCGGCCGTAAACCAACCGGTCTCCACAATGCCGTCGTCAACGATGAAAACAGTATTGTCGTTCTGCTGTTCAGCGTTGGCGGTGCTGACCCATAAATTCTCACCATCATGAGCGATACCGAATGAGCTGACGTCGGTCACGTCTTCCATGCTGAATTCCTGGATCAGCTCGCACACCCATTCATCGTCCTCCTGCCTGATATCAAACTGCTGAGCCATAAATTCATTACCTGAAATCCAGAAATGTCCTTCCTCATGCTCGGGCGCCCAGGTAATGCGCAGGCGGTACTGATCGTTCGGGAGATCAACATAATCCGCGTTCGGGATGGTGGCTATATCTTCATAATCGTTGGCAATATCATAGATGATGATGTCAAAACACCGGTCCATGTCACCGGGCGCATAGGCGATGGCGTAAAGATACTCCTGCTCGTCGTCCACTGCCACATCCATAATATATGGATAGCCGGTATTCAAATCGCCGAGATCCTCGCCTTCTTCATCATACCGGAAGATATGACCCTGCCCGTCCCATTTGCACGCATAAAGGATGCCGTCATAGTGCGCACAACCGACGATTATGGCAGCCACCCGGAAATCAGCGACCGTTTCGGTTATCTCTTCGCCGTTATAAGCGTAACCACAGATGCGCTGGTCCATGGCATGCGAAGCCCACATGACCTCGGTCTCGGGGTCCCAGTCCAGGCCCAGGCAGTAATAGTAATCCAGCACCATCTCATCATTCAGCACATCTCCCGGATCATCCCGGCGCGGCCCAGCCTGTTCCTCCTGGCGACGAACTCTTGACCACCTGAGTTGGAAGCCGACTGCATCATCACCGGCGTTGTGCAGTGTAATCTCGGTTTCCGCCTGGCCTTCAGCTTCGACCGAGACAGCAAATCCGTGCGGATCAACTGTAACTTCACCCTTCGAGATGCTGATCGAAATCAGTAGCAGGCAGGGTATAAGTAGCAGGAATGGTTTAAAATGTTTCATGTTTTCTCCTTAACTGACAAGCAGTCGTGCGGGCAGGGAGTTGAAGTGAAATATCAAGGGACTGCATTTTTGAATTGTCTGGACATCTTGCCGACTCTGTTTGCAAATATAATTAAATCCCATGGCAAGGTCAAGGTGTAAAGATGACTGTCCGGCGAATTAGTGTCATGTCGCAGACAGGAATCTGATATCGTATTGATTTAATAATCGATACCGTTTATATTTGTACTGTTGGCTCGAAAAGTCTATTTCCTCAAATCAGCGGGCAATTCACGCCATGTGGACCAAAGACCCATTACGGACGCTGCGCAGATTGTTGGGCAAGGGCAGGCTGTTGACGGCACCGGAAGAGCTGCTGCTCTACAGCTTTGATGCAACCACGCTCCGCGGCGCGCCTCTTGCCGCGGTGATGGTCGAATCGATCGAAGATATACGCAGGACCGTCAATTTTGCGCGTGAGCGAGGCATCCCGATCACCCCGCGCGGATCCGGAACCGGACTGTCCGGAGGAAGCGTTCCGGTCGAAGGTGGGATAGTAATGTCCTTTGAACGAATGAACTCCATAATGAAGATCGACGTTGAAAATCGTTTCGCCGTCGTCCAGCCCGGTGTTGTAACATCGATGCTCCAAGAGGCTGCAGCACGACACAGTCTCTTCTATCCGCCGGATCCCTCGAGCTGCAATGTCAGCAGTATCGGTGGTAATGTCGCCGAGAACGCCGGCGGTTTAAGGTGTTTTAAGTACGGCGTAACCGGTCATTACGTTCTGGGTATCGAGTTCATGGACTGCAAGGGTGACCTTTACCGAACCGGCGCCCTGAGCGACGATGATTCTGAACCGGACCTGACACCACTGCTGGTCGGCTCCGAGGGATCGTTGGGGATATTCACCCGCATCGCACTCAGATTGATTAAGGCGCCAAGGAAGACGGCAACACTTTCAGCATATTTCGATGATACCCTGAAGGCGTTCAACGGGATCGAGAGCATAATCGAATCCGGGTATGTGCCGTCCGTACTGGAATACATAGATCGGAAGGCGCTTTCCGCGTCGTCGGAGCACATCGGAATTACCTGTCCGGAACACACTGAGGCTCTTGTCTTGCTGGAGGTCGATGGCGATGATGCTGAAGTAACTAAACTCGCCTCAGAACTTCAGGAACTGTTGAACGGCGCGGCATTCCAGGTCAACATGGCAACCGACGACAAGGGCAGAGGACTTCTATGGCAGCTGCGACGGGGAATATCACCAAGCTTGATACGACTTTCGAGCGGCAAGATCCATGAGGATGTCGCGGTGCCGCGCGGCAGCCTGTACGAGCTTGTGTCGGCAATCAGGGAAATAGAGAGTGAGTACAAGCTGGAGATACCCATGTACGGCCATGCAGGAGACGGAAACCTGCATGTAGTAATACTTTATAATGCGATTGATTCGATCTCCGAGAAGTCGGCGACAGAGGCTTCCAAGGATATATTTCGCGCAACCATTGGATTGGGTGGAACGATCACCGGTGAGCACGGTATCGGCAGCGCCAAGCGGGAATATCTGCCCTGGCAACAGTCTGAAGCGGTAATAAGCCTCGCCGCGCGGGTTAAACGGACACTCGATCCGGAAGGTATTTTTAATCCCGGAAAGATTTTCAGCAATTGAGCTATACGTTCAGTCAACTAAAATTACATACATTTCCCCGTGAATTATCAGTCATACTCTGATTCGTTTCACTGTAGATATTTCAACTGTACATCCTTGATAGCTTGCAGAGGTAACTTAACCGGATGAGCACCGGAGAGAAAGCAGCATCCTTCCTGCCGAATGTAATTCTCAACTGGACTGAGGACGGCAAACTTATACATCACTTTCCCGCAATTGTCGCTTTTGCCGACGTATCAGGCTTTACGGCGATGTCGGAAAAACTGGCGGCCATCGGCAAAGAGGGAGCGGAAACCCTCACGTCGATCCTCAACACCTACTTTACAGCGATGATCAGCCGTATAGAGCGGAGCGGCGGTTTCGTCGGGAAGTTCGGCGGTGATGCGATGACCGTCTTCTTCCCCGCCGAGAGCGAAGATGAACTGCCCGACATCGCCAGGCGAGCTGTGGCAGCCTGCCTGGAATTACAGAAGGCGATGGATGATTTTCGCAACGTCAGAACCAGGTCCGGCTCGTTTTCCCTGGGCATGAAGGTCGGCGTTTCCGCTGGAGACGTATTGTTTCAGGTGGTCGGTCCGGCTGAAAAAGGACGCGAGTATCTGCTTGCCGGCCTTCCTCTCGACAGGGCGGCCGAAGCCGAGCATCACGGCTCATCAGGCGACGTGATCATTACCCCCCGCGTGGTTGAACTTTGTGGGGCGTGCGGAGACGAACTGGACAATGGATTTATCAGGCTGACGGCGAAAAGCGAACCTCCCCGGTTCAAGAAAGTCAGGAAGGAGATTAAATACAGGGAAAGTTGGGCGAATATCGCCAGGGCATTCATCGATCCGCCGGTTTACAACAGGATCCTGCTGGGACTGGATTCTGTCGGTGAAATAAGACGCGTTTCGGTGATCTTTCTGTCGTTTACCGGCCTTGATTATGATGAAGATCCTGAAGTTACACGGAAACTCGAGGCGGTCTACAGCTGGGTGTATGGTCTGACGCAGAGATATAACGGCTCAATCAATAAGGTCGACATGGGCGATAAGGGTTCGAAGATGATTCTCACCTTCGGAGCCCCTACCGCCTATGAGAACGACGAGCGACACGCCGTTCACTGCGGACTTGAACTGATCAGGGGGCGCGAGGAGTTCAACCAGTGGAATCTCAAGTGGAAGCTGGGCATATCGACCGGTGTGGTGTTCGCCGGCGAGGTCGGCGCTCCCAACCGCCAGGAGTACACCGTAATGGGCAGCACGGTCAACCTGTCAGCAAGGCTCATGGCAAAATGCAAACCGGGTCAGCTTCTTGTAGACCAGTCAACGTTCAGCAGAACATCGGAGTATTTTGACTATAACAAACCGAAAAAGTTCAAGTTTAAGGGCATATCTCAACCACTCTCCACTTATGAGCCGAAGTCTGTAAAAACGGCCATCCCGCGCATGGATGTTAGATCATCCAAGCCGTTGATCGGTCGTCTGACTGAGATGAAAAAGATCACAGGTGTCATCGAGGACGTGGGAAAGCGTAAGATGAGAGTCATAGTCATCATGGGATCGGCCGGAGTTGGGAAAAGCCGCCTGTCTCAGGAAACCCTCCAATTGATTGATGCAGAGGGTTTCAACGCCGGCGGTGGTGAGGCGCTAAGTTACGCCAAGAAATCTCCGTACCTGATCTGGATCTCGATCCTGCGAGGCTTGATGGGACTATTATCCTCCAGCGGCACCGCGGAGAACCTCGAACGAATCAAGGATGCGGTTGAACAATCCGATCCGGAACATGCTTACAGAACGCCACTTATAGCAAATTTACTCGGCATATCCTGTCCTGATAATGAAATAACCCAACACTTTGACGCCAAACTGCGCCAGGAAAACATCTATGACTTCCTGTTGCAGTATTTCAGGTTCAAATCGGAAGCGAAACCGGTCGCTCTCTTCTTTGAAGATGCCCAGTGGATAGATAAGAATTCGCTTGAGCTCATAGCCTACCTGATGCGCAACCTCGCCGACTGCCCGCTGATGTTGGTGCTGGTGCGCAGACCATACAGTGAACAGTTCACCGTTGAACAGATTACCGAAATTGAACAGAGTGACGCAGCAGTGCGTATACCGATAGGTGAATTCGATCGGGAACTGACCGAGAAGTTTGCACTGAGTTGCCTTGAGGCGCAACAGATCGACGGGAGGCTGCTGGATTTCATCTTTGACGCTTCGCATGGAAACGCATCATTCATCGAGGTGCTCATAAGCAATCTGAAATCGCAGGCGAAGATCAAGCTGGTCACGAACCGGGAAGGGGTTGTCAAAGCCGAGCGGGAGGGGGAGCTCTCTGATGTTGAGGTGCCTGATTCACTGAACAGCCTGATTATGAGCCAGTTGGACCGGCTTGGACCGAAAACCAAACTGACCGTGAAGGTGGCGTCGGTAATCGGGAGGCGTTTTTCTGAAGAGATACTCAAGGATGCATACCCGATTAAAATTGATCCAGAAGCCATCATCAAATCGCTGGACGAGTTGACGTTTCAGGACCTGATCGACTCGGTTGAAGGCGAGGATTTCTTCAATTATATATTCAAAAAGCTACTGACCCGTGATGTTGCCTACGACAGCCTCCTGTTTGCTCACCGTCGTGACTATCATGGAAAGGTCGGCGTGTGTCTTGAGAGGATGTTTGGTGACTCCGTCCACGAATGGTGCGAGGAGTTGGGTCGACATTTCTACCACGCTGAGGATAATGAACGTGCGGTCAAGTATCTGCGGATGGCGGGCGAAAAAGCATATCATGACCTGTACGCCAATGAGAGCGCGGTAGCCTTCTATACGATGGCTCTTGAGCGAGCCGCTGTCGAACGTGATCCCGAGGCGCGTTTCTTCCTGTTGAAACTGCGATCCAAGGCTGAAGCCATATTGGGCAAGCTGGATCTCATGAAGCGGGATCTTGATGAAGCGCTTGTGGTTGCTGAAAAGGTGGAGGAGCTCAAATGGAAGGTTCTGACACTGGACGACCTGGCGAGTTACTACATGCGTGTCAACGATTTGGAGGCAATGGACAAGGTCGTCGACGAAGCGCTGGACATCCTGGAGGCGATCGACTATCCCCTGATATGGATTAACCTGAGTGAGAAAAAAGGATCCTGCTCATACTATATGAGTAAATTCGATGAGGCGCTGAAATGGTGGCAGAGGTCGCTTGACATGGCGGAAAAAGCGGATGACGCCAGAGGCCTCATGACGGCGTTGACCAATTGCGGTACGGCTTACAAGGCTCTCGGGTCACTGGATAAAGCGCTTGAATACTACGAGAAATCCGTTAGGATAAGCAGGGAGGAAAACAACAGGAAATCCGAAGCCGTAAATCTCGGCAACATCGGTGTTCTACATCATCAGCGGGGTGATTTCGACAAGGCGCTGGAAGCTTATAATCAAGCGCTTGAGATCGCCCGGGGTATCGGCTGGAAGGAGGTTCAGGCTCGAAATCTGGGTGGATTGGCGATCATTTATCAGGTAAGAGGCGAGCGGCAGAGGGCGCTTGATATGCACCAGGAGAAGCTGTCGATCGAACGCACCATGGGGTACCGTAAGGGCGAACTTAAGACTCTGGGCAACATTGGCGCCTGGTATGCGCGGGACGGCGAATATGATACGGCTATTTCGCACTATCAGCAGGCGTTGGACATCGCCCGCGAGTTGGCGTTGAAAGCCGAGGAACCCCCCCAGATGTTGAACATCGGACTGTCCCTGCACCGAATGGGTGAATTGGATTCAGCAAAGGGGATTCTTGAGGATGCGGTTAGGAAGTCGGTGGAAATCGGCTACAAGATGGCCGAGGACTACGCTCGACGCTACCTGGGCTTTGTTCTGATCGACCTGAATGAACTCGAAATGGCTGAGACGGAATTCAAAACCGCCAGGGATATCGCCCAGACCCTCGGCGCCAAGATCGGTCTGGCGTCGTCAAAGATCGGGTTGGGATGTATTAAAATGCTGAGGGAGGGAGACCGGCAACTCCTTGACGAAGGTATAGAGGAAGCCCGGAAGGTGCAGGACGCTGAGCATTACATCAAGGGGAAAGTAACACTGGCAAACATATTGATGGAAAGGACAGCGAACAGGAAGGAACCGCTTGAACTGCTGCAGTCCGCCGTTGAGATCGCCCGGAAAGCGGGTCTGTGGCGGGACGTGAAAGTCATTGAGCCTCTGATCACACAACTTAAAAACAGTGCTGACAGGGAAATGGTGTAAATCCGGAGTGGTAAAATTACATGGATATACTAAATAAAATTACAATCGGTATGATGCCGGTTGTGCCGAAGCCGATAGTCGGCAGAGTGGCTTCGCGATACATAGCGGGTGAGAAGCTTTCTGATGCGGTCAAAGTGATCAAGTCTCTTCACGAACTTGGTGCTGTTGCGACCATAGACCTGCTCGGTGAAAACAGCAGCGATCCCGACCATGTCCGCAAGGCAGCAGGGACCTATATGGAAATGCTGGATATAATCGAAGCCGAGAAACTGGACTCGAACGTGTCCGTCAAACCCACACATCTGGGTTTGAAGATAGACTATGACTTCTGCAGGGAGCAGATCACGGCAATCGCCGCACATGCCGCTGAATACGGCAACTTCGTGCGCATTGACATGGAAGATCATACCTGTACGGACGATACCATCAGGCTGTATCAGGAGATACACGATCAATACGACAACGTCGGCCTGGTGCTCCAGGCGTATCTTCACCGGACCATCAATGACATCCAGCCGCTGATGAAGATGAAGGCGAACCTCAGGCTGTGCAAGGGCATATATATCGAACCGCGTCGGATATGCTACAGAAACAGGAATATAGTCATCAGGAACTACGCCCTGCTGCTCGAGGAGCTGTTGAAGGCGGGATGTTATGTCGGCATCGCGACACACTGTGAAGAGACCATCTGGCACGCCAGGCGGATCATTTACCAACTGGGCTTGAAGCGCGACCAGTATGAGTTCCAGATGTTACTGGGGGTTCAGGAACAGCTGCGGCGATCCTTGATTGATGAAGGGCATAAAATGCGTGTTTACGTACCATTCGGAGATGAGTGGTATCCGTACTCCACGCGACGCCTGAAGGAGAATCCAAGTATCGCGGGACACATCATGCGGGATTTCTTTGGGTCGAGCAGAGGTGATGGAAAGAGATGAAGCGTTGAGACGACGTTTCAAACTGGTCAGCGATTTCGGCCCCCGCGGCGATCAGCAGGAGGCGATCGACAAGCTGATGCACGGGCTCGAGAGCGGAGAGAAGTATCAGACCCTGCTCGGTGTCACCGGTTCGGGTAAGACCTTCACCATTGCCAACGTGATTGAGAGATGGCAGCGCCCAACCCTCGTTATGTCGCACAACAAGACCCTCGCCGCCCAGCTTTACGGTGAATTGAAGGGATTCTTTCCTGAAAACGCGGTCGAATATTTCATCAGCTATTACGATTATTACCAACCCGAGGCATATATTCCTCAGAACGACACCTACATAGAGAAGGAAACCTCGATCAACGAGGATATCGACAAACTGCGGTTGCGAGCCACAAGCTCATTATTCGAGCGAAATGATGTGATAATAGTCGCTTCGGTCTCTTCGATCTACGGACTCGGATCGCCTGATGAGTACAGGGCACAGCTTCTGCTCGTCGAAACGGGACAGGAAACCACGCGCCGGCAACTGCTCGAGTCGCTGGTAAACATCCATTACAGCCGCAATGATATCGATTTCGGCAGAGGGACATTTCGGGTCCGGGGTGAGGTCATCGAAGTACATCCGGCGTACGATGATTACGGGTTGATGATTGAGCTCGAATGGGATGAGATCGTCGGAATATCACGTTTTGACCTGGTAACGGGGGAAAAACTCGAAGGGCTTGATCGCGCCGCTATTTACCCGGCCAAGCATTTCATCACATCGCCGGAGCGCCTCAAGAAGGCGATGGCTCTGATCAGCAGTGAATTAAGGGAGCGTGTCGCGGAGCTGAGGAGTGAGGGAAAATTACTCGAAGCACAACGTCTTGAACAGCGAACGAACTTCGACCTCGAAATGCTGGCTGAGATCGGTTATTGCAACGGTATCGAGAACTATTCGCGTCATCTGTCGGGCAGAGAGGCGGGCGCGCCGCCGGCGACCCTGCTTGATTACTTTCCCGACGACCTGCTGATCGTCGTTGATGAGTCCCACGCGTCGATCCCGCAGGTTCGCGGCATGATCGGCGGCGACCGTTCGCGCAAGCGCGTGCTGGTTGAATACGGTTTCAGGCTGCCGTCCGCGCTTGACAACCGTCCGCTCACACTTGAAGAGTGGGAATCCCACGTATCACAGGTGATCTTTGTTTCAGCCACTCCGGCGGATTACGAAATCGTGAAATCTGGCGGTGTTGTGGTTGAACAGATCATCCGCCCGACAGGCTTGATGGACCCGGAAGTCGTGGTTAAACCGAGCGCCGGGCAGATAGATGATCTGATCGAGGAGATACGTTGTACGGTCGAGAGGGGCGACCGGGTCCTGGTGACCACTCTGACCAAGCGCATGGCGGAGGATCTGACTGATTACCTTGGCCGTGTCGGGATCAGGGTTCGTTATCTCCACAGCGAGATAGAATCGCTGGACCGGGTCGAGATACTGCGGGCTTTGAGGCTGGCTGAGTTCGATGTCCTCGTCGGTATCAACCTGTTGCGCGAGGGGTTGGACCTGCCTGAAGTCTCGCTGGTGGCAGTGCTTGACGCCGATAAGGAGGGCTTCCTGCGCAGCGAGAGGTCGCTGATGCAGACGGCTGGGCGCGCGGCGCGCAACGAAGCCGGGAAGGTCATATTCTACGCCGATAACGTCACCGAATCGATGCGGAAGGTTATCGAGGAGACCAACCGGCGCCGCAAGGTTCAGGCGGAATATAATACCAGGCATAATATAAAGCCGCGATCAATACGTAAGTCTGTGGAGGATATCCTTGCTCAGACAACGGCGGCAAAGGGCAGGACTGCACGGAAGACCATCAGAGCCGCACACCGCGATATGCTGACCGACCGGGAACGCGAGGAGATCATCGAGAGACTTACCGAGGAGATGGCCGCCGCTGCCGAACAGCTGGATTTTGAACGCGCCGCCGGCATACGGGACGAAATCTGGGCGCTGAAAGGCGTGAAAGAGAGGAGCGCAGGATGAAAGTTGAAGCATATAAGCTGACAGATACCGAATCGGTCGAGATCGTGCCGGTTAAATCAGAGGAGATAATGTCAGGATACAGGATAGCGGAATGAAAGTATTGATAGTCGGTTCCGGGGGAAGGGAACACGCTCTGGCGTGGGCTTGTTCGAGAAGCGGTTTAAGTCCTCAAATCTACTGCGCTCCCGGCAACGGAGGAACAACAAGGATTGCTGAGAACGTTGATATTAAGGCGGACGATCTTGGCGATATCGTGGATTTCGTCCGAAAGGAGACCGTCGATCTGACTATTGTCGGACCTGAAGCGCCGCTTGTCAATGGCTTGGTCGACAAACTGACAGCCCGGGGGTACAGGGTTTTCGGACCGAGTAAGTCCGCTGCGGGCATTGAGGGTTCCAAGTCGTTCTCCAAGTCCCTCATGCAGGAAACCGGCGTTCCGACAGCCGAATACAGGACATTTACCGAGTTTGACGAGGCGAGGAGATACATACTTGAGAGTGGCGGCAATGTGGTCGTCAAAGCCTCCGGGCTTGCCGCCGGTAAAGGCGCGACGGTCTGCATTAACAAAGAGGAGGCTGTTCTGGTCGCCGAAGCGATGTTGTTGAAGTGCAAATTCGGCGATGCCAGCAGGGAAATCGTGATCGAAAAATGCCTTAAGGGATCGGAAATGTCACTGATGGCGTTTTCGGACGGCGAGGATTACCTCCTGCTGCCGCCGTCCCGCGATCACAAACGCGCTTTTGATAACGACGAAGGTCCGAATACCGGCGGGATGGGTGCGTATTCGCCGCTGGACGAGTTCAAACCCGACGAAATCGCTCACACCGCGGAATCGGTCTTTCCTCCCGTCCTGAAGAGACTGGCTGAGCTGGGCGCTCCTTATCACGGGCTGCTTTACGCCGGTCTGATGTTGACATCGGATGGACCCAGGGTGCTTGAGTTCAACTGCCGTTTCGGCGATCCCGAGACCCAGGCACAGTTGCCGATAATGATCGAAGATCCCCTTGAGATCATGTTGGCGGTGTCGGAAAACCGGCTCGGCGCTTGGATGGCTGAACACAACTGCGCTTCGAACGATTGGATGAAGCTCGGCGGCGACAGACATGCCGTGACAGTAGTGGCCGCCGCTTCAGGATATCCTGCTGGTTATGCAAAGGGAATGAAGATCGAAAACCTCCCAGAGGATACGGATGGCGTAATTATTTTTCATGCGGGCACCAGCTTGAAAAATGGTGATCTGGTAACAACCGGCGGCAGGGTGCTGGCGGTTACCGGACTTGGTGATTCTCACAGAGAAGCTGTTGAAACGGCATATGGTTCGATTGCTCAGGTCGAATTCAAGGGAGTAAGATTCAGAAACGACATCGGTCGGGGGCGGTAATATGAACATTCTTGTTACAGGTGGAGCTGGTTTTATAGGCTCGCATATCGCTGATGGATTGATTCACCAGGGACATCAGGTTACAATCGTCGACAACCTCTCAACCGGCAGAATGGAAAATATCCCGGCTGCCGCCAGGTTTATCAGACTTGATTACTGCACCGATAGTATGGAGAAGGTTTTCTCGAGCGGTGGATTTAAAGCGGTCTACCATTTGGCGGCTCAGATCGACGTAAGGGTTTCGGTGCGTGATCCGGTGGCGGATTTACAGATCAACATCGCCGGCGGCGTAAGACTGCTCGATCTTTGCCGGAAATACCGGGTCGGCAGGTTTATCTTCGCCTCGACCGGCGGCGCGATATACGGTGAACAGGAGACATTTCCCGCTCCAGAATCCCATCCGGCAAATCCGCTGTCGCCCTATGGCATCGCCAAGCTTGCCGTGGAGAAATATGCGTTCTTCTATCATAAGCAGTATGGTCTGGATACGGTTTCACTCAGGTTCGCCAATGTTTACGGACCACGCCAGAATCCGTTGGGTGAAGCGGGAGTAGTGGCGATATTCTGCCATAAGATGTTGAGCGGTGAGCAGCCGTTTATAAACGGCGATGGATTGCAGACCAGGGACTACGTATTCGTAAGCGATATTGTCCGTGCAAATCTGGCTGCGCTGGAATTGAGCGGTTGTCATGTCATCAACCTGGGCACCGGCAGGGAGACCAGCGTTGTTACTATCTTTGAAACCTTGAAAAGGCTGACCGGAGCGCATTGCGAACGGAGGCACCTTCCCGATGCACCGGGTGAACAGAGGCGGAGTGTTATCGATTCCACCCTTGCCGGCAGCAAACTCAACTGGCATCCGGAGACCGACCTTGAACAGGGCTTGGCACAGACGGTTGATTACTTCAGACAGCACAAATAACTCGGAAGACAGGCTATGTCTTCAATAATGAACAACTGGAGTTTTGCCGTTGGTTCCAAGCCCTGTCATTCCTGCGAAGCAGTGTGTCCGAGAATGAAAAAACGCGCCAAACCTCATCATTCCATCGAAAGATGGAATCCAGTAACACACGTAGTATCAGTAAC
>JALGVR010000075.1 GCA_025774605.1 bacterium | reverse complement strand
TTATTCCGCCCACACTCAGGATCGGACTGTCGGGCGTTATCGATCTGCCCAAGCTGGAGGCGGTATTGACGCCAACCGTCGACCTCGCGTACCGCACCGAAGTGCTGGGGGGATCGGACGCCGCGACGCTTCATGCGGGGCTCGAATATCTCGTCAGGCATGTCGTGGCTCTGCGCGTCGGCAGCGACGACGGCAGGCTGACGATTGGGGGCGGTCTGGAGCTTAAACCGGTATCCATCGCTTACGCTTTCATCGGTCACGATGACCTCGGCGATACGCATCGAATCTCAATTACAACCCGCTGGGGAACCAGGCCGGCTGAATAGCGGAGAGCTGTTTCTATCACAAGTTTCAAAGAAGGAGCCTCCCATGGCTCGCAGTATGACCGGTTACGGTTTCGGCCGCGCCGCTGATGAAGGTCTCGACGTGACTGTTGAGCTGCGCAGCGTTAATAATCGATTTCTCGACATCAATCTGAGGCTCCCTCGGGCCCTCTATCCACATGATCCTGAAATTCGTGAATCCGTCAGGAAGCGCATCGAACGCGGTCGGGTTACACTCGTCGCCAACGTGGAGTATATCGACGATCAGGCGCCGGATATCCACTTGAACCGACCCAAATTGATGGCTTTCGCCAGGCAGTTGGAACAGTTGCGGCGGGAATTGAAGCTTGAAGGCGGTCTCAGGCTCGAACATCTGCTTACCGTCGAAGATGTCTTCGTTGCGAGTGACGATGAAACATACCGCAGTCGGTTGTGGAAGCTGTGCCGCAGCGCGCTGGAGGAGGCGCTGAACGAGATTATTGACGCGAGCAGTGTCGAAGCAGAAGCCCTCTGCCGGGATATAGTTGAACGGATCGTCGGCGTTGAAGAGCAACTCGGGAAGATAAGGGTTGCCGCGGCGACGCAGGTCGAAGAATATCAGCAGCGACTCCAGACCCGGCTTGAGGAGATCCTCAGCGATGAGCGCATCGATCGCAACCGCATCGAAACTGAAGTTGCGCTGGCGGCTGACAGGCTCGACATCAGCGAGGAAATAGTCCGACTCGACAGCCACCTGAGGATGTTCTCGGCAAAGGTGAACAACGATGGACCGATCGGTAAAACGTTGGGGTTTATCCTGCAGGAGATGAGTCGTGAAGCCAATACCATCGCCTCGAAGTGCTGGGCGCTGGAGATATCGCAGGCGGCGATAAGGATAAAAGAATTGTTGGAGCAAGTGCGAGAGCAGGTTCAAAACATTGAGTAAACGCGGCAGACCAATCGTAGTATCCGCCGCATCAGGGACCGGTAAAACCACAATTATCAAGGAATTGATGCGTCGGCGTCCGAACCTGGAGTTCAGCGTATCATCCACCACGAGAAAGCCGCGCGAGAATGAAATCGACGGCGTTCACTACAACTTCATCTCGCGGGAAGAATTCCAGCGCGGCATCGATAACGATTTTTTCGCCGAATGGGAGGAAGTCCACGGTGAATATTACGGGACCGGTCGGCAAGCGCTCGAGGAGGCATTGGAAGCGGGGAAGCACGTGTTGCTCGATCTGGACGTCAACGGCGGCGAACGCTTGAAGAGAAATTACCCGGAAACGGTGTTGATATTCCTGTACCCGCCTTCACTTGAGGAGTTGTGCCGCCGCCTGATAACCAGAGGCACTGAAACCTCACAGTCGCTCAAACGCCGTCTCGAAAGGTATCCGATGGAGAGAGCCAAGGGCGAAAAATTCCCCTATCGCATCATGAACGATGTTGTCGAGCGCGCCACCGACCAGGTGTTGGAGATTATCAATAACAACGGTGAAGCAGAGGATCATTGATTAATGGATAAAAGTCAAAAACCGGAACAGAACAACGCATCTGCAGACATGAATGGAGTGTCGAATTTCAGCGATGAAGTTGTTGACAACCTGAAAGAAAGCGACGGGAAACCCAGTCGGAAGGATGGTTTGACCGACAGTAAACTCCCCTGGTTGATTCATGACTTCGAAGGTATTACCGAGAATATATATGAGGGTGTAATGGCGGCCGCGGTCAGGGCGCGGCAGATCGGACGTCGACAGAAACAGGAGATCGACGTCTGGCACAAATCCCATGAGCCGGTTGACGGCGCGGGTGAAGAGGAGGAATCTGAGCCGGGGATCGACCACTTCCAACACTCCAAGCCGACTGTCAAGGCACTCAAGGAGTTGAGTGAGCGGAAGTTGATCATTCGCTATCGCGATGAAGGGGAGAAGTGACAGTATCGACTCCGGACAGGCGGGATTCCGGTAACGCTGAGACCCGGTCAAGCAGCCTCGACGACCGGAATGTCGTGCTCACCGTTACAGGCAGTATTGCCGCCTACAAGAGCTGTCATCTGGTCAGAGACCTGGTGCGCGCGGGATGCCGGGTTCAGGTCGTAATGACCGAATCCGCCGCTGAATTCGTTGGTCCACTCACTTTCGCCGCGCTTTCCGGAAGACCGGTGCTGACAGGTTTGTTTTCGGATGTTCCCCCGGGCTCACCCGTGCATCTGCAACCGGTCGAATGGGGCGATGTACTGGTAACGGCGCCCGCCACCGCCAACTACATCGGAAAACTGGCCGGTGGACTTGCCGACGATCTGGCGACAACCATTGCCCAGGCCTTCGATAAACCGATCCTGATCGCGCCGGCGATGAACCCGCGGATGTGGAAGAACCGCGCCGTTCAACGCAACGTCGATCTGCTCAAGGAACGCGGTGTGAATTTCATGGGGCCGGTCGAGGGAGCGATGGCGGGAATGGACGAGCAGGCCGGCGTCGGACGCATGGCCGAACCGCACTTGATTTTCGACCGCATCGAAGAGCTCCTCTCCGATCCGACATGGAGGGGGAAAAGAGTGGTCGTAACCTCCGGTCCGACGCGCGAACCGTTCGATCCGGTGCGCTTCATCGGTAACCGCTCCAGTGGTCGTATGGGTGATGCCGTCGCCCGGCAGGCAAGGCTTAAGGGCGCCGACGTAATCCTCGTCAGGGGAAGGGGCGCCGCGGGCGCGCCACCGGAGTTCGTCGGTCTGGTGGAGGTTGAAACGGCTCGCGAGATGTCCGCCGCGGTCAAGGAGCATTTTGACCGCTGCGATCTGTTGGTCATGACCGCAGCCGTGGCTGACTGGACAGTGAAAAAACCGTCCCGGTCGAAGCTGAAGAAGCGTGATGGCGCGCCGGTCTTAACTCTTGAAAGAACTGAAGATATCCTTGCCTGGGCCTGCCGTAACCGAAAGAAACAGGCATTGATCGGGTTCGCCCTTGAAACCGAAAAACACCTTGAAGAAGCGAAACGCAAGCTGGTCGATAAGGACGTCGACCTGATCGCCTTGAACGATCCGACGAAAGCCGATTCAAGCTTCGGCGGTGACAGTACACGCTTGACACTCCTGACGAGGGATGAAAAGGTGATCGAGCTGCCGCTTCTGACCAAACATGCCGCGGCCAGGCGGCTTCTTGACGCTGTCGAACCTTATCTGCCGAAGCCATGAGTGATCTCAGAGCCGACCTGGTCAATTATCTCCGACAACTCTCTGAAGAGGAGCCGGTCCTGATCCTCGATCGATCCTTATCGCCGCTGAATCTCACTGAGAATGACCGGCGACGGGACGAATTGAAGGAGCTCGAACTGAAGGTTTCGACCTGCACCCGGTGCGAACTCGCCGCAACACGCCTGAACGTTGTTTTCGGAGTCGGAGATCCTCACGCCCGGCTGATGTTCATCGGTGAAGCGCCCGGGGCGGACGAAGACCGGCAGGGTGAACCTTTCGTCGGTCGAGCCGGAAAGCTGCTGACGAAGATGATCAGGGCGATGAAGATGCAGCGGTCCGAGGTCTACATCGCCAATATCCTGAAGTGCCGTCCGCCGGGAAACCGGGATCCGAGACCGGAGGAGGCCGCCGCCTGTCTCCCTTATCTGAAAGGGCAGATCGACCTGATCAAACCGCATGTTATTGTTGCGCTGGGAAAGGTTGCCGCGGTCAAACTGCTGAACATTCAGGCGAATGTATCTCTGAAATCGCTGCGCGGCAGGGTGTTCAACTACGATACCCGTCCGCTGATCGTAACCTACCATCCGGCGGCGCTCCTGAGATCGCCCGGGTTCAAGCTGCCCGCATGGGAGGACATGCAGTTTGTTATGAAGCTGTTATCAGGAGACATCAAGTGGCAACCCGACAGGGAGGCTGGGTACCCGCAGATGGATTTCGCCGCGGGCGGAGGATAAAGTGCGGAAACGGCGGACAGTTGCGTAACGGGAATTCATTGAAGAATGGCTGAGGCGAAGAGACAAAAAAAGGGTCAGCCCTCCGGTGAGGCGGCAAGGATGGATCAGGCCGTCAGGGTGCCGCCGCATAACATCGAGATGGAAAGAGCCCTGCTCTGCGCGAGCCTCATCGACCCGCAGGGCTTTTCGCGCATAGTCGAATATGTCAATGAAAACAGCTTCTATGATCGACGGCACAGGCTGATTTTCGCCGCCATGACCAGGCTCTCCGATTCCTCGTCACCCATCGACGTTCTGACCGTCGGCGATGAACTCCGCAAGTCGAAAGACCTCGAAGCCGCCGGTGGTGACTCTTACATTGCGACTCTCTCAGGCGAAGTCGCTACATCGGCGCACGCGGAACATTACGCCCGGATCGTTCAGGAACGCGCTGCGCTGCGTGAGCTTATCACCACCACATCGATGGTGAACAACGAAGCCTATGAGGCCGGGGATGTGGCTGAGCTCCTCGACCGCGCCATGCAGAGACTGTTCGAGATCGCATCCGGACAGCAGAGAGGCGGATTCAAGCCGCTGCAGCCGGTGCTGAACATTCTGCTTGAACATCTGGACAAACTCCACCTGAGGACGGACGATTCGGTGACCGGCGTGGCAACCGGCTTCAGACAGCTTGACGAGATCACCTCGGGGTTTCAACACGGAGACCTCATAGTCATTGCGGCGCGCCCCTCGATGGGAAAGACATCATTCAGCCTCGATCTGGCTCGTTATGCCAGCCTCGAGAAGAGAATCCCGGTGGCTTATTTTTCGCTGGAAATGGCGTCGATAGCCATAGCCATGCGTATCATCGCCGCTGAAGCCCGCCTGGATCTGCATAAGCTGCGTTCGGGCAAGCTCACCCGCGACCGCGATTGGGAGAAACTGTCGCGCTCGACGAGCAGGCTTTCGGAGATGCCGTTCTTCATCGACGACACGGGTGCACTGACCATCATGGATCTGCGGGCGCGGGCGCGAATGCTCAAACAGCAGCAGGGCATCGGCATTGTTTTCATAGACTATATGCAGTTGATGCAGCCGCCTGCCGCCGGCAGCAGGGAACAGGAAGTAGCGAAGATCTCCCGGGCCCTGAAGGGGCTGGCGCGGGAGCTCGACATACCGGTCGTCGCCATGTCGCAGCTTTCACGCGCAGTTGAACAGCGGGGGGAAGACGCCCGGCCGCAGCTGTCGGACCTGCGCGATTCCGGGGCGATCGAACAGGACGCCGACCTGGTGATGTTCATCCATCGTAACCTGATTAAAAGGGATAAAGCGGACACGGATGATGATGAGCTTGAGTCTGAGGACAACAGCGCTGAGATCATTATACGCAAACAACGCAACGGTCCAACCGGGACTATAAGGTTGACGTTCCTGAAACAATACGCGACGTTTGAGGAACCGGCGACCGATCAGGACCGCGAACTGGCGGCAAGTCGTTCGTTGCCCCCCTCGAACGACCGGGATGAAGACGACACGCCCTTTTAACAACAGGGAAACATCCGGAGGTAGCGGAAACCGCTGAACATGTCGGCAGACACAGTTGAAAAGACCTTCATCGATGAAAAGAAGCAGTTGCTGTCAACGTTGGCTTCATATCATCGACACTGGAACAGGACGCTGGTTGAGCAGGCTTTCGATTTTGCCGTCGAAGCGCATAAGACGCAGTGGCGCGAATCGGGCGAGCCCTACTTCATCCATCCCCTTGCGGTGGCGAACATCCTGACCGAACTGAAGACCGATTTTATCTGTGTAGCCGCCGGTCTGCTTCACGACGTGGTTGAGGACAGCGAGGAAGGCAGCATCACCATCGATGACGTCAGGGAACGGTTCGGTGAAACGGTCACGCTTCTTGTGGACGGCGTCACCAAGATTTCCAGCTACCGTCTCCACAGCTACGAGGAGCGGCAGTCCGAGACCATCCGCAAGATGTTGCTCAGCACCCTGAAAGACCTGCGGGTCATCCTCATCAAGTTTGCCGACAGGCTGCACAACATGCGCACCATCGAAGCGCTGTCCAGGAAATCCCAGATCCGAATCGCCCGTGAGACCAGCGAGGTCTATGCGCCGCTGGCACATCGCCTCGGTGTTGCCCGGATCGCCCGTGAGCTTGATGATCTGTCATTGAAGGTCGTCGACCGTCCGGCTTTTGATGAGATTGAGGCCAGGGTCTCCAGCTCGATTGAAGCGCGCCAGGCGATCATCGACGAGATCATCACACCGATCAAGCGGGAGTTGGACCGGCTGTCAATCCCGGCAAAGGTCTATGGGCGCGTCAAGTCTATTTCGAGCATTTACAATAAGATTCATAAGAGGGGCAAGAACTTCGACGAAATACTTGATCTGCTGGCTATCCGGATTATCGTGAAACAGAAGTCGGAATGCTACCGCGCGCTCGGTCTGGTTCACGACCTCTACACACCCCTGCCGGAACACTTCACCGACTATATAGCCATTCCGAAGACAAACCTCTACCAGGCGTTGCACACCAAGGTCCGCGATCGTCAAAATCGGATATTCGAGTTTCAGATCCGCTCCGAAGAGATGGACGCGGTTGCCGAGCACGGCATCGCGGCTCACTGGCGCTACAAGGAGGGTCACCTTCAACCGGACGATCTGGACAAGTACTTCAGTTGGATTCGCGCCTTGATGGAGGTGCATCAGGAGGGGGCGGAGACCGGTGAATTCATGGAATCGCTGAAGGTGGACCTTTTCCATGATGAGATATTCGTCTTCACGCCGGACGGCAAGCTGATGCGATTGCCCCGCGGCGCGACACCGATCGACTTCGCCTTCGCCATTCACTCGGACGTCGGTCTGCACGTGATCGGCGCCAAGGTCGGCGGCAGGGTCGTTCCGCTTAACTACAAGCTGGAATCCGGCAACACCGTGAAGATTCTGACCTCGCCCAAGCAGCGTCCTTCGGTGGAATGGCTCAAATCCGCAGCGACATCCCGCGCCAGAAGCCAGATAAAGCGCTGGATCCGTGAGACGCGCCGGGACGAGGCGAAGAACCTGGGCAGTGAGATGATCAGCGCCGAACTTAAGAGGCTGAAGCTTCATCATGATGAAGACCAGATCCGCGAAGTGGCTGCCAGTTTCGGGTGTGCGGGGTTGCCCGATTTCTACACCGAATTGGGGTCAGGTGAGATAACCCTCGGACAGGTCATGAAGAAACTCGTCCCGAGGATCGCCCCCGACAAGGAGACCCTGATCGGCAGAATAATCCAGAAGGTCGGCAAGAGCAGCGGCGGTGTGAGGGTCGGCGGGCTTGAGAACCTGGTGGTCTCCATAGCCGACTGCTGTAATCCATTGCCCGGCGATCCCATTATCGGCTTTCAAATCCCGGGGGAGGGGATACGCGTGCATCGGACCGATTGCGACCAGGTCGCCAGGCTGCTCGACGACGAACGAAAGGTCGTTGCGGTCGCCTGGGACGTCGAACGTGAAGACCGCTTCAAGGTGCACATCCGGATTATCGCCGACGACAGGATCAACCTGTTGAGGGATATAACCCAGACCCTGGCGACCCTGAAGGTCAATATCATCTACATCAAAATGAGGATGGAGGATAAACTTGCAGTCGGTGATCTGACGATTGAGGTCAGGAACCTGCCCCACTTGACCAGGATAATCGGCAGGATAAACCAGATCAAGGGCATAATGAAGGCTGAGCGACAGGACATTGAGACGGAAAAACCGGTGGCCGAAAGCGTGTGACCGGGCGGATGCAGGTATGAGCAGTGAGAATATTAACGAAAGAGTCGCCGGCGTGATAATGGGAGTCGACTACGGTCTGAAGCGGGTCGGTCTGGCGGTCTGCGACGAGGGATGTCGGGTGGCGGTTGGCGCCGGGTGGGTGGAAGGTCTGTCCGGCAGGTCGCTGGCGCGCCGCATCCGGACGGAAGCGGAGAGGCGCCGGGCAAAGCTCGTGGTTGTCGGTCAACCCCCTTCAGGCGGCAGGGATTCGTCGCTGGTCGCCGCCGGCGCGGCGAACCTCGCCGCGGCGCTCGAGAGGATGGGCATTAGAACGGAACGGTACGCGGAGGATTACACCACCGCCGCGGTGCTGGCTGACAGAAGGAAGTTCGGCGGAAAATCCCATAAACCGAAGGGATGGGTCGACGAAGCCGCTGCAATCCTGATTCTTCAGGGTTATATTGACATGATGAAGCCGACAGACGGTAAAGGCACAACAGGACAATCACAGCAAAGGAGTTCCACAGAGGAGTAATGGCACCCAAGAAAAAAACCCGGGTCGGTGTGATCGGCGCCGGCGGTATTTCGCAGGTAGCGCACATACCGAACCTGCTGGCTGAGCCGACGGTGAACCTGGTCGCCTTGTGCGACTCCGAGCCCGGACGCGCCGCCACGTTGGCTGACAGGTTCGGAATACCGAGCTGGTACGATCTGCCGGAGAAGATGTTCCGCAGCGAGAAGATGGACTGCGTCGTGATTGCCACCCCGACCATCAGTCACCTCCCGCTCTGTCAACTGGCGCTTGAGAGCGGTGCCGGCGTGATGGTTGAAAAGCCGTTCGCCCGTAATGCCGATGAAGCGCGCCGTATCGTCGAAATAGTCAAACAAACCGGTCAGATCTTGATGGTCGGCATGAACCACCGCTTCCGCGACGATACAGATCATCTCAAGAATCTGCTGGACAACGGCGAGTTGGGTGAGATTATATCGGTGCACGCCGGATGGCTGAAGCGGATCGGCGTCTGGGGTCGCCCGTACTGGTTTACCGACCCGAAACTGTCCGGCGGCGGCGTCATGCTCGATCTCGGCATACAGATGATCGACCTGGTCTCCTACCTGTTGGGCTTTCCGCCCGTCGTCGAAGCGGTCGGCGGCACAAGCCAGAAGATGCTTGACCTGCAGGTCGAGGACAGCGCCACGGCATTCATACGCTTCACCAATGAAGTTACTTTTACGCTTGAAGTGAGCTGGGCAAACTGTGAACGCGGCGACGTCGCCTATACCTTTTTCTCCGGATCCCAGGGCGGGGCAAGCCTCGATCCGCTGCAACTGACGCGCCGCCAGGGCAACCGGGTTGTGGAGATAACCCCGCCGGGGCTCGGCGATCCTGTTGAGCTCTATCACCACTCATTCAAGCTTGAAATCGCCCACTTCATCGACTGCGTCCGGCGCCGGGTCAAGCCGTTATCGAACGGAGCGGAAGCGCTGGCGGTTCTTGAGGTGGTGGAACAACTGTATAAGTCATCGGGTCAGTGATCAGTTTTTTTCCGCCCAGGCAACGGTTGCTGGCGGCGTTCTCCGGTCTGCTCCTCGCCGCGGCATGCCCGCCCTATGAGCTGTTTCCACTCGCCTGGGTGGGATTGATTCCGTTGTTTATCACCCTGGAGAGATCGCCGGGCGGCGGTTTCGTCGAGGGATTTATCGCCGGGGTTGTCTTCAACACCGGTGTGATTTACTGGCTGGCGTTCAACATGGGAACCCATCTGATCGTCGCGGCGATCACGCTGGTTCTCGCGGTCGTCGTGCTGGCGACCGGTTGGGGCGCGGCTGCGTGGGTGTTCTTGAAAATACGCTCCCGACTGGGGTTCGGCGCCTGGCTGCTGGTCCCGTTTTCCTGGGTGGCTTGTGAAGGATGGTTGACCCACATGGGTGAGCTTGCCTTTCCCTGGCCCCTGCTTGCCTTGACGCAGAGCGGCTTTAATCCGCTGCTGCAGATCATGGAATTCACCGGTGCCGCGGGAGTGACATTCTGGGTCGCCGCAGTGAACGTCCTGTTATTCATGCTGATCACCGCGCCGGCAGAGAGGGTCAAACGATGGTCGGTCGCCGGGCTTGCCGCCCTGACAGTAGTGGCGGTTCTGGCCGGCCTGCACGCGCGGCGGTATCTTGACTCCGGCCGGGAATCGTTGAAGATATCGGTCGTGCAGGGGAACATCGGCGCCCATGAGAAGTGGATCAAGGGAACGCAGTTCAGTTGGTCAATCTACGACTCGCTGAGCAGATGCGCCGCGGGCGCTGACGCTGACGTCGACCTGTTCATCTGGCCCGAAACAGCGCTGCCGGCTCACCTGATGCACCAGAGCGTTTACGCTGATAAGTTCGCCCGGCTCTCAAGCCGCTTGAACGCCTGGATTTTAACAGGGGCGTCCGATTTCCAGCGGGTGGGCGATGAGCAACGCCCGTTGAACGCCGCGTTCCTGGCCGGTCCGGATCTGGGAATCACCGATCGATACGCCAAGATATTCCTCGTTCCGTTCGGCGAGAGGGTACCCTTTCAATGGATTGTACCGCAACTCGGCAAGCTGAACCTGGGGCAGGCGGAATTCCTGAAGGGACTGAGACCGACGATTTTTACCATACCGAAGGATGACATTACAATCCGCTTTCCGGTGATGATCTGTTACGAATCGATATTTTCCTGGATCTCAAGGTCGGCCGTCAGGCGGGGAGCAAACCTCCTGATCACGATCTCCAACGACGCCTGGTACGGCAGATCTCCGGAAGCCGAACAGATAGCGGCGCTCAGCCGGTTTCGCTGCATTGAGACGCGGCGATCCATGGCGCGCGCCTCTAACACCGGCATCTCGCTGTTGATCGACCATCTCGGGCGGGAGATCGTCAGGACCAGGCAGTTTGAGAAGTCCTTCGCCACCGCCGAAGTCCCGATCTGCGAAGCGACCACGTTCTATACGGTTCACGGCGACTTGTTCGCAGCTGTTGCCACTCTGGTGTACGGTGTTTTCCTGTTGGTTGCGGCGATCGGGGGAATAAGAAAATGACGGTTGTTACCGCGCTGCT
Organism: bacterium; assembly: GCA_025774605.1. Taxonomy (GTDB): domain Bacteria; phylum Electryoneota; class AABM5-125-24; order Hatepunaeales; family Hatepunaeaceae; genus JALGVR01. The sequence goes on along the minus strand of JALGVR010000075.1, from coordinate 1,945 downwards.
GGTCTCATGTTTACTCCTTGCGCCGCCGGTTGGATCGAGTCAAGTCAACCTTGGCAAAAGCCCCCGGAATCCTTCAGCATCAGGATTTCGTTCCGGCATTCTTTCAAATCCCGCTGATCCGGAATTATCTTCAGCGTGTTTCAACGGTGGCAGGGAGCCGCGAAGCCTCGCCCTTCGGTTTGTTGAATGCCTGACTCCAACATATCGAGAGCAATTCAGCCATGCAGGGAATATTGATCCTGTGATCTTCTCCCCAAATCCAGGAGGGGTGTCAGCGTCCGGGGAGCATCAACCGATCGACCTGAAAGACAAGGATAGGCGCAGTGTGTTTAACCGGTGGGTTGTTCCCTGCCTGATCACACTGGGAGCGGGGGCGGTCTTCTATACGATATACAGCACTCGAGGACATTAATGAGGAACGATTTAAATATACCATTCCTGGCAGCGGTGATATTCCTGGCGCTCTTGACGGGATGCAGCAACCGTCCGGCTCTCGAGGAGATGAATCCCGATCAGGCTTTCCAGTATCTGAAGGGGATTTATAACCAGGGGGACTACCTCAATGCGGCGAACGGGTTTGACTTTTTCACGCTGAACTATTCGGGCTCGTCCCTCGTCGACAGCGCCCAGTTCATGCTGGGACAGGCGCATATCAAGCTCAAGGAATACCTGTTGGCGGCAAACGCCTTCGAGGAGCTCACCCGCCGTTTCCCGCGCTCCCCCCTCGTGCCGGATGCGATGTACATGATCGGTGTCTGCTACTGGAAGCTGTCGCCGAAGTATCCACTTGACCAGGAGTATACCGACAGGGCGCTTGACGCGTTACAGGCGTTTATCGATTATTTCCCGGATTATACCGAGCGTGTCCGCGATGCCCAGGAGCTGATCGAAGCCTGCCGTGACAAGCTGGCTCACAAGGAATACGCCAGTGGACTGATCTACTTCAAGATGAAGAGCTACCAGTCCGCCGTAATCTACTTCCAGGATCTGCTGGACACTTTCTACGACACCGCCTGGGCGCCGCTCGCCGCCTACAAACTCGGCGCGAGTTACGCGGGTGATGAGCAGTTTGAGAACGCATACGAAGCCTACCGGGCGTTCATATCCAAGTATCCCGACCACCCCTGGCGATCTAGAGCCGAGTCGGAGATGAAAGACCTCAGCAGGAAGATCGAAAAGACTGACTGGAATGAGTGAAGACGTCAAGCGCATCGGGATGTTCGGCGGCAGCTTCGACCCCCCCCATATCGGTCACATATTCTGCGCCCGCATCGCCGCCGAACAACTGCGGCTGGATCGGCTTCTGGTTGTGCCGACCGCCCTGCAGCCCCATAAACCTGAAGGCGCCGGCGCTCCCGGCCACATCCGCTGTGAAATGCTGCAGGCGTTGATCGGCGATGATCCCCTGTTTGAACTGTCCGAGATTGAAATCGAACGCGGCGGCGTCAGTTATACGGTCGACACGCTGGGGACACTGTCGGAGCTCTATCCGCCGCCACAACACAGGCTGTATTGCCTGATCGGCGCCGATGCGATGGTTGGTATCGATAAGTGGCGCGACACGGAGACGATATTCTCACTCTCTGAAGTAGCCGTAATGGTACGCCCGGGCGATGATTTAAACCGGAGCCGGGACCGCTGGACTGAGCGCGCGCTGAAGGTCGATATTCCCCGTATTGAAATATCATCGACCTTCATCCGGAGCCGTGTTGCCGCCGGTCTGCCGATACGACCGATTGTGGGTGCGGAGGTCGACGGCATTATCAGAAGGTATGGGTTGTACAGGCAACGGTAAAGAACTGTTTGGCTTAACTTAATTGATTTAGCGACAGCACAGGCTTGACTTATATGAAAAATATATGTAATTTGGTAAGTCAAGGTTTACTTTCCGGGATCGTTCAAGATTAACAGAAAGTCCTCGACGACCGCACAGCAAGGTCTCGTT
>JALGVR010000074.1 GCA_025774605.1 bacterium | reverse complement strand
GCAGGTACTTCATCTCTGTAGATCCCAGTAATTGCACCCTCTCGAATGGAAATACATCGTAGAAGCCGGTGAGTGCAAGTCCGGGGCGGTGGATGTCTCTCTTCTTTATCGGTCTATTGAGACCACCGGAACCGGCAATGACACGCAGCTTGAGATCGCGCCCCTGATCCCTGATAATATCTTCTACTTCGAATGGAGCCTGCTTGGAGACTATTTCATCATGACGCACCGCAAAACTACCTGCTTTGAACCTTGGATTTCTTGGACCTGAACTGTTTTTCCAGTTTATTGACGGCTTTAGGAATTATCTTATAGAAATCATCGTCTTCAACTCTGGCTTTGAAGACCGTTCCGAGCGCATTCAAACGGATATCGACCACTTTCAGATTACCGCTCTCCTCGAGAATAAGCTCACACGAATTATATCCGGTCAGGTGTTTTTCGATCTTGGATATCTCTTTAGTCGCAAAGTTCTGCAGCTTTGTTGTCGGTTCAAAATGACGTGCGGAGAAGGTTACGTTCATGTCAATCCTCCTGTGTCTTGCCCGCCCTGGGGTGGGCTTGGTTATAGATTTTCACCAGTCGCGCAATGCCGACATGAGTATATATCTGTGTCGTGCTTGGGCTGGTGTGTCCCAATAGTTCCTGGATTTCACGCAGATCCGCGCCCCGGTCAAGCAGATGTGTGGCGAACGAATGCCGCAGTTTATGGGGAGACAGGCTCTCATTTCCACTTGTCCTGCGTAAAAGCTTCTCAACTCTGCGCGCGATCTGACGGGTCGAAATACGTTTCCCTTGAGTGCTTAAAAACAGCGCCGACTCCTGCTGCGTCGCGTGAGCCAGAGCGGAACGTACTTTCAGATAGGCTTTTACAGCCTCCTTTGCCCTTCCGGTCAACGGTACGATTCTCTCCTTGTCACCCTTCCCGATGACGTGGATAAACCTGTCCTTGAGCGAATCGAGATTCAAGGCGGACAGTTCAGCCCTTCGCATCCCGGTGCCGTATAACAGCTCCATCATGGCTACGTCACGGATTTCGACAGCGCTGTCTGCCGGCGCTTCGTCAATGGCTCCAGCGATTACTTCTTCGGGAAGCGCTTCCGGAAGGGATCGTTTTTCGCGCTGGGCAAAGATTGCCGAGGTGGGATCGACCGATACGGCGCCTGTCCGAATAAGGTGACGGTACAGACCTCTCAGGGACGACAACTTGCGCAGTATGGATCGGGCGGAATTGCCTCGCCGATGCAGATCGAAAACGAAATCCCTGATATCGTGGAAATCGACTCGCGCGGCATTTAGCCCGCGCCTGGTGAGAAAATCAAGATATGATCTTATATCACTTCTATATGCAATAATCGTGTTGGAGCTGAAACGTCTTGATCTTTCAAGCTCTTCCAAATATTCTCGTACAGCCTTTACCAAATCATTCCCTATACAATGATTATTTCGACTGATCTGCAGGGGGTTATGGCAGAATCTCCCTGGAATCGACGAAAAAGCTCCCAATCAAGCCGCCTCACCCTTCCAGTCACACTTAAAGCAATACTTGAACGAACCCTGCTGAGTGGACTTTTCGAACAGCGTCTCACAACCGCATTCAGGGCATGGACCGTCTGTTGGTGGATTCCAGCTGATAAACCTGCATTCGGGATATTTATCGCACCCGTAAAAGATCCGGCCCTTCTTGGATTTTCTCTCCACCAGGTTGCCTCCGCAGCCGTCTTCCGGGCACTTGTGACCGGTTGTTAAAGGCAGAACCCCGCGACATTCAGGATATTTTTTGCATCCCAGGAAACGACCGAACTTACCCTCGCGCAACACCATTTCACCGCCGCACTTGGGGCATTTCTGCGTGATTTTAACGGTCGGCGCCTTTTCGATATTCTCGGAATAATTGCATTCCGGAAAACCCGAACATGATATGAAACGCCCCCGTTTACCCCAACGATAAAGGAGTTCCTTACCACACTCCGGACATTTTCGACCGACCGGTTGGACAGTCTCCCGCTTAAGATCCTCTCGTTTCCCCTCCATCTCCTGCAACGCTTGACTGAAAGGGATGTAAAAATTCCGCACAACTGTGCGCCAATCAGTGCCGGTTTCGACACGATCAAGCTCCTCTTCCATCTTCGCCGTAAACTTGACGTTGAAGATGTCCGGAAAGGAAAGAATCAGAATATGATTGACGGTTTTACCGAGCTCAACGGGGATTAGACTGCGTTTGTTTCTCTCGACGTACTGTCTGTCCAGCAGTGTCGAGATGATGGAAGCATAGGTGCTCGGCCTCCCAATGCCGAGTTCGTCAAGCGCCTTCACCAGGCTGGCGTCCGTGTAACGCGGCGGTGGCTGCGTAAAATGCTGCTTGGGCTCAACTTTCAGGAGATCAAGCGGCATATTCACCGCGAGATTCAGCGGAATGGCGGCGGGAGTATCTTCTGAAGCCTCGTTGGCTTTCATATCAGAGTACACCAGCAGAAATCCAGCAAACGCGATTACCTCGCCGGAAACCTTGAACTCAATGCCCTTCGCATCTCCCACCAGGACAACCGTGACGTCTATGTCGGCGTTTTTCATCTGTGTGGCAACGAACCGGCGCCAGATCAGATCGTAAAGCCTGTATTCCTCAGGTTTCAGATATGGTTTGACAGATTCCGGCGTAAGCGTAACGTCCGTCGGTCTGATCGCCTCGTGAGCGTCCTGTACCGCACCCTTCTTGTTCTTGAAAATCCTGGGGGATGATGAGACGAACTCGGAACCATACTTGCTCGCGATCCAATCCCTCACAGTGGTTACAGCTTCATTTGAAACACGTGTGGAATCGGTTCGCATGTATGTTATCAGACCGGTCTGACCCTGATCTCCGATCTCCAGCCCCTCATAAAGCCGCTGTGCGATTGACATTATACGTTTAGCCGGGTACCCGAGCCGGCGTCCGGCGTCCTGCTGCATGGTGCTGGTTATATACGGAGGAAACGGCGTCCGCTTCCGGCGGGATTTGCGAATATCGATGACATGATATTTCGCGGCGCGAATGCGGGAGCTTATGTCGTCAGCGCTCTTCCGGTCGGGAATTTTCGCCTTTTTACCGTCCAGTTTATTGAGCCTGGCTTTGAAATCATCAACATTCTCGCCCGAGAACAGACCGTCTATCGTCCAATACTCCTCCTTTTTGAAGGCGTCTATCTCAGTCTCACGCTCACAGATCAGTCGCAGAGCCACCGATTGTACTCTTCCTGCCGACAGTCCACCGGCTATGGTCTTCCAGAGCAATGGACTTACCTGGTAACCGACAATGCGATCCATCACTCGACGCGCCTGTTGAGCATCAACCTTGTGCATGTCGATGACCCCGGGGTTGTCGATAGCCTCTTCAACAGCCTTGCGGGTGATTTCATGAAACTGAACGCGCAACACGCCGTCGTTGACGTTGCGATTGATATAGCGGCTGATATGCCATGCTATCGCTTCACCCTCACGATCCGGGTCGGTCGCCAGAATTACCTTATCAGCCCGGGAGGCTGCGGCAGCCAGAGATTTCGCGATGCGGGCTTTGCCCGGAAGCAGTTTGTATTCCAGCTTAAAGTCCGCTTCGATATCAACACCAAACTTCTTTGGCGGCAGGTCGATAATGTGTCCACCGCTCGCCATGACCGTGTAGCCGCCGCCCAAATACCTGTTCAGCGTCCTGGCTTTGGTCGGTGATTCGACAATTACCAGGGAATTGATCCTGGATTTGGTGGTCCGTTTCGCGTTTACAGCCGGTTTTTTAGCGCTCCGTCGCTTTGTCCCGGTTTTTCTTGGATCTCGTATTGTCTGGTTCACTGGATTCTGTCAGATGGTGTTTTCATATAAAAAACTAATCCCGGTGCGGAGATATTATTATCCTGTTCCATGATTTGAGCCGCCACAAATGTCTTTACATCGTCGATATCAACTTTCCTTCCGCCGAGCAGCACCGATTTTTCGATGATCTCATCCAATTCGTTCAACGAGATCAACCCCAACAACTGCAACTTGATCAAGTATCCATAGGCTTCAGGCTTTAAAACCGCCTGTTCAACTTCATGCAACATACGGAAAGCATGAGATTTAAACTCCCTCAGATGATTCGATCTTTGTTTAGTCAACTGTCGACTGTGATACAACAACAACGCAGCCTCGATCTCCTGTTGTGAGTATCCCATTTCGATCATTTCCTTGTTTAGAGGTTCAAGTCCCTCCCGAGTGATCGCACCTTCAGGATACTCGCGCGTCAGGATTACCAGTATCTCAACGATATGTCGTTCCATTGTGTTCCCTTAAAAGATCTTCAGTTTAGTCGGCACAAGGATCGATGCCGATCGATCAACTAAGCTCCGCAACATTTTTTATATTTCTTGCCGCTCCCGCATGGACACGGGTCATTCCGCCCCGGCGTCTTTTCAACCCTTATGGGCTGTTTCTTCCCGGTGTGCTCCGCATTCGGGGAGGTTGCACCATCCTCGTCACCGATATCCGCTCTTGATGGCGCATCCACCGATTTGTGAATATATGATAATCGCTGGGATCCTGTCGGTCGTCTGTCCGTCGGTTCGCTGATGACCGAATTAAAAATAATGCGAAGGGATTCTTCGTTGATAGTTTCAAGCATTGCGGCGAACATTTCAAATCCCTCACGCTTAAACTCAATGAGCGGATCCTTCTGACCGTAAGCCCTGAGACCGACACCCTCCTTAAGGCGGTCCATCGCATAGAGATGCTCTTTCCAATTATCATCCACCGTGTGCAGAACAACCCATCGAACGAAATAGTCGAACCTCTCTTCACCATACAACACCCTCTTGGCGTCAAACGTCGACATCGCTCTCTCTACAAGATATTCGCGCCATTCATCGGGTTTGGCGTATCTCTTCCACTCATCTTGTGATGGTGGTGATATCTGGAGAATGCGCAGAAGCCGCGCCTTCAGTTCATCCTGGTTCCACAGATCGGGTGTGCTGTGCTCGTCAGCGTAATTCTCGAGCAACAAATCAATGTACTCATCTACGCTGTCGTTTACAACCGTCCGGATATCTTCGTCGAACAAAATGGCATGTCGGCGTTCGTATACAACCTCACGCTGCTGATTCATCACATCGTCATATTCAAGCAAGTGCTTACGAATACTGAAATTATAAGCCTCCACCCTCTTCTGCGCTCTCTCTATCGACTTCGTCACGAGCGGATGTGTGATAACATCGCCTTCGCCGGTTCCCATTCGATCCATCACATGGGCAATTCGCTCGGATCCGAACAGCCTCATCAGATCATCTTCCAATGACAGGTAGAACATCGACGCCCCCGGATCACCCTGTCGTCCCGCTCTGCCTCGGAGTTGTCGGTCAATTCGTCGAGATTCGTGCCGTTCCGTACCGAGTATCTGCAAGCCGCCGATGGCGTTTGACTTGTCCCCCTTTTCACCGTTCCACCTGATAACACCTTTGCCAAGCTTGATGTCCGTACCGCGACCGGCCATGTTGGTGGCGATTGTAACTGCGCCGGCTTGTCCGGCATACTTGACTATCTCCGCTTCACGCTGATGATGTTTTGCGTTCAATACGTTGTGCTTGATGCCCTGCCGTTTCAACATCCTTGACAGCGTCTCGGAGACTTCCACGGATGTTGTACCGACAAGCACCGGCAGGCCGTCTTCGTTAAGAGCTTTTACTTCTTCGACAATAGCCTTGTACTTCTCACGCTTGGTCTTGAAGATCACATCCTCATGATCAATTCGCCTGACCGGCTCGTTGGTCGGGATTACCACGACTTCAAGTTTATAAATGTCCCAGAATTCACCCTCTTCGGTCTCGGCGGTTCCCGTCATCCCGGCGAGTTTTTCATACAGTCTGAAATAATTCTGCAGTGTTATCGTGGCGACGGTCTGGGTCTCCCCCTCTATCTTCACGCCTTCCTTGGCTTCGATTGCTTGATGCAGACCGTCGGAATACCTTCGTCCGGGCATCAGACGACCCGTGAACTCGTCGACGATGATAACCTTGTCGCCCTGAAGAACGTACTCCACGTCCTTCTCATAGAGCGAATAGGCTCGCAATAACTGGCTGATATTGTGAATCTTCTCGCTGCGTTCGGAATATATCTGCTGCAGTTGATCCTTTCGGCGGGTTTTTTCCTCGGGTGACAGGCTTTCGTCCTGATCGATCAGGTGGTTCTCATCGGCAAGATCAGGCAGCAGAAACAGGTCGGGACCGCCGCCTTCATATCGCGCCAACATCTCACGGCCCTCTTCGGTCAGGTCAATCGAATGTTGCTTTTCGTCAACAATATAGAGGAGTTCTTCATCCAGTTCATGCAGTTTCTTGTCGCGCAGATACTCATTCTCAACGCTTCGCATCAGGGTCTTGACACCGGTCTCGCCGAGCAGCTTTGTCAGTCGCTTGTGTTTGGGCAACGCCCGATTTGCCTTGAGGATCAGACTGCCCACTTCAAAGCTGTTTCCGTCTTCATCAGCGTGAAGTAACCTCTCCGCACGGGCGACCAGCTCGTTGACCCTGGCACGCTGTGCCTTGACAAGGGCTTCAACCGCCGGTTTCAGCTTATCGTACAACTGATTGGACTGGGTTACAGGGCCTGAGATAATCAGCGGCGTCCTGGCTTCATCGATCAGTACTGAATCCACCTCATCGACGATCGCGTAATAGTGACCGCGCTGGACGATATCCTCAACGCGCGTCGCCATATTGTCGCGCAGGTAGTCGAAGCCGAACTCGTTGTTTGTGCCGTATGTTATATCGCAGTTGTAGGCGGCCTTTTTGGTCGAAGGATCCATATCGTTGAGTACGCAGCCGACACTGACGCCGAGCGCTTCGAAGATACCACCCATCCATTCACTGTCACGCTGTGCTAGGTAATCATTGACCGTTATCAGATGAGCGCCCTTACCGGTCAATGAATTGAGGTACAGCGGCATTGTCGCCACCAGCGTTTTGCCTTCGCCGGTTGCCATCTCGGCGATCTTTCCCTGGTGGAGAATGATGCCGCCGATAAGCTGAACATCGTACGGAACCATGTCCCACTCGGTCGGCTGCTCGATGACATCCCACTTTCTACCCAGCATTCTGCGGCAGGTATCCTTTACCAGGGCAAAGGCTTCCGGCAGAAGGTCATCCAGTGATTCGCCCGAACCATATCGTTGACGGAATTCTTCGGTGAGTTTGGGAAGGTCGTCATCCGTGAGTGTTTTTCGATAATGCTCAAAATGATCGTTGATACGACTGATCAACGGCAGAATCGGCTTGAGCTGCCGTTCCTTTTTTGAGCCGAAAATTGATGCTAATACCTGAGTAAACATCTAAACAATAAGCCTTTTTGCCTGAATTGACGAGGATGTCTAACCAGACAAGGCGGATAAATGAGCGTAATCCGACAGAGTCATGTTCCGGTTAAATACCTGATCTAAGTCTGTCAGCCAGAAAACCGGGCAGACCCGCCGCAATGATCTGAGCGGATGTCTCCGCAAACCTGTACTCAACGCGCATCCATTTGAAATCATTCGAATCGGTGTCGTACAATCCCCAGCAGGCCCGGGGATCGTGATCGCGAGGCTGACCGACTGAACCAACATTTACAATAAGCCTTCCACTGCCCGGTTCTGAAAAAATATCGGGTATGTGTGAATGTCCGATGAAACCAACCCGCTGTTTGAAACACCTGAATGACGCCGAAGCCTCGTAGTCGGTGAAGATATAGTGCCAGGCTTGAGGCTCAAACGGTGAAGAATGAACAAACAACATACCTTCATGTTCCAATGTGAATTCCAACCCCCCGAGATATCTCCTTGAATTATCATTCAAGTTGTCTGAAGTCCAAAGTACCGCCGCCCTCGCCCACTGGTTGAAATAACCGATGTTTCTCAAGCCTATTGCCGCTTCATCATGGTTGCCCATCACACAGGGAATATTATGGTGTTGGATCATTTCCACGCATTCATTGGGACGTGCGCCGTATCCAACAATATCCCCCAGACAGAATATTCGATCAACTCCCTCATCACGAATCGAATCCATTACAGCTTCCAAGGCGATGAGATTGCTGTGAATATCCGAGATGATCGCCACTTTCAACTGCTTGCTCTGTTGATCCAGTTAAGTGCCAACTTGCCGTTTCTTATTTCATTATACACTGCATCCAGAATCCCGTTCACAAACCTGCCACTGTTGTCAGTGGAGAATTTCTTGGCTATCTCGATCGCTTCATTTATGGAAACCTTTGGAGGTATATCCGGGAACAACAGCAGTTCCGCCGTTGCTATCCTGAGGATGATACGATCCAATACCGCAATGCGATGAAACTCCCATCTCTCAACCTTTAAACGGATTAGGTCGTCAAGTTGTTCCCGGTACATTTCGACATGAGTGAGCAATCTTACCGAATACGCGGGTGGCAGTTCTCCGTCGATTATGAGCGGATCCTGCAGAGCCTCCTCCGGTTCACATTTTCGCATCTCAATAGCATAGGCAACCTTGAGTGCGATTTCCCTTGCCAGTCTTCGGCTCGGGATTCGGGGATGCTCAGTGATACGTGGTTCTGGGTATGATTCAGACAATAGAGTTATTTAAAAGTTCACGTATGTCAGCCAGTCGTAAGTGTCATCCAATTCACCGTTGATGTATGCGAAAAAGCGTTCCTGGAGCTTTTCAGCTACAGGGCCGCGCCTGCCGCTCCCGATAGTGATACGGTCAATCGACCTGATCGGTGTAATTTCCGCGGCTGATCCGGTAAAGAAAACCTCATCTGCAATATAGAGCATTTCTCGCGGAATCAGCGTCTCATTAGTCTCATAACCGAGCTCTTCAGCCAGCTTAATGACAGTGTCACGGGTGATGCCGGGTAGAACCGAAGCGCCAAGGGGCGGGGTCAGAAGCTTTCCGTTGAATACGAGGAAGATGTTCTCGCCTGAGCCCTCACTTACGTATCCGTTCGCGTCGAGCGCGATACCCTCAACATAGTCATCAGCCATGGCTTCAGTCTTGATAAGCTGTGAATTCATGTAGTTGGCTCCGCATTTGGCAAGGGCGGGAAATGTGTTGGGCGCCATGCGCGTCCATGAGGCAACCCTGACGTCGACACCGTTGGCCAGAGCCTCCGGTCCCAGATACTTGCCCCACTTCCAGGCTCCCACGACCACTTCGATCGGGCAGTTTCCCGGAGCGACGCCAAGGCTGTCATACCCGCGAAAAACGATCGGACGCAGATAGGCGTCCCGCATGCCGTTTATTTTCAACACATCTATGCAGGCCTTGAGAACCTCCTCCTTTGTGAAGGGGATGTCAATTCTGTATATTTTCGCTGAATTAAACAACCGCTGTATATGATCGTCAAGACGGAACGTCGCCGATCCCCTGGGCGTTTTATAGCAGCGAAGTCCCTCGAATACGGCAGATCCGTAATGGACCACGTGAGACATGACGTGTATGGTTGCATCCTTCCAGTCGATCATGCGGCCGGAAAACCAAATCTTCACCGATTCGTCGAATGCGGACATATCAATTACCTCTCGCTTAAAGGTGTTCCAGTTGCCGATAAAACCACCGTCTTATCCGCCTGTCAAATAACCTTCTCCCGGTCGAAAGAGATCAATTGCCTTCCGGTCTGGCTCGATATCAATCACGAAGTCTTCAAATTAACGCCGATATTAAGTTATATCGTGCGATCCACATATTCAATGCTTCATCGCCCCAATATCTGATCGGCAATAACCAGGTGCATTATCTCGTTGGTTCCCTCATAGATTGTCGTAATCTTGGCGTCCCTCAGGAATCTCTCGACCGGGTATTCCTTGATGTAACCGTAACCACCGTGGATTTGAACCGCTTCGAGGGCGGACCGCACCGCCAGCTCGGAACAGTAGAGCTTTGCCATGGCGGCTTCCTTGATGAATTTCTCTCCACGGTCCTTCCTGCCTGCCGCAGAGTAGAGCAGCATCCTGGCGGCTTCGATCTCGGTGCCCATGCGGGCGATCTTGAACTGGATCGCCTGGAACTTGGAGATGGGCCTGCCGAATTGAACGCGCTCCTTGCTGTACTTGACCGATTCGTCAAGACAGGCCTGGGCAATGCCAAGCGCTTGAGACGCGACGCCGATGCGACCGCTGTTGAGTGCATTCATGGCGATTTTGAACCCCATCCCCTCCTCGCCGATGAGATTGGCGGCAGGGACGCGGCAGTCCTCGAATGAGATGGCGACGGTCTCACAGGATCGAATCCCGAGCTTGCGCTCATGCTTGCCTATAATAAGACCGGGAGTACCCTTTTCGACTATGATCGCCGAGAGACCCTTGGAACCCTTCTCCGGGTCTGTTGCAACAAAGACCAGCAACAGGTCGCAGCTCTCGCCGGCGGAAGTGAAGATCTTGCTCCCGTTCAAGACGTAATGATCGCCATCGCGGACGGCTCGCGTCTTTATCGACCCGGCATCAGAGCCGGCTTCCGGTTCGGTCAATGCGTAGGCACCAAGCAGCCTGCCTTGAGCCATGGGCTTTAAAAAACGCTCCTTCTGATCGTCATTACCGAACAATTCGACGGGGTAGACCGCCAGTGAATTGTGGATGGATATCACGATCGCCGCGGAGGCGTCCACCCTGCCCAGTTCCTCAACAGTGATGCAGTAACTTATCATATCGAGTCCGGCGCCGCCCTGTTCCTCCGGAACATTGACGCCCCAAAAACCAAGTTCGCCGAGTTTCCTTATGGCTTCAGTGGGAAACTCCGCCTTTTCATCACGCTCGGCGGCTGTGGGAGCGAGTTCTGTAAGCGCAAAATCACGAATGGTTTTACGAACCATCTGTTGTTCTTCAGTGTATTGGAAGTTCATTCTATTCCTCGAAGGTTAACCGTAATTGTAAAAACCCTTACCGCTCTTCCTGCCCAAATGACCGGCGGCAACCATTTTCTTCAGCAGGGGACAGGGACGGTACTTGCTGTCACCCAACTCGGAATGCAGCACTTCCATGATCGCCAGGCAGACATCGAGACCGATCAGGTCGGCAAGGGCTAAAGGACCCATCGGGTGTGCCATTCCCAGCTTCATCACCGTATCAATGGCTTCAGCCTCAGCAACACCTTCCATCAGGCAGTACACTGCTTCATTGATCATAGGCATCAGGATGCGGTTGGCGACAAATCCCGGGTAGTCATTGACCGTGACAGGCGTCTTACCCATCTTCTCAGCCAGGGCAGCGACTGTCTGCAGTGTTTCATCGGAAGTAGCCAGACCGCGCACCACCTCGACGAGCTTCATCATCGGCACGGGATTCATAAAGTGCATGCCTATGACGTTCTCGGGCCGGTCGGTCTGAGCGGCAAGCTTGGTGATGGAGATAGACGATGTATTACTCGAAATAATCACCCCTTCCCGACAGAGACCGTCCAGCTTCCTGAACAGCTCAAACTTGGTTGCTTCATCTTCCGTAGCCGCTTCAACGACGAAATCCGCCGCCGAAGCCTCTTGAAGATCAGTACTGGTCTTAATCCTGGCGAGCAGCCCGTTCTTCTGATCTTCAGTAAGTCTCTCCTTCTTGATCTGACGATCGCAGTTCTTGGTTATCGTCTTGATCGCACGTTCGAGGAATTCCTCTTTGATGTCGATCAGTACAACATTATAACCGGTCAGGGCGGCGACGTGAGCGATGCCGTTGCCCATTGTTCCGGAACCGATTACGGCTATTGTTTCTATACTCATCTCTTGAAGACTCCTTCCTGAGGTTTATTAAATCCTTTCAACTACCAACGCGACCGCTTCGCCGCCGCCGAGGCATATTCCGGCCGCGCCCCAGTTTACCTGGCGGTTGATCATCGCGTAGACGAGCGTCGTAACAATCCGCGCGCCGGAGTTGCCGATGGCGTGTCCGAGCGCCACGGCGCCGCCGTTGACGTTGACCTTTGCCGGGTCGATATTCAGGAGCTTGATGTTAACCAGCCCGACAACCGAGAATGCCTCGTTGATCTCGAAAAGATCGATGTCATCGAGGCTTAACTGGCTGCCGTCGGATTTCCTTGTCCTGGCGACCGCTCTTTTAATTGCTTCAGCCGGTGCGGTCGTGAACCATTCCGGTTCCTGGGCATGCACCCCCTGTCCATGAATCCTTGCCAGCGGTTTCAGACCGCGTTCCGCGGCGGTCTCAGCAGCCATCAGCACCAGAGCGGTTCCGCCGTCGTTGATCTTGGAGGCATTGGCGGCGGTGATGGTGCCGTCCTTCTTGAAAGCGGGACGCAGGCTGGGTATCTTGTCGAATCTGACCTTTTTCGGCTCCTCGTCCTCGCTGATGACGACCGGATCGCCCTTGCGTTGCGGTATTTCAACCGGAACGATCTCGTCCTTGAAACCGCCCGACTCGATGGCAGCCAGCGCCTTTTTATAACTGTCGACAGCGAAGTCGTCCTGGGCGGCGCGGTCCATTTTATATTCTTCAGCACAGACTTCGCCGCACATCCCCATGTGCATATCGTTATAGGGATCCCAAAGGCCATCCCATATCATACCATCCACCAGTTTGCCGTCGCCCATACGGTAACCGGTGCGGGCTTTGAAAAGATAGTAGGGCGCATTCGACATCGATTCCATTCCACCTGCGACAACAATATCCGACTCGCCGAGCATGATGGACTGAGCGCCCAGCATAATAGACTTCATACCCGATCCGCACACCTTGTGCACGGTCATGCAGGGCACCTTGTAGGGCAATCCGGCGTAAACGGACGCCTGGCGGGCTGCAGCCTGACCCACGCCGCCCTGCAGCACCATGCCCATAATTACTTCATCGACCTCATCCGGCTTGATGCCGGCGCGCTCGACGGCGGCTTTAATGGCGGTCGCGCCCAGCTTCACAGCCGGAACGGCAGCCAGAGAACCGCCAAACGATCCAACCGGTGTCCTTGCCGCTGATACTATGACTACTTCTCGCATATATCCTCCTATGATTCCAGAATATTTATTGTATTCGATTTGTATCGCCCAAAACCTTGACAGGATTGCGGACAGCATGACAAAAGACCGTATTCCATCGCCCTTCCTATCCAGATCGTGAACGGTGACGATCTCCCCGTTGGCGTGCTCAACGACGGAAAACAGATCACCGGCGAAGAAAATGACACCCTGTTTCGTTTCAGCAACCACCACCTGGTGTCCCGGGCTGTGACCCGGCGCCAGCCCCACCGACAGCCCGGCGACGATCTCATGATCGCCTTCAACAGCTATCATCCGCCCGGATTCGACCAACGGTATATAATCATCGGAGTCATAGCCATCACAATCGGGAGGTTCAAGTGAATCGGCATACTCAAGCTCAAGCCGCTGAACATAATATAATGCATTTGTGAAAGTCGGCGCAAGCTTTCCACCCTCCGAACGGTAAGTTCCGCCACCTGAATGATCATAATGCAGATGTGTTAAAATCACGACGTCTATATCGTCCGGATCGATTCCTTTCTTAGCCAGTTCCGGCAACAGTCGCCTGGGATGCTGATATTCCAGCAGACCCAGCTCAGTGTAGTCACGCTTGTCACCAAGTCCGACATCGACCAGGACGTTCTTACCGGAAATCCTGAGAAAGAGCTGGTTTACTCCCAAAAGCAGCCGGTCGCTCCTGATAACCCCATCCTTCCGGAGGGGAAAATCAGCGGCCGGGATCTTGATCCAGCCGTCGTTGATTATATGGTATTCACACTCCGACAGGGCGTTCACTTGCCTTCAAGCAGCATTCTGGCTATCACAAGCCTCTGAATCTCCGACGTACCTTCGCCGATCTCGCACAACTTGGCATCGCGCCACATTCTCTCGACGGGATAATCGCGGGTGTAGCCGTATCCGCCATGTATCTGGATCGCCTCCTCGGCGACCCTGGTCCCGATCTCGGAGGCGAACAGCTTTGCCATGGCGGCGGCTTTACCGTAAGGTTTGCCCGCATCGTGCAGCCTTGCAGAGTTATACACCAGATGGCGGGCGGCTTCGATCCAGGTCGCCATGTCGGCGAGCTTGAACTGGATCGCCTGAAACTTACTGATCGGTCTGCCGAATTGACTCCGCTCCCTGGAGTATTTAACGGCTTCATCCAAGGCTCCCTGCGCGATGCCGAGCGCCATGGCGGCTATGGATATCCTGCCGCCGTCGAGTATTTCCAGGAAATAGGGGAATCCCCTGCCCTCTTCACCCAGCAGGTTTTTTAACGGGACGCGGCAATCCTCGAAGATCAACCCCGCCGTATCCGAGCCGCGTATACCGAGCTTCTGTTCCTTGCGGTCGATTGTGAATCCGGGCGTATTTCTGGGCACTATAAATGCGCTGATGCCGTGAGATGGTTTCTTCTCCTTGTCGGTCACAGCGGTCACCGAATAGACCTCTGAAACCGAGGCGTTGGTGATAAAACGCTTGCTGCCGTTTATCACCCACTCGTCGCCGTCCCTCACCGCGGTCGTTTGGGTGCCGCCTGCGTCCGAGCCGGCGTTCGGTTCGGTCAATCCATACGCGCCCATGATTTCGCCGGAGCAGAGCCTCGGCAGCCACTCCCTTTTCTGCTCCTCATTGCCGAATTTATATATGGGATTAACTCCCAGCGAGATATGAGCGGCGAGTGTGATGCCGTGTGACGCGCAGACGCGTGACAGCTCCTCCACCGCGATGGCGTAGCAGACATAATCCATGCCGGCGCCGCCGTACTTCTCCGGAAAGACAATCCCCATCAACCCCAGTTCACCCATCTTCCTGACCGTCTCCTCCGGGAAACGGCAGGTTTCGTCAATTTCCGCGGCAATCGGTTTGACTTCATTCTGCGCGAAATCATGCACCATGTCGCGCAGCATCAATTGCTCTTCGTTTAGAAACATATACTCCCTCACTAATTGATCCGGCAGGTCAGACACTCTCGTCCGACCCCTTAATTCATCCAACTATCAGCGGTTGCGGACAGGGTCACCCGCGCTGCCAAATTGCGGAATTATTCAGCAACCGCGTCATACAGCAGCTCGACCACGTGCCGAACCCTGACAGATTTTTCAGCCCTATCCCCCATCACGGAATGAATTCTCAGCAGACAACCGGGTGAACCGACCAGAACCTGATCAGCCCCGGTTTCAATGATGCGTTCGGCCTTCCTCTCCGCTATTTCAACGGATGTCCGGTTGTGAAAAAATGCGTAACTGCCGCCGAAACCGCAACAGTGATCGCTGTCCGGCAGCTCCCTGATATCGAGACCGTCGATCTTTTCGAGGATGCCTAGCCAACGGCTTCCCCCGCCCAGATGTGTGGCATGACATGAATCATGCAGGGTGATGACCGCTTCAACAGGGTTCAACTTCAGACTGCCGGCTTCAACAGCACTGAAGATAAGCATATCCAGGCCGGTGATCATGCCCGCGAGCCGGTCAGCCTTCCGGGAAGCCGCTTTATCGTTTCGAAACAGCTCGAAGTAATCATATTTGAGGGCGCCGGCGCAGGTTGCATCCAGCGAGGTCACGTGATCGAAGCCTTGACTGCCGAAAACCTCCATATTCACCTGTGCGAGCCGCCTGGCGATCTCCCAGCAGCCGTTGTTGATCGCCGGCGCTCCGCAGCAAACCTGGTCCTTGGGGATGACAACCCGCCAGCCCGCGGCGTTCAGCAGGTATATCGCCGCATCGGCAAGCCATGGAGTGGAAATATTGACACTGCAGCCCGGCAACAAGCCGACCGAACCGATTTCATCTACAAGGGGCGGGTATTCGTCCTTGAGTTGCGGGATCAAGGGTGCGCCGCGAAAAACCGGGAATCCCCATCGACCGAGCTTTGCCATCTGACGCTGACCGCGGTCAAATCCAGCCATCTTTCCGGCTAATTTTATCTCGAAATCAAAGAGCTTCGGCTTGCCTATCGTCCATGTTAAACCAAATCGCTTCAGCCGATTCGATCTTGAGTAACCGGCCATATCCTGCCGCGCGGCAGTCCACAACCGTGGAGTTTTGACGCCTGCCGGACAAACCGACTGACAGGCGTAACATGTCAGGCAATCGTCAAACAGATCGGCTACATGGCTGGAAGGTTCGATCTCATCGTTCAGCAGTCCCTTAAGGATCGCTATCTTCCCGCGGGCGGTCAGTCCTTCGCTGCCTTTCACCAGGTAAGTGGGACAAACAGACAGGCAGAGCCCGCAGTTTACGCACCGGTCCAGCTCCTCGGTGCGAGTCGAGATCTCAGGAAGGCTCTTCGGCGCCATCCATGGGTACAAGTTCGATCAGTTTTTCGCCGAACCCGACCTGCTGACCGGGATCGACGAGGATTTTACCTATGATACCATCAATCGGTGCATGCACCTCGTTCTCCATCTTCATGGCTTCAACTATCACCAACGGCTGCTTACGCTTGACCCGCTGCCCTTCTTCGACCAACAGTTTAATCACCGAACCCGGCATGGGCGCTACAATCTCATTATCGCCCTCGTTCACGGAGTCGGCGTCGGCGATCTCATCGGAAGTAATATCCTGAAACGTCCAACATCTCCCATCTATCTGTATATATACATTATCCTTGCGTCGCACGCCATAACCCCTCGCTATCCTCCCTTCACGCACCAGCAGATAACCGTTGTTCGGCAGCTTACTGACCGTTATTTCCAGTGTTTTATCTTCAAAACTGACCGTTGATTTGTCGTTCTGCCGCTGGACGTCTATTTCATGAATCTTTCCCGCATGTTTAAACTTCAGTCTCATCGATTGCTTCCTCCGCAGATCTGCCATGCACCAAGCTCCTGCCACGGTTCGGGAATGGACTTGTCGCCGCCCCCGTTGGAGATGATCAGGCGCTCGGTGGGCAGCGACGCCAGCGCCAGCGCCAGCATCAGTTCATCTTCGGAAGCCTCCATGGTCGTCCAGTCAGGCAGATGTTGCGGTATAAAACCGGTGTTAAGCCTGCCTTCAAGGAACGCCGGGCGTTCCATCACCGCCTTGAGGAATTCGATGTTGGTTGTCAGACCGAGGATAACCGTTTCGTCCAGCGCCAATCGCATACGCCGAACAGCCGCGGCGCGGTCGGAAGCGGTACAGATCAGCTTGGCGATGATCGGATCATAATGAACTGAGACTTCATCACCCGACTCGACCCCGCCGTCGAACCTGATGCCCGGTCCGCGCGGCTCCCGCATGAGGTGCACCGGTCCGGCTGAGGGAAGGAAGTTTGCTGAAGCGTCCTCGGCATAGATACGGCACTCAATGGCGTGACCGCGCTGACTTAATTCATCCTGTTTCCAGGACAACTCCCTGCCCGCTGCAACGAGTATCTGCTCCCTGACCAGGTCAACGCCGACTGTTTCCTCGGTAACCGGATGCTCGACCTGGATGCGCGTATTCACCTCGAGAAAATAGAAGTTGCGATCCTTGTCCAACAGGAATTCAACCGTACCGGCATTCCAGTATCCGGCGGCTTCAACGACTTTGACGGCGGTTTCGCCCATCCGACGGCGCAGCTCATCGTCAAGCGCTGGTGACGGCGTCTCCTCGATGATCTTCTGATGGCGGCGCTGGATGGAGCATTCGCGCTCGAACAGGTGAACGCGGTTTCCGAAGGCATCACCGAAGACCTGGAACTCGATATGCCTCGGTTCAACGAGGTATTTTTCCAGAAAAACGGTCTGATCTCCGAAGGCAGCCTTTGCCTCCCGGCGCGCGGCTTCCAACGCGGCTTTCAGATCAGCCGGATCCTCGACAATCCGCATCCCCTTGCCTCCACCTCCGGCAGCGGCTTTGACCAGGACCGGGAAGCCGATCCGGTCCGCCTCCTTAGTCAGTGTCTTATCGTCGAGCTTTGACCCTGTTTTCGTACCGGGGATAATCGGCACGCCGGCTTCGGCCATCGTCTGACGTGACGCAACCTTGTTTCCGAGCAGTTTTATCGATTCCGGTGACGAACCGATGAACACCAGTCCGGCGTCAGCGACCGCCTGCGCGAACTCGGCATTTTCGGCAAGGAAGCCGTATCCCGGGTGAACAGCCTGGCAGCCGGCATTGCGCGCGGTCTCAATCAGCACCTGCTGGTTGAGATAGCTCTCGGCAGGCGCGGCGGGACCGATCAGGTATGCCTCGTCGGCTTCCCTGACGTGCATGGTGGTCTTATCCACTTCCGAATAAACCGCAACGGCGGTGACGCCCAATTCATGGCAGGCGCGGATTATTCTGACGGCGATCTCACCGCGGTTGGCGATTAGGATTTT
>JALGVR010000164.1 GCA_025774605.1 bacterium | reverse complement strand
CGGCGCTCGACCGTCTGAAGTGGAAACTGGCATGGGCTCAATCGGACAGCATCTTCACCAAAGAGACAACTCCGGACAGAACGGGCGAGATCAAGTCATCGCAACGGGTTGACGGGGCGAGCCGGTGAAGCGACTGCTATACATCGCCGCACTGCTGGTCCTTGTCTTCATTGTTTTCAGCCAGGTCATGTTTCTCCTGCTTGCTCACGATATACCGCGGCTTCCGGACGACCTGAAACTTCTTGCCTCCTTTCCGGCAACCGAAGTCTACGGGCGCAACGGCGAACTGATCAGCACCTCGGGCGGCAGGGAGTATGTTTCCCTCGACCGGATCTCCCCGTATTTTCAGAAGGCGGTCATCGCCGTTGAAGACAAGCGCTTCTATCGCCATCACGGGATCGATCATATTGCCACGCTGCGGGCTCTGTTACAGAATATCGTTCAGCTTGGGGACGCGCCCGGGGGCAGCACCATCACGCAACAACTGGCGAAAAACCTGTTCTTCTCCTTCAGCAGATCATGGAAGCGCAAGCTCCTGGAGGCTATGGCGGCAATGGCAATCGAGGACCGGTTCAGCAAGGAGGAGATCCTCGAAGCCTACTGCAACCTGGTGTCGTTCGGGCAATATTCGTACGGCATCGAGCGCGCTTCGGAGACATATTTCGGCAAGCACGCTTCGGACCTGGAGCTGCATGAAGCCGCCCTCCTCGCCGGGCTGCCCAATTCACCGTCCCGGCTCAACCCGCTCAATCATCCGGATCGCGCCAGGAAACGGCAGATGATAATCCTGCGACGAATGGCTGATCTCGGCACGATCAGCGCGCAGGCGGTTGACAGCCTGGCGGCGCTTCCGATAGAGCTGACCGGTAAAAGCAGGATCGGCAGGGGGTCATTCGCGGTGGATTATGCACTCGATCTCGCCCGCGCAACGGTCGGGTCTGATCCGGTCAACTACGGCGGCATAAGAATCACGACAAGCATCGACCCTCAACTGCAGGATCTTGCGCAGAGATCGCTCAGCGTCGGACTGGACGCACTTGAGAAGAAGCTGAAACCGCAGAAGACGGGTGAAGAGAGCCGTCTCGAAGGCGCGCTGGTAGCCATCGACATCGGCAGCGGGCAGATAGTGGCGCTGGTCGGAGGTCGAGACTACATCACCAGCCCCTACAACCGGGCAATCAACTCGCACCGCCAGCCGGGATCGGCGTTCAAACCGGTGATTTACCTTGCCGCCATCGAGGAGCCGGACATCAATCCAGCCACGATTTTCGAGGACAAGCCCATCGAGCTGCGCATCGACAAGAGACACACCTGGAAACCGCGCAACTTCGACAATCAATACCTCGGGCCGATGACACTGAAGATGGCGTTGATGAAATCGCGAAACACGATCGCCGCCCAACTCATCGGGATCGTCGGTCCTGAAAAAACCGTAAAGACAGCCCGGGCGCTGGGCGTCAAATCCAAATTGGAACCGCACCTGGCGCAGAGCCTCGGCGGTCAGGGCGTCACACCCCTGGATATGGCTGACATGTATGCCACGCTCGCACGCGGCGGAGAAGCGTTGGAATCCCATCTGGTAAACCGCATCGAAGTGCGCGGCGGAGAGTTGTTATATGAGCATTTCGCCGTGAGCGAATCGAGGTTCGCACCCGAGACCGCATACCAGCTCCTGGACATGATGACCGGCGTGCTTGACGGCGGAACCGGTGTTGTGGTCAGGAAATTGGGCTTCAAGGGCGTTGCGGCGGGAAAGACCGGTACGTCGAACGACTACCGCGATGCGTGGTTCGTCGGAGCGACGCCCTACATGGTGGCGGCGGTCTGGGTCGGATATGATGATTTCCGCGGGATGAGGCTCAAAAACGGCAGGGGAATCACCGGGGCGAGGGGCGCCGCACCGATCTGGGCGGATTTCATGATCAAAGCCACGGCGCATGAACCCACACGCGAATTCATTCGTCCCGAACGTGTCGGGCGTTATTACGTAGAACCTTACCGGGGAACGGTCAGCAGGGAGATGCGGGAGGGCTACATACCGGTGGCGCTCCTCGAGGAGGATGCGGAGAAGTTGATCGCTGAGGCTGCGTCTGATTCGCTCAACCGAGCCATACTTGATACAACCAGCCGGGCGGGGGCTGATTCATCAAGCCCGTAGCCAAAGGCAGGCACAATTCACGCTTGTCAAAGTGTCGCCGAACCGCTATTTAACAACACAGTGATAATCAACAACTTGAATATGCGAAACAACACGATGATTCCCCTGTTGAAATACATATTTATAATCCTCACAGTCCTGTTTTTGGCCCCCAGCGTCCGGGGCGAAACAGAGGAGAAACCAGTCTATCGCTGCGCCGCCTGCGGTAAAGTTATCACCAAGACCGCCGCGGTGGTCGACGGCAAGCTCTATCATCCCGAATGCTTCAAGTGCGCGGCATGCGGCAAGCCGATCGAGGGCGAATACCTGCTTGGAACCGACGGCAGGTACTATCATCCCGAATGCCTGGGACGGTTGCAGAGACCGGTCTGCGCTTACTGCGGCAAGCCCATCATCGAGGGCAGTTACGTTACTTACGAGGGCTCTGCCTACCACCAGGAATGCTATATCAGCCATATTGCGCCTCGCTGTGATATTTGCGGCAAACCCTTGGAAGGCAGTTATATAACCGACTATTGGGGCAGTCATTTCCACCCCCGACACGCGGATGAATTTCCGGTCTGCGCCATCTGCGGCAGGCTGGTATGGCAGGAGGAGAAGGTCTGGCTGGATGAGAACCGCTGCCTCTGCCCGGTCTGCGCCGCGCAGTCCGTGACCGAACCGGAACACGCCCGGCGTTTGCTGGAAAGGGTGCGGGACGAGCTGGCTTCGATGGGTATCGTCATAAGAACGCTGGGCATCCGTATTGAACTGGTCGAAAGACCGGTATTGGCGCTCGGTCGGGAGACCTGCAAGCATTCACACACATTCGCCCACATCCGCTGGAAGGAAGGGAAAGCCGGTCAGAGCGATCAAACCGCCACCATCAGAGCCTTACGCGGTGTGCCGGAAGACTTCATGCACGGCATCATCGCCCACGAACTGATGCACGCCTGGCAGCACGAAAACGGCGCCGACGGATTGTCGTTGAAGCTCCGCGAAGGAAGCGCCAACTGGGTTTCCAGCCTGATATACAGCCGCATGCATACCAAGCGGGGGCAGTTTTTTCTGGCCGGTCTGGAAAATTCAAAGGACCCGATCTACGGCGACGGTTACCGTGAGGTCAGGAAGTTCGCTGATAAACACGGCGTCCAGGAAACGCTCATGATGCTGGTGGAAAAGGGGGACGGGAAGGCGGGGAAATAAGCCTGAAGCCGGAATGATTAGATGAATACCCTAATCCAGCGATAACTGTGTATTAAGCTCTTTGAAAATTC
>JALGVR010000073.1 GCA_025774605.1 bacterium | reverse complement strand
TTTCCGCATCTGCATCCTGTCACCGGCTTCAAATCGGACAAAATACAATCCCGAAGCCAGATTATCCGGCTGCCACGTTGCAGTATAAATCCCGCCTGCCAACTGTTCGTCAACCAGCGTTCCCACCTTCCGACCGTAAGGATTGTAAATAGTGAGCGAAACGTTGGAAGGATGCGGGAGCTGGTAGGCGATGGTGGTGGTGGAGTTGAAGGGGTTGGGGTAAGCTTCGTTGATGCCGAATGAGAGGGGAGCTTGGATTTCATCGCTAACACTCAGTGCCGATGCGGAGATGAGCACCTCGACGGTCTCCTCGTCCGGGTCGTTGGATTCGATTATCAGGTTGGCAAGATACTGATTCTCCTCAAACGGCAGGAAACGAACCCAGATTGTATAGCTGGAATCCGGTTCGATGGGCAGCGCTTCCTCGATCTCATCGACGTCGAGAGGCGCATTGAAAGAGGCTATGTCCACTGAAGTTAAGTTTAGTGTGGTCAATCCGACATTTCGGACAATTACAGAGAGGCTGTCAACCGTTCCTGTCTGAATGCCGACAAATTCGAGTGTGTCGGGATCGACGTCGATGTCGCGCTGGTGGAAATAGAACGCGCCCATGTCAACGCGAGTGCCGTCGGGATCGGGATCGGAATCGGGATCACCGGCGTCGATGCAGGGGGAGTCGGCGGTGAGGTGGTAGTCTCCTTCGTCAACATCCACGAGAAGTGGGTCTTCGCCGATGATATTTCCCTCACCTTCGGCATCGCGCTCAAGGAGGCAGAAGTTAATGACATTATCCCTATGCCACTCTGCTTCGTTATGATAGAAAATGCAGTTTATGGCAGTGATATTCTCAATTACATTCGACGGCTCGTTATTCGCAAACGTGCATTTGCGAGCTGTGACATCACTCACTTCGACGTCACCTAAGACTTCAGAATAAATCGCACTGCCCGCATCGAATGAACTGCCCCGCTCAAAAACCGAATAAGTGACTTCAACCTCAGAGCCATTTGTGGCGTAAATTGCCGCACCCGGAGCATATTCACCTGCTGTAAAGCTACCTGAGAAGAGACATCCGGTAATTGAGAGGATTGAATTGGACACTATTAGAGCCTGCGGAAGTTCCAGTAACTGGCAATTTTCAAGTGTACCGGTCGAATTTCTGAACCGAATGCCATTTGCGTACTCGGCAATGTTGCCTACAGAATTGAATACACAATTCCGCAGAATAGCTTCCGAACCATCGCAATATAAATGAATTCCGGATCTTCCAATATTCTCTATAAAATTACAATCTTCGAGAGTGATGTTGCTGCCCGTTATGCAGTAAATTCCACCACCTTTACCGATAGAATCCTGAAATCGTAGAGGGGAATTGTTCGAAATATTACAGCTGGTAATTTCCGGACTTCCTTCCCATACATATATGCCTCCGCCATCTCCATTAGAACGATTGTCTATGATCCGACAATGCATTATGGTGGGATCACTCTCAATAATGGCAATCCCACCGGCTCTATCGTCTGAGAAACCGTTGGTGATTGTAAATCCATTCAGAACAGCAGCCTCCGTCTCACTATTGGCAAAGGTCACAACAGTTCCCTGTTCGTTCCCGTCGATTACTACTTCCTCGGGATTGTCCGGATTACCGAGCAGCACGATATTCTTTCCGGAGAAATCGATATTCTCTTCATATTCCCCCGGCGCGACCAGTACCGTATCCCCATCCTCCGCTTCGTCGATACCCGCCTGAATGGTCTCAAAATCATCGGGGACGTTGATGATCTCGGCGCGTGCAGACAGAGAAAGAAGCGCGATTGAGAGGGTCAGAACGCCGAAGATGATTCCAGACTTGACATTTTCCATTGTAGACCCCTTTCATTGAGGTGGGGTAGTTTCAATTCAACCGTATAAAAATATAAGAAGATAATTGTCGACCTGCAAGCGTCAACCGGTTGTCGAATTTCGCTTTCCGAGGCAGCAGACGCCGAACGCCAGCCCGGTGGCGATGAACATCTGCCAGGGGAAGGCGATCACACCGGCAAGGCGGCTCTGCATAAACATCACCGCCAGGAATCCGGTTAAAAGCGCGGCGATGACGCTGCCGTTCGAGCCGCGTCGCGTGAACAGCGCCGTCAGGAACACCGCCGCCAGTCCGGAATAGGCGAACACCATCACCATCAGGGCGAAGTCGATCAGCGTCGCCTCCGGTCTTGCCCGCTGCCAGAAGGCGCTGAACACCGCGAACAGACCCAGTATCACCCCGAAGATCGCGACGCCAAGCCGCCCGACACGCAGGTAATGCCGTTCATCCCTGCCGGGCCGGAACCGCTTGTAGAAGTCGTTGATGAATGACGAAGACATCGCGTTCATGGCGGAATTGAGGCTCGACAGCCCGGCGGCGAACAGTCCCGCCATCATCAGTCCCGTCATTCCGGCGGGCATTTCGTGGATGATGAAGCTGAGGAATATCCGGCGGCTCTCCTCGACCGCGTAACCGGGCGCGGCGGCTCCCATCAGATCGGGACGGCTGTAAAAGATATAGAGCAGCAGTCCGATGATCATGAACAGCGCGGTCACCGGCAGCCCGATCAGTATGCCCGTGATCGCCGACTGGCTGCCCTTTGCGGCGGATTTGCACGTCAACAGCCGCTGGGTCATGTCCTGGTCTGTGCCGTAGGCGCCGAGGCTCAGCAGCGAAAAGCCGAATATCGCAGTCAGCACGGTGTAGTTATACTTCGGCCCGAAGCCCTGGAGGCCGGACTGGAAGATGGTCAATTTCGAGGCGGCGCCTTCACCCGGAGAACGCAACGCGTCGATGATTCCCGGCAGTCCGAGCGGTATCCTGTCCAACAGCAGCGCCACGGCCGCCACAGCCGCGCCGACGAAGATCACGGTCTGGATCACGTCCGTCCAGATTACGGATCGGATGCCGCCGGCGAGGGTGTAGAATATCCCGACAAATGTCAAGGCGGCGATGGCGATGATCTGATGCCCGACGGCTATGTCGCCGAACAGTATCAGCGACGCCGGCAGCGCGGCGATGTACAGCCTGGCGCCGCTGGCGAATATCCTCCCGACCAGGAATGCACCGCTGGCGGCAAGGTTCGCCGGCGCTCCAAAGCGTTTGTCCAGCAGACCGTAGACGGTGGCGACTTTATGGCGATAAAAGACAGGTATGAAGAAAAGCGACACGATTACGATGGCGATGATCGAACCGATGTTCGATGACAGGTAGGTCAGGTCGCCGCGGTATGCCTGCTGAGGCCCGCCGATGAAGGTTGCCGCCGAGAGTGAAGTCGCCAGGAACGAGATCGCCGCCGCCCACATCGGGATGCGTCCGCCGGCGCGGAAGTAATCGTCGGTGGATTGCTGCCGCCGGGTCAGCAGGATGCCGCTGGCAACCAACAGCGCGAAGTATCCGGCGAGGATCGACCAGTCGAGACCGGTGAAGCCGGTGAGGGATGATCCGGTCATAAGGGCATGTTACAACTCGGACTTGTGCTCATGTTCAACATGTTAATTTTGTTCCGTGATCTCAAATCCTGATCTCAACGTCAATATAGGTTCAAAATGGAGGGGTGTCAATCCGCCGGCAGGCGGGGATGCATCTTTTTCCACGACGGGCTGCAAAAGACGATTAACCGTCCCGTCCGGATGAGTTTGTTTCGTATATTTTCTTACTGTAGTAAAATGGAGGTCAAACTGTTCACAGGCAAGGATTCATGAAGATCAGGAACACCGTAACGCTCTGGCTGCTGGCGCTGGTGATCACGTTCGTCATCTCATACTACCAGCGCAAGACCGGCCCCACGTACCCGCTTGAGGGTAAGGTCATGCTCGGTCAACATACGATCGAATACAACCTGAAACGAACCCACGGAGGACCTGGAGACCATCGCATATTCATCAGGATTCCGGACGAGTCGATAGCCGGAACGGTGCTCTGGAAGCGTTACAGGCTCGACGAACCGACACACGTGATCGGGATGAAGAGAGGCTCTGATTCAGGCTCATCTGACGAAGAATACCTCGAGGCTTACCTTCCTCACCAGCCTCCCGCGGGGAAGCTCGAATACCAGGTTGCTCTGAGACTGGACGGGGAGACCGTGCTGCTGCCGCCCGACAAACCGGCGGTTATCCGGTTTAAGGGCGATGTGCCGTTATGGGCTCTGCTTCCCCATATCCTGTTGATGTTCGGCGCGCTGCTGGTGGGAATGAGAGCCGCGCTTTCAGCGTTCCTTGACCGGAAGCCGGCGACCTTAAGCTGGCTGACTCTGGGGCTGATTGCGGTGGGTGGTCTGATCTTCGGTCCGATCGTGCAGAAGTATGCATTCGGCGCCTTCTGGACCGGCTGGCCGTTCGGAGAAGACCTGACGGACAACAAGACAGCGGTCATGGCGCTGGGCTGGCTGGTGGCTGTCTGGAAGCTGCGCGGCGGGGAGGGCGAAAAGCGCGGTCGCTGGTGGGTTGTCGCCGCGACACTACTGATGTTCGCGGTTTACCTGCTGCCCCATTCCATGCGCGGCAGCGAGCTCGATTATTCGACGATCCCGCCGGACAGTCTTTCGAATATCAGCATATCTCGAGGAAAAGCGGTCAATCGCGAATCATTTGCCGGCTCCGAAAACGGGATTGGTCTGATTGATTCCGCGGCAGAGTAAAAAACCCGACCGGTTACCGGTCGGGTTTCACCCTGGGGTTGACAATCATAACCATCCTACTTCCCGCTCATCGCCCTGGTGGCCGTCTTGCATTTCAGCTCAAAGGGGAAGGTTGCCCCCGCCTGGATAAAATCTCCGGAAATGGTGTCGGTCTCTTCTGAATAGCGCCCCTTGAACGAAGCGGTGGCGTGTCCGGTTGAAAGGTCGAAGGAAATCCTGTTGCCGTCAACCTCGATATTCGACACCGGCAGGTCGTGCCGATCCTGCATCGGCAGGCTGATCGTCCCGCTGAATGTCCCGTCCCCGCTCCGTTCGAGGCTGAGCAACACCCTGGGTTGAGCCGAAGTAAACTTCACCCAGCCTTCCCAGTCGCCGGTAAGGTCCGGCTGATGTCCCGCCAATGCCTGATCGGGGCCGGCAATCAAAGCCGCAAAGGCAAGGGCGCCTATGACAAGTACATGCCCGGCGGTTGATTTAAAGTTCATGGTTGTCCTCTCGTGTGGTTTATGTTAATGTAAACTGTTTCAGTGCTGAATTCTGTTACGCCTGATCGAAGCGAGGTAGAAGGAACTGAACGGGCTCCCATAGCTTAAAGCCCTGCGGGAAAAACGACGACGAATCATGTTGACCTCAATGTTTGATGAAATCTCATCCTGCTTTTGTCACTTTAGACCAACCCATACTCGAAGATGTTACATCCGAAAACAGGTTTCCCGGCAACGGGAGCGGTTATTGTAAGAGTCAATGCACATCGGTTTGTCCTGTGCTCGGTCCCGGAATTACCAAAACCGATAATCCGGCCAACAACTATAACTTTTCAATCCAGCGCGGCAGGCAATTCTGGGACTGAACACTGAAGTGATGTGAGTACCCGCGAATCGACTGGAATGCGATGATCAACAGGCGCGATTCGCAGGCAGGTTGACCACCCACCCATAAAAAATGCCTCTCAACTGATGAGAGGCAATTTTGGAGGTTGGTCAAAACAACAGAACTTTAGGAGAATTCCATGCACCATTTTGGATAATTCCAAGTACATGTGCGTTGTTTAATCATATTACGCCAGAGGAGAAGAAAGGTTCCCGCTCAACCGAAATATTTTGATATTTCATATATTTTGCGTGACAGCTTCCAGGGAAGGGAATAACCGTGTGGCCTGGACGGCTTGCCGGACGGGTCTATCATCTGATTTTCGACCCCCCCTTTATCCCCCCCTACTATCGCAGGGGGGGAAAGGCAGTCAATCCCCCCTACTATCGCAGGGGGGGAAAGGCAGTCAATCCCCCCTACTATCGCAGGGGGGGAAAGGAAACGTCCGGGCTGCATCACCCGCTCCCTCGCTCACTCGCTTCCTCGCTTCCTCGCTCCCTCGCTTCCTCGCTCACTCCACCACCACCGCCTTCCGTGTCAACAACTTGCGACCCCCCCTTTGTCCCCCCCTACTGGCGCAGGGGGGGGAAGGCAGTCAATCCCCCCTACTGTCGCAGGGGGGGAAAGGCAGTCAGTCCCCCCTACTGTCGCAGGGGGGATAGAAACGATTGCGGGACGGGGTTATCCTGCGTGAGTCTGATGGATTGTCCGCACGGCTCCGCTATCCGGGCAACACGCAGTCTGCAGTAAGCGCAGCTGTCAGGACACGCGCACTCCTCTCAAATTTCCCCGTTTCGTTTAGCATTCCGCGGCAACCCTTATACATTCTTGACATCCAATGTTTTAATCCACTATATTAAACGCTTTTCTTCGATATTTCAAGAATTCGCAGAAAGATATAGTTGCAACCAGAGGAACAATTTGAGAAGAATCATTTCATTGTATGTACTGCTCTCAGCCGCTTCATTTGTTTCGGTTGATTACGCGCTGGCGGCAAACATCACCGGATTTATCTCCGACGCGTCCAGCGGCGAACCGCTGCCGGTGGCTTCAGCGGTCATCGAGGGCGGCGATCGCGGTGCCACCGCCAACCTCGACGGCTACTTCGTAATCAACCATGTTCCGGTCGGATCGTATACACTTGTCTTCAGCCACCTCGGCTATCACAGTTTTGTACAGGATGTCCAGGTCATGGAAATGATGGAACCGCTGCATATCGAACTTCAGCCGGCACGTGTAGAGTTGAAGGCGGTGGAGGTCAAGGTCAAGCGCGAAGAGGTCAAGGACCAGCGCAAAACGCCCACTGTTTCAGCAGTGCCGTTGGACTCGCGCTTTATCCGCGCCATGCCCTCACTCGGCGGTGAAATGGACATATTGCGGGCTCTGCAGAGGATTCCCGGGGTGAAGGCGTCCTCGGACATCTCAGCCGCGCTGCACGTTCGCGGCGGCAGCCCGGATCAGACCCTGATCCTGATGGATCACAACACGGTCTACAATCCCACGCATATGTTCGGTCTGTTCAGCACATTCAACGCTGACGCGGTTAAGTATCTGGATCTCCTCAAGGGCGGCTTTCCGGCGCAGTACGGCGGACGCAGCGGCAGCGTGCTTGAGGTCATCATGAACGACGGAAACCGCAAGCAGTACCAGGGACTGGTCTCCATCGGCCTGATTTCGGGAAGAGCCGCACTTGAGGGACCGTTGTCGATCGGTGGGAAGAAGGGCTCGTTCGCCGGATCGCTTCGCCGGACGTACATCGATTATGTCCTCGATGCCATGCACGATGAGGACGGAATGCCTGATTACTACTTCTACGACGGGAACGGCAAGTTCAACCTCGACCTGACCGACCGAACCACACTCACCATCGCCGGATACTGGGGAAACGACCGGTTGAACTTTGATTTCGGCAGCGAGGACGCCCGGTTGAACGGTTACCTGAGTTGGGGAAACCGTACAATTTCGACGCGCTTGAGACATGCGTTGGGACGGACCTCCTATCTGGCGTTCGGTGGAGCGATCAGCCGCTACCGGTCTAAATGGAGCTTCTCCAACGAGGGTGTGGCTCTGGATCGCGCCCGGGAGGTCATCCTGGATTATTCCCTGACGTCCGACTATGAATTCCTCGGCTGGCGGAACCACCGTATAAAGACCGGAATGTGGCTCAGTTACTACGATACGCACTTCAAGGAGGAGAACGAGGACATTGTCTTCGTGGACGTTGACACGACGGCATATAACCTCGCCCTTTACATCCAGGACAGCTGGCGTATGAACGCCTTCTGCGAAGTGAAACCCGGTGTCAGGTTTTACTACCACAACGTGGGAGACCAGACCGCGGTCGATCCGCGCCTGGCGATGGTTTACTACTATGATGAACAGCTCCGGTTCAAGGCTGCAGTGGGACGATATACACAGTGGATGAACGTCATGTCCGGAGGCGCCGAGATGAATACCTTCGACATCTGGTTCCCGGTTGACGATTCGATTGAACCCCCATACTCCAACCAGTTTGTGCTCGGCTTTGAGTGGGACCGCAGGGACGGTTATGAGTTCACGACCGAAACCTATTACACCGACATGCACAATGTCACCGCCATGAGGCCGATGGTTGATGAAGGAAAGAGCGAGGCGGAAGCCTTCGTGGTCGGTGAAGGCTACGCTTATGGCTTTGAGTGGATGCTCAGGAGGAAGACCGGCAGGCTCACCGGCTGGCTGGGATATTCGCTCTCCTGGACCAGGCGGCGTTTTCCGGTCGACAGCCATATCAACGAAGGCAGATGGTTCTATCCGAAGTGGGACCGTCGTCACGACTTCGTCGTGGTCTTAAGCTACAGGAAATCCCGCAAGTGGGAGTACGGTGCATCGTGGCGATACAACACCGGTCAGGGTTTCACGCAGGGGCTCGGCGTGTACACATCGCGCATTGCCGGGTTCGATCCGGATAAAGCGGGCAACTACGGGCGGACCATCCTCAACGGCAGCAAGAACAACTACCGCTTTCCGGAGGATCATCGTCTTGACCTCAGCGTTTCATACAATCATCTGTTCTTCGGCAGACGGGCGAGGTTGACCTTCAGCGTGTACAACGCATACAGCCGCCAGAGTTACTGGATAAGGTATTTTGATACCAGCGAGAACCCGGTTGAAGTCGTCGATGCCAAGCTGCTGCCGATAATCCCGCTGATCAACTATGAAGTTAGGTTCTAAAATGAATATAAGACATGTACTTATCAGGGATTCGTTTCCTTCATGCATTTTTCTCGCTATCGCCGGTCTGGCGTTCATGTTTGCCTCGACGGGCTGCGAGAGTACGCCTGCCGAAGCGGAGAAGTACGATCCGCAAGCGGTACTGTATGCCTATCTCACCAACGGCGAGCCGGTCGGGGAGGTCTATCTGGAGAGGATTGCACCGCTGTTTAATCGTTACGACTTCGAGGATGCGGCAATTACGGGCGCGGAGATAGTGATCTTCGACACAGACAGCGGAGATACGCTTCATCTCACAGACGATCCGCAGAAACACGGTCGATATATTCCGGTTCCGGGTGAGGAGTTGATTCCGAGAGGGAGGCGTCACTATCGCATCGAGTGTTCAACTCCGGACGGTGAATTTCTCTGGTCGGAAACGTCGGTGCCGGATACATTCATTTCGTTGAATATCCTGTTGATTGATCAGAACGGTGAGCGTCCGGTTTCGGAGGGAGATACATTAACGCGCAATGATCCGAACATGTTCTGGCGGTGGGAAATCGACACGACGGGTGGGTTTGTGGGCGGTTATGCCGGGTTGATAGTAGCTGAGACCCCGCGCGATTCGCTTGTGCCGCTTGATCCGGACTGGGATCCCAACGATCCGGACGACGCCCTGGAAGAGGAGGATCGCGACGCTGCAGGCTGGACTGTGTTCAGGTATGACGCGGAGTGGACGACGATCGCCTGGGCGTTCTTCGAGTGGGAAGGACCAACCCGCATCGAACTGCAGGCGGTTTCGGTGGACTATTATAACTATCTATGGTCAAACTTCCGGGTGATGCAGGGCATGCTCGAGAGACCGGTCTTCAACATCAACGGGGGGCTGGGAATCTTCGCCGGGTTATCGAAGAAGGTGTTTCACGTTTACATGAAGAGGGTGGAGAGTGAAGGATGACGGATGAGGGGATTTGAGATCGAGTTGCCCGTCCGGCCGCGCCCGCGCGAAGGCGGGGACTGCCGGAAAGGTTTATTCCGTATCCCATAGCGGAGAGAGTGGGATTCGAACCCACGGTACGCAGAACGTACACACGCTTTCCAAGCGTGCTCCTTCGGCCTCTCGGACATCTCTCCGGAGCCCTCATCAGTGTAAATTACAGCAGATGAACAGCCATTATGTCCACAGTCGCCACACTGCTTCAAGCGGTTGCCGGACGACAGGGAAATATAGCGATCCGTCGACATGTTTGCAAGAAGGGATATGGAGCATTATTCGATTTGGAGCAAACAGATCTGATGAACATCGCGGGACAGAATCCCCTTCAACCGGAAAAAGCGTCCAGCGGGAAGAGACATGGTTTTACCGAGGCGACAACTCTCCGGTCCGGTCCGGTTTATAGCCGTTACTGCAACACTCTCAACTGCAGACGGTTGTGATCTTCAATCCCGAAGCGTGGGTCATCCTATTTGATGCACACCAGCTTGCCGGTTCTTGCTTCGCCGTCTGCGGTCAGCCGGGCGATGTAAACACCTGAAGGGAGGGCTGCGGCGTCGATGACCGCGGTGTGGTAGCCGGCAGACTGGGTTCCGCAGTCCAGTTCAGCCGCCACCCGACCGGTGAAATCGATGATTTTCAAGATCGTCCGGCTCGTACGGTTCAGGTTGTAGCTTATCCGCGTCCCGGCGTTGAAAGGGTTGGGGCGGATCGAGCGGATCGAAAACTCCCCAGGCGCATCGATTTCGGGAGTAACCACGTCTTGCGGCGGTCTCAGCAGGAAGTCGAATCGGTCATTACATTCAACCGTATCCCCACCCGAGACCGCTTCCACCCACCAGTTGAAGCGCGCGGGCAATTCAACCGCAAAGAAGCCTGTATCGGGTGAAACCGGCATCAGATTATCGTTGACAGGTGCGGAAGTGGATTCATTGCCGGTCTGGAACCAGAGCCGGTAGCTGACCTCTTCCTCCGGGTCGGGATCGATCGACTCCTCCCAGGTGAAGGTTCGCTCCTCGCTTGTGTAGAGCGTATCCCCGTTCACCGGTTCGAGGAGGTTGAACGGGGCGGGCGGTCCGCCGAGAACATGAACGATCAGATCGATGACTGTTTCACCCCCGACGCCGTCGTGCAGGAAGACCAGTTGGGCATTATGGTCGCCGGGCGGCAGCGAAGCGGTAATACCGAGGTTGAACATCCGCCGCTCACCGGCGGGTATCACGCCGTGATCCGGGTCGACCGTAATCCAGTCGCGTCGCCGGTCGAGCTGCCAGATGTCGATCCGGTCGTCGGAGCCGTCGTTGGCGATCGCCATGAACACCCAGCTGTAAACGTCGAACTGGTTGGTGATGAACGCGCCGGCGGCGTTGCCCGCAACCCGGGATCCGAGGTCGGCGACAAAGATGGTGTCGCCGTTTTCCGGGTTCATCTTGTGTACGAACTGACTGCCGCCCGCCGGATTGTGGAAGATGTAGAGCGGATAGCCGTCCGGGTCGTCCTCCCAGTAGGCAAGACCATAGACGCGGAAACCCTTGCGGTCAAGCGTTGCCACCACCTGCCCGTCAGTGTCGACGGCGGTTATCCCCTGGGTGATGTTCGAGACCCAGAGCGCTTCGCGGTCGGGATCCCACGCCAGCGCGTAGTTGGTGCGGTAGGGACCTTCGAAGGCCGCTTCGACCTCACCCTCAAGGTTCATGCCGGCGATGCGACCGCAGCCTGAGCCCCAGATGAGCCCGCCGTCCCAGGCGAGATCTCGCATTCCGTAGGAGCCGTTCAATTCATCCGGCTGTGGAAGCGTATCCAGCAGTTCTCCAGCGAGGCTCAGAATGTAAATCACGTCGGGGTCGTCCTCGCGCCCCACACGATTTGCGCCGGCGACGTAAAAACGGTCGTCGACGAACAGAACGCCCTCCACCCTGGTGTCGTTGACAATCTCTCCCACCGGAATCGAACCGCGCTGATCCCACGGGTCGGCGTCGGCGCCGCCGGGAAGCCTGCGTTCGGTCGAATAGGTCAGCGGACCGTTGCCGTCGTTGGACACTTCAAATTCGACGTGAGTCTCTTCAAAACGGTGAAGCTCGACCTCTACGGCATCCCTGTCGGGATTGCATTCGGCGTGAAGAAGGGCGACGTTAAGCTCGAGTCGGCCCTCCCGGTCGAGCTCAACTTCCTCGGTCAACGGCAGGTAGTCTTCGGCGGTGAAGGTGAGCTCGTAGTCACCCAGCGGCAGATCGTCGAAAGAATAGCCGCCGTTGTGGTTGGAGAAGCGTTCGATAATATATCGATCCAGATCTATTGCGGCTCCGGCGACAGCTTCATCGTCCGCGGCGTCCGATACAACGCCACTGACCGACGCGGTGGCTGAAGCGACGGAAACGACCGCTGAAATGTCGATCTGCGGCTGATCTTCGAGGTCGGCTTCTATCCTGATCATGTACGGATAAACGCCCTCTTCGATTTCCGCTGAATTGATGACGACTTCCACGTTAAGTTCATCATTGCCGCGAACGACGCCCTCTTCGGGTTCGAGTTCAATCAGGTAAACCTCGCCGATGCCGTCGTCAATGACATACCAGTTTTGAGTTTGACCGTCTATCCAGAGATTATCGCCGTCATGTTCGATGCCGTAGTAGTTCTGGTCCAAACCGGTATCCTGGACGATCTCCGCCTCGTCTTCTTCGACGTTCAGCTGCCACAGGTGCGGTTGTTCACCGGCAAGCAGCCAGATGTGACCGTCATCATGCGGCTCAACCCAGGCGAGTGTTACTATGTCGGCTCTTTCGAGGTTGCTGCAGTCAACCGTTCTCAGGTTCTCACCATCTGTATCACATTGCCTCAGAACCTGTTCCTCTGGCCCGTTGAGATCAGTGTACCAGAGATTCTCGCCGTCCCAGGCGACGCCGAAGACGACTCCGCCCTCAACTGCGATGCTGCCCAGCACTTCGCCTTCGCGGTTGACGCGAAATATCCTTGCCTGGTTCTCATCCCTAAGGTAGCCCGTCCAGAAGACTTCACCATCGTAGCAAAGACCGACATGTTGTTCGCCCTCGATATTCACATTTTCCACGATCTCGCCATCGTGGTCCACCGCGGTCAGGCGTTGCTGCTGATATTCCAATCCCCACATCAGCTCTCCGTCCCAGGCCAGTCCCGCCCACAGTTCACCGCCGATATTGAACTCGTCGACAACATCGCCGAGGTCGTCCCTGCGGGGTCCGCGATCCTGATGGTTACGATCAGGGGGTCTCAGGGCATGAAGACTGACCTGGATGTCGTTCTCACCGAGGTTGATGAGATTCAGTTCGACAATCATCTCCTCGTCAACGTCGATTGAAGTCGCGAAGCCGAACGGCTCCACCTCCAGTTGACATATCGCCGCGGACGACGGCAGGATGATGGCGAGGATAGTTAAGGCTCTAATGAAGTTCATCGGAATTTCCTCCTCTGCTGAGTAAGAAGAGATTAAACATGCTTTTAGGAAGGCTGAACTGCTCATCAACAAAGATTACAACTATAAGTTAATACAGGAATATTGACAATACAACAAAAGAATCACAACAGGCGCGGGGAGATACGGGTAACCTGTCACCCTTGTTCAAGTTGCACTGAACAGGGTTTAACATGAAGGATGGGCAGCGTAGACGCTTTTGTCTGTGCAGGTTGTTGACACGGAAGGCGATGGTGGTGAAGTGAACGAGGGAGCGAGGAAGCGAGGGAGCGAGTGATGCAGTCCGGATGTTTCTTTTTTCCCCCCCTGCGAAGTAGGGGAAATTGACTGCCTCCCCCCCCTGCGAAGTAGGGGGGGACAAAGGGGGGGTCGCAGGTCAT
>JALGVR010000008.1 GCA_025774605.1 bacterium | reverse complement strand
CCAAACTCTCCCCCCCTACGCCAGTAGGGGGGGACAAAGGGGGGGGTCGTAAATCAGATTATTTACCTTTCCAGCGATCCCCGCATTCGCGAGGACAAGGCTGTCCGGGCCGCAAGGCAAGGCATAAAACATGCACCATTCCAATCGATTAAGATATGCCGTCCGACTTTCTTGACAAATGATCATTCATCAGCTTAACTTGACAATTTCAATCTTTGGACACGCAGACTTCATTTCGGGACACATTATAACAAGTTGTAATCGAACTCTTCTGCAAAGTTGAGATGACAGTCACACACAGCATTGAAATCGAGAATCTCAAGCGGGTATTCAAACTCGATCGTGCCGCGCGCAATGAGGCCGAAAAGGAGCTGGTTGCGCTTGATGACGTGAATCTTCAGGTCAAGCCCGGCGAACTGTTCGGATTACTCGGGCCGAACGGCGCCGGCAAGACGACAGCCATCCGCATCCTGTGCACCCTTCTAATGCCATCCGCCGGTCGGGCGCTCATCCAGGGACATGATGTGGTGACTGAGGTTCAGAAGGTGCGCCCCATCATAAACATGGTCTCCGGCGGTGAAACATGCGGCTATGGCATCCTGACCGCACGAGAGAATCTACGATTATTCACCGAGCTCTACGGCATTCCGTGGCGTAAAGCCCGGTCGAAGGTGGAGGACATGCTGAAGGTTGTCGGTCTCGATAAATATCATGGCGTTCGAACCAATAAATTGTCGACCGGTATGCGGCAGAGGCTGAACTTCGCGCGCGGCTTCACCACCGAACCCACTGTGCTCTTCCTCGATGAACCCACGGTCGGACTTGACGTGCATTCCGCGCGACGGATCAGGGCATTCATCAGACAGTGGGTGGTGGATAACCCCACTCGAACGATCCTGCTGACAACGCATTACATGGCTGAAGCCGATGAACTCTGCGACAGAGTGGCGATAATCAACCAGGGAAGAATCCAGGCGTGCGATTCGCCGACAGCACTGAAAAAGCTTATCCGGAAGGAAACAACGCTCGACCTGACGATCAGCGGTGTGGAACCGATTCCCGAATTGTGGGGGGCGATTGACGGCGTGCAGCAGTTGACGAGCTCACACAGTAGCGATGAACAGATCACCCGTATCCATGCGCTGCTTTCCGATCCGGAAGCAGGCGGCAGATTGATTCAGATGGTTACCAGCGACAAGCGAAGACTGCTCGGTCTGGAAACCGTTCAACCGACTCTGGAGGACGTGTTCCTCAAGCTCACCGGCAGATCGCTCGCCGACGATCAGTCCAAGGTTGAGCCGTGATCGGGAGGATCAGGTATTTTCTTCAGGTGGTTGTGGCGCGGGCTTATGTGCGCGTGATCGGCGCCCAGCGCGAACTCTCCTGGTTGGTCGGCGACACACTCCTGCCCTTTCTGACCGTGTGCGCATACATCTACGTTTACCGGGCGATGAAAGCGCCTCCCGAATACACCGGTTTCGTGGTTCTGGGCGGCGTAATCATGACCTTCTGGGTGCACATGCTCTGGAGCATGGCGATGCAGCTCTTCTGGGAGAAGGAGACGGGAAATCTGGCGCGTTACCTGATGACACCGATGCCCCGTCCGGCGCTGCTCCTGGGAATGGCGTTGGGCGGCATAATAATGACCAGCTCGAGGGCGCTGATAATATATGTCGCCAGTCGATTCGTGTTCAACATCCATTTCAATTTCAACGACCCGTGGCTGGCAATACTGGTCTTCATCACCACGCTTGGCGCACTGTATGGGATGGGCATGATGCTCAGCTCGCTGTTCTTCATCGCCGGTCGCGGCGTGAACTACGGGATGCAAGCCATGCACGAACCGGTCTTCTTCCTCGGCGGCTTCTATTTTCCGGTCAAACGCCTGGGACTGCTGACCGCCGCGGGGGCTGCCGCGATTATCCCCACCACGCTCGGGCTCGACGCGCTGCGGCAGGTCATGCTCGGCGCGTTCAGCACAGGCTTTCTCCCTCCGGAAATAGAGCTGGCGATCTTGACCGTGATGGCAGCGTTGTTCACCTGGTCCTCTGTTGTGGCAATTCGCAGGATGGAGGATATGGGCAGGATGTCCGGCAAGCTCACACTGCATGAACAGTAAAACAGCGCCGGACAACCTCAGGCGATTTTCTCTCCTTATATTATAAAGGCTTCACTTTACCCGCCCAAAAAGTCCATTTTTCAGGTTTTTCCTTGACAACGGCGAAAAGTTTTCGTATCATTTAACAGATTACTCTTGAACCATAGAGTATACCATATCCTGATGATTAAATTCTTGTCTATCAGGACATTGTTAAAATTCAGCAGGAGGTCGATAAAATTATGGCATTCCTTCGCCAATCGTCATTTTTCACTTGACTTTGCCGAAAAATTTGCTTATAATTCAGGCAAATGTTACTCTACAACCATAGAGTATATGTGTAAGTAACGGTTTAACAACACCCGGAGGTCAAATGCGGCCGGTATTTTTGATAGGAGACTTAGCATCTCGTACCGGACTTTCAATCCATACCCTTAATTACTACATCCGCCTTGGGTTAATAACCGCAGTGGCGCGCGCTGACCGGTCCGGATACAGATTATTCAATGAGGAAACCATCGAGGCGCTGCAACGAATAATAGACCTGAGGCGTCGCCAGGTTCCAATTAAAGAAATTCTGGCCAGGAAAAACAATGGAATATTATGAGCTGTTGGGGTTGAAGGAGGAACCGTTTACCTCCTCGCCCAACCCTCGTTTCATGTTCAAGTCCAAGGAGCACCGCGAGTGCCTGAACCGACTGGAGATCGCCCTCAGATTGCGACGGGGGCTGTCGGTTGTTCTTGGACGTATCGGCACCGGCAAGACAACTCTCAGCCGGACGCTCCTGCAGATGTTCCAGCAGGAGGAGGATCGTTACGCCTTCGGCTTGATCCTCGATCCGATCTTCCCCTCCGAGTACGTGCTGCTTCGCAACCTGATGGACCTGTTTCACATCAAGACGAGAGCCAGATCCGTACTTGAATGCAAGAACGTGCTCGAATCCTTCCTCTTTCAAAAAGGTGTTGAAGAGGGCAAAATCATCATCCTCGTTATCGATGAGGGACAAAACCTGACCCCGACCTATCTCGAAACATTGCGGAATCTCCTCAACTTCGAGACGAATGAATATAAACTCCTTCAACTGGTGATTTTCGCCCAGTTGGACTTTCTCCCCAGGCTCAGCCGCAATCCGAATTTTGAGGATCGCATTACCACCAGCTACATGCTGAATCCGCTCAACGAACCCGACACCAAGGCGATGATCGAGTTTCGGCTCAAGCAGGCTGGCAGCGACGGTGATCGACAGATTTTCACCGAAGAGGCGTACCAGGAGATCTACCTTGTAACGCGCGGCTACCCCCGCCGAGTCACGAACCTGTGTCACAACTGCATCATTGAAATGCTGCGCAATGACAAGATGATCGTGGATCGTGATATTGTCCAATACGTGGTTTCTACTGAGGTGCCGATAGGTGGCCGAGAAACACCGTGAGCTGGCTACAAACCGGCTCCTGGACATTATCAGACGCGG
Organism: bacterium; assembly: GCA_025774605.1. Taxonomy (GTDB): domain Bacteria; phylum Electryoneota; class AABM5-125-24; order Hatepunaeales; family Hatepunaeaceae; genus JALGVR01. The sequence goes on along the minus strand of JALGVR010000008.1, from coordinate 37,255 downwards.
CGGAACCGCCTCACACGAGCTGACGCCGGAAGGAGCTGACCAAAGACCGCAGAAGGATCGCGTCGAACCGCAGCATCCTGAAGTGGAGATCAGCGGAGCGGCCGCACCGTCACCCCCGGAAAAGAGCGCCAAGGCTCCCGAACCGGAGTCCGCTCCGATGAAGAGAGCCGGGAAATTGCGGGAGAAGTCCACCCCCCGCCCGAAAGCCGTTCCCGCTCGCGGCCGGAAGATTCCCCCGAAGAAACAGCCTGAGACCGAAGAGCCTCTGACCGACATGTTCATGCCCGTCACGAAACGTGTAGCCAGGCGATTGAAAAGTGCCCTGTCCGATGTGAGATTCCCTGCTGCCAAACCGGCAGTACGCAAGGAAAAACCGGCGAAGAAAGCCGTCAAACGGACAGCCAAGGCAGCGGCTCTCAAAGTCAGGGTCAAGGGAAAGCGCGTCTTTGCCCTGGACATCGGAAACGCGGCGGTGAAGATGATCGAGGTGGTGAAGAACGGTGGAGAAAGTCGCGTGGTAAGCGTCGGGATCAGCAAAATCCCGAGGGGACTGCGTGAAGGTCAGGCAGGTCTGAATGTGTTGCTTGCCAAGACTGTCCGGGAGTTGATGCCCACCGACCGCATGAAAAACGCGGCTCTGCACGTTCTTCTTCCGGACAGGTATACTCAGGTGCGGCGCCTGGAGGTGCCGGAAGTAACACCGAAGGAGAGACTGAACGCCATAAAATTCCAGATCAACAAGGAGCTGCCGTTCCCGGTTGAATTCTGTGACATTTCATATAGCGGCTTCGATCCGAAGATCAAGGGCAGACAGGAGATCGAAGTCATGGCGATCGACCGCCGCGAACTCGATCGAAGAATCGACATACTCGATGAGATAGCTCTTGTTCCCAACCATATAACCTCGACGCCGGTAACCATGAGATTCCTGATTGATGGTTACAAGGGAATAGAGACCGATAAGGGCGCTGTGGTGATTGTCGATATCGGCGCAGCCAAAACGACCATCAATATCATGGAGAAGGGGAAGTTAATTCTGTGCCGGACAGTCGCCACCGGCAGCGATGATTTTACCGAGGTGTTGTACGGCTTGACACTCGAAGCGAACGGTCAGGAACTCACGCTGGACAGCGCTGAGGAGTATAAGATCGGGAACGGTCTGCCTGTCGAGGGTGCACCGGAGACCATGCGGATTGCGATTCTGATGCGTCCGGTGGCGGAGCGGATCTCCGCGGAGATATCCAGGTCGATCGATTTTTACAGCCGCCAGAAGGACGCCAACGCTCTTCAGAAGTTGATACTTATCGGCGGTGGAGCGTTGATGAAACGGTTGCCCGAGTTCCTGAGCGAACACCTGGGAATCATCGTTGAAGTGGGTGATCCGCTGGCGCGCATCGAATTGGATTCGGCGCTCTCCGATGAGGACCGTAAAATCCTTGAGCAGCAGGGACCAGCGTTTCTCCCCGTCCTCTCGATCGCCCTCGACGACGGTCGCACTCAGAACGTTTTGCCCCCTGAGTTGAAGAGCGCGGAAAAATTGAAAAGCGTCAAACGCCTGGTTCCAGCCGCGGCGCTGTCGCTGATATTTGTAATGATCTCCATGTACGGAATGGCGCTCAGCGAGAGAAACGGCGCGGAATCCGAGTATGAATCGCTGAAGAAACAGCTCACCGGTCTGGTCAAACATCGAACTGATTATCTGCTTGCCAAGGCACAGGTGGATAATCTCCAGAATCAGCTCATTCAGCGGGGTGAAGATTTTTCCACCATCGCTGAAAAGGCGCCTGAAATTCCGAAATACCTGCAGCTCTTATCGAACCTGGTGCCAAGTTATATCTACCTCGACCAGTTGAGAACGCGATATATCATCGATCCGAACACCGGTGACGAGTCTTCCGAATCGGAGGTGAAAAATGTAAGTGAAGCTGAGGTCCCTGAGAACTTCAAGCCGACCTATGACAGAGTACTCGCCGACTTGCTGGGCAAGAGAGAGGAAGAGCAGGTTGAGATGAAAAAGCGACCCATTTACGGGAAGGTCCTGGAGATCGAGGGTAAGGTCTATCTGCAGGGGACACTTACCGAGGTCAGGCTGACCAATTTCATTTACGATCTCGAGACCTCCGGATGGTTCAGAGACGTGGCGATAGACAGCTATGAACACCTCGAATCCGGTAGAATCGGTTTCAAAATTATCTGTGGACTATAACCGTGGCTGCTGGTAAAAAACGCACTAAAGCAAGGGACGAGCTGTTGATGGTTGCAGGTATAATGATAGCAGTCATCGGTATTTGGTATGCGGTCCTATATCGGCCGGTCATCGCCAGGACGGCAACAATCAGGGAGGACATGAAGGCGAATGAAGATTCCATCACAGCCATAGTGCGTTACAAGGAGATGGAATCCGCGCTGAAGAACCGGATCAAGCAACTCTACGAGGAGATTGACGCCTGGGACAGCAGGTTTCCGCCTCGCAGCAGTCTGATCAACATCGCCAAACAGATAATGTCCTTCTGCCAGGCAAATGGAATTAAACTGGAAGAGATGCAGCCCTCACTCTTCGAACTCTACGCCCTTGAGCGCGCCGGCAATACCGTTGCGGGCAAGTATATTTTCAAGCAATTATTCACTTTGAGACTGCGCGGACAATACCGGAATTTCGGCAGAATGCTCGAAAGAATGCAGTCACTGCCGTTCAAGATTACCGTTTCCGATATAAAAATGTCGGTGATTGAAGGATCGCGACCCGATCTCAACATCGATCTGGAAATGTTCATTTACGTTCATCGTTAGACTGAACCATGCCGCCCCTGAAGAAAAATGAAAAAATAATGCTGGTTGTGATCGCCGCGGCGGCGGTGGCATTCCTTATTCTTGATCCTTACAACCTGTGGCGGAAACCGGCCGCTGAGACGGTTGCCGCAAAGAAGGATTCGAAGAAGAATACATCCCCGGTCGTATCTGCCGCCGCCGATACGACCTGGCCGTTTTCACAGGAGAGGATCACCTTGAATAAATGGGGAAGAGACCCCTTCGTGCAGGCGCGTCCCGACCTGGACATGGATGAGACGATTTCCGATTTGAAGCTCGGCGTAATTTCGATCAGAGGAGATGACCGCATGGCGATGATAAACTCGAAACCGGTCCGGGTTGGCGACAGAATAAACGGCTTGAGGGTGGACAGGATAGAATCCGGTCAGGTCATCCTGTCCAACAGTACCTTGGAATATACTCTCACCTGGGAGAAGTAGATTGCAGAGAATATCTCAAATATTGCTTGCGACAGTGCTGCTCACCCTGATGTGCATGAACCTGCAGGCCGCTGAAAACACGGTGTCAACCGAAGACCTGCTGAACACCACGGTGGATACGGTTGAAGGTCATGATACTCCGATTGAGGACCTGTTGCGTCTGTTGGCTGCACAGATAAACCTGAATCTCGTCATCGGTCCGGATTCGATGGGAACGGTCTCACTCCGCTTCGCCGGAGTGACGGTGCGCGAGGCGTTGGATGCAATCCTGCAGGCGAAGGGTTTCCAGTACCAGATATACGGTAATATCATGATGATCAGCCGTCCCGACTCCCTTGAGAAAATAAGGGGGCTGGGTCTCCAGACGCGCATGTTCAGGCTGAAGTATGCCGATGCCAGGGACATCAAGGCGACAATCGACACCTCGAGAGTGCTATCGCCGTGGGGACAGACGACCGTGTATTACCAGACGATCAACACCGGCGCTGTAAAGGCGGGCTACATCAAGCCCTCAATGGAGTTGGTGTCGCGGGAGAGACTGGATCTCGAGGATCCGGTCCCGGCCGGTAAAACCCCGCTTCAAGCGAGATCCAATCTGCTGATCGTCACCGATCGACCACCCAACCTGAAGCGTGTCGCGGAGATGATCGACATCTTCGATCAGCCGTCCAGGCAGGTTGAGATCGATGTGCAGTTCGTGGAAACGATTTTGAGCGACGATCAACAGCTCGGGGTCGACTGGTCTCAGATACTGAAAGTCAAGGGGGCATACCAGGGCAGGACCAACTGGGTATTCGGCGAATCGGTCTCCGACCTCATCGGCGGACTGGTCCCCGGAGACGGCAGCAGTGGCGCCGCGACCACCGAAACGGAGGACAAGGGGGGTAAAATCGAGCTGGGCTCTCTCACAAGTTCAAGCTTTCAGGCAGTGCTCGACATGATGATTAAGGAGGAGAAGGCGCGGCTCCTGTCGCAGCCGCGCATCACCACTATTGAGAATCAGCCGGCAACGATAAGCGTCGGAGTCACCACCTGGATCGAAGAACGTTCGGGGGGAGGCGGAGGGACCGAAGTGCAGATTACCTACAACGAGAGGCAGGTTCCGATCGAACTGGTTGTTGTGCCGCACATTATTGACTCCGAGCGCATAATGCTGGAGCTCAGACCGCGTGTCGAGGAGATAACCGGCTGGCAGGAGGGTTACGGCGGCTTGCAGCTCCCGCTGATCTCGACGCGCGTCTCCGACAGCCGGGTGGAGGTCGGCGATAACGAAACAGCGGTCATCGGCGGGCTCATCAAGGAGAAGTCCCTGTCCACCGACAAACGGGTCTGGCTGCTCGGATCGCTGCCGTTGATCGGCAACCTGTTTCGTCACCAGGTCGAATCCAAGGAAAGAACGGAACTGACAATTTTCATAACTCCGCGTATAATCAAACCGGGCCAGCCTCACGGGAAGCCCGACAAGGAGCTGATGGAAAGCAGGCGGCGGGACGAAAGTGATGATACCCCGGCCTCGGAAGACGGCGAGGACCTGAAAGGCGCGAAGCGCACACCGGAGAGGATTAAAAACGCCGAAACCGAACTAACGTCCGGAAGCTTGTCAAGCGTGGACATGATGCGCTATTTCCCGATTGGAACCGGCGAGAGCTGGAGTTACAGCTGGCATGATGACAACGGCGAACGCTGGAAGAGCAGGCTGGCCGTGGTTGACGACGGAGAGGGGATCGTCCGGATGACCGAGCTGATCCCGGAAGGATCAAACAAGTCAGCCGCCCGTTCCGGCTACCGCTGGAGTGATCAGGGAATGCTGAACCTTTACCGTGTCAATGACAGCGGCGATTCGATGTCCTATGATCCGCCCCGGATTATCCTGCCCGATAAAATGGTTGTGGGAAAGGTCTATAAGAATCGGTACGGCTGGCGGAAGTGGAGCGGCGGAAGAAGGCTGCAGTCCGGCGAAGTAATGCAGAGGCAACGTCTGATCGGGCATTTCACCGTGTCGACTGAACTGGGACGCTTCAAGAACTGCGCCGCCGTCGAAACGATATCCTGTGCCCTGGTGGACGGAGAGGAGTCGAATCAGAAGCGAAAAGTCATCTGGTACGCCGAAGGTGTTGGTCCGGTGAAGGTTGAAGGCGATATCCCCCTCGATAATTATTCACTCGAGGGAACCTTGTCGGCGCTGCTGACTAAAAGGTAACCGTTGAAATCGCCCGGCTGACTGAAATGTCGGCCCTGCCGGATATTTCGCGGAGTTTGCCGTCGCCGGTTCCTGACGGTGACTGATTTACTCCTCCAAACAGAGGGAAATAGTTTGAAGCGCATATTAAAGCATATCCTGTACCGAATGTTGATCCTCGCCTCCCTGCTGCTTGTCCAGTGCGGGGAGAAGGGTGAATTCAACCCGACCGGTCCTGAAATTCGCATGGTGATCATCACCGAGCTTACCGCAACGCCCAACCGGGTATCGGTCGGCGGTGACAGTTCGGTCGTCTCCGGCAGGATCGTCGATCAACAGGAGGAGCCGTACTCCGATATGGCGGTCGGTTTTTCCGCCACCCTGGGAGAGATCTCCTCGACCGATACGACCGACGCTTATGGTTTCTTTTCAGTTCCGTATGTCTCGGGGAATCAGGCGGGTGTGGACACGATTACGGTTTCGGTTCAGGATCAGAGCGCCCAATTGTACATTACGATCACCGGCGTCTCCGCCGAGCTTTCGCTGCTGGTCGGGAGAACATCGGCGCTGGCGAACGGCACCGATACCGTCCACGTCGTCGCCACACTGGTCGGCAGGGAGGGTCCGGTCGTCCGTACGGGGGTGAGGTTCGAAACGACCGCCGGCACGTTCAACGGTCAGCAGATCATTTACACCAACACCGATATGGACGGAGACGCCGCGGTGCTGTTGACCGCACCCTCGTCCAGTGTCGGATTGACCGCGCTGGTGACCGCCAGCGTCGGGGATATCGATTCGGCACCGGCGCGCGCGCCACTCCCCGTTCTGACATTGAACGGCAAGCAGTGCAACGACAACAGGATATCCGAAGCCAACGCCGAGGCAAGCACGATCATCACCTTCCGCGGTGTTTCCATTTCGGTTGAAGCATACCCGGAGATGATCCCGGGCGACGGACAGTCGACCGCTGAAATCAAGGCTTACGTCAAGGAGGAGAACCTGCAGGCCGTGCCCGGCGCCGAAGTCAATTTTTCCGCCGAACTGGGGAGCATCCCGGTGCGTGCCTTCTGCGACGAAGCCGGTGTGGCGACAGCCTATCTTACCTCCGCCGGTCAACCCGGCGCGCGTGACCTGGTTATCGCCCGCTACGGACCGGTGATGGCCGACTCGGTCCATATCGATTACGCCGAAGCTGTCAGCAGCATCCATCTCACCTCAGAACCGGCGCAGATGATCGCGGATGGTATAGATTCCACCCGCATCGTCGCCAACGTCATCGGCGGCACGGGCGAGCCGGCGCCCGGGATAACCGTCGAGTTCAGCAGCGATCTTGGCGACCTGGACAGGAACCGTGCCGTCACCGATGAAAACGGCCGCGCCTCGGTATTGCTGACCGGTCCCGGCAGTGTCGACGACCAGTGGATAACCGTGAGGGGAACCGTCCTGTCGCAGGAGCCGGCAGTTGCCGGCACGAACGGCTCAACCGGCGAACCGACCGCCGCTCCGGTTAAAGGCGGACCGATCAGGGAACTCAAACGGAGCATGAATAAGCCGGTACGTGACGGGCGGGAACGACTGCTGCGCGGTTCCCCTTTGAAGCCGCCTGTTGTGCTTGCCGACGAGCTCGAGGATTCCGTCGCCGTGCTGGCGAAGGGCGTTCAGGTCAGGCTCTCGGTCGACCAGGACTCTATTATCGCCCGGATCGGAACGTCCGCCGCGGTGACTGCACAGGTTTATGAGACCACCTCCGGTAATCCCGTCACATTCAAGGGTGTTCGCTTTTCCACGACACTGGGATCCATCCCCGGTTTCGCCCAGCTCGACGAATTCGGCCGAGCCCAGGTGATGTTATCCGCCGGCGTGGACACGGGGCGCGCCCTGATAGTCATGCGCTTCGGCGCGGTTCACCGCGACAGTATTGAGGTGATGCTGCTGCCGATGATCGGGACGTTGAACGTCGCCGTGGACAAGAATTCGCTGCTCGCCGGAGGGCTGGAGGAAGCCCTGGTGAGTGTTCAGGTAACGGACGCGCTGGGCGGCGCGGCGCCGGGTGCATCGGTCGTATACGAAATAGACTATGAAGGCGAGGAGAGGAGCATCATCACCGACGAGGAGGGCAGGGTTGACTTCGTCGTCGTCTCGCCTCCGGTCGAGGAGGATTCGGAGGTTCAGGTATCGATTTCGGCGGGGGGACTTACGCGTGATGTCCGGATCGGTTTGCGGGCGATCACCAGACGGATAACCGCCTCGCCGGACAGTCTGTCGGCAGGCAGTTCCGACCCGGTGGACGTTCTGTTCCAGGCGATTGAGACCACAAATCATCGACCGGTGTCCACAGACACGGTCTGGTTCAGCGGCGACGGAGGCCTGATTCAGGCGATCGGATTGCTGGATCAAAACGGCTTTGCCCGCACATCCTTCCGCGCCGGCGATGAACCCACCCGATGCACAGTTGTCGGGCAACTGGGAACCCTCGCCCCCGACACCGTCACCATCGAGCTGGTCGAGCCGCTCGCCGAGGTCGAGCTTTCCGTAGGCCGCGGTTCGATACTCGCCGACGGCATCGACACAACATCAGCCGTGGCGCGTGTTTCAAATATGCTCGGCGATCCAACACCGGGCGCATTTCTGCTCTTCGAGGTTGATGAGGGCCAGATCATCCCGGAGGTGGTTCGATCGAACGAAGAGGGACTGGCGTTCGCAACGCTTTACAGTCCCCCACTCCGGGACGACGGTCATTCGGCTGAGATCCGCGTTTCGATTGTCCCCGCGGAATTGACCGCGGGCCTGATCGATGATGACGAATTGACCCTGTCGAGATCGCCGCTGAAGCAGATAGGACCACGGCGCGATCTTCTGAAGTCCCGCCAGGGAAGTATACAGAGCAGGAACATTGGTAAAAGCCTCTGGCCGCTCGATTCACCCTTGACCCGCTCGCTGTCAACGCATACTCCCCGCCGGGACCAGGTCGTCGACAGCGCTGTCGTCGAGCTGCGAGGCGTTTCGCTTGACCTGAGAGCCTCGCCGCGCGAGATACACGCCGACGGTCACAGCCAGGTGGGTTTAAACGTACATCTCTACGAAACCGGTTCAGGCGCGGCCATCCCCGGCGCTGAAGTGCGCTTCGGCGCCTCGCTGGGATCCGTCAGGCTGACCGGCTTCACCGGCGAAGACGGAATGCTCAACGACAGCCTCACCGCCGGCTTGAATCCCGGAATCAGCCACATTACGGCAAGATACGGCGACGAGATCACATCAACCGACAGCGTCCGATTCACGCCTGATCCGAGCCGTCTGAACATCATCCTCACCACCGACCGGGACGAGGTTCCGGCGGACGGCGAAACGGTCGTGAACCTTCTCGCCAGGGTTGTGGATGATGCGGGAGCACCGGTCAGCGATGTTGATGTCCAGTTCTACGCCGACGGCGCGCCGACCGTCCTGGTGGACGCCGGCGAACACCGGAATGTAACCCGCTGGGAGAACATCTTCCGGGTTGACGACCCGGATGCCGTGCAAGCCGTCAGGCTCAGCTTCCAGCTCTGCGGCATCGACAGCCGGGATACGCGCATCTCCATCAACCGCAACGAAATCGGTAACATCAACCTGCCGCAGGATCCGCTGTGGAGGGATATTATTCTCGATCTGCCGGTCGACGATCTCCACGGTGGAGCCAACCGGATCTCGATCATCGGCGGAAACGACGGTAACGCCGTCGACAGATTCTCGATAGCCGGCATGAGGCTGGGCCTGGTCGGCGGTCATCTTCTGGACGAGGTCACATCCGATGTCGATGGACGCGCCGAGGCTGTGTTCACGGCCGACCTGACCGCGGACATGATGCTTCTGGAAGCGGTTTTAAGCGAAAACCCGGACATCTCCCGCGCACAGAGGGTTTATCACAACCCCGGTGATCCCGCCGCGATAATCATATCAACCGACCGCGACACCCTCATAGCCAACGGGCTCGAGGAGAGCGATCTGCTGGCGATGGTGACCGACGCAAACGGCAATCCGGTGGGCGAGGGTTTCCGGGTCGACCTCTCCGTCGATCCGGTCGGTGATGTTGAACCGGCCGAAGCCGTCACACTGGCTGACGGCACGGTTTCGGCGAGGTTTATCACGCCGGTCGTGGAGGATGAGGACATTGTTACAACGCTTAGCGCCGCCTGTCAGGACGCTTCATCCGACCTCGATCTGCTGCTCAGGGCGCCGGTTCTGCGACTGATTCTTCCTGATGAACGGATGCTGGCGGACGGCGTGAGCCGCATGACGCTGAGCGCCCGCCTCGGCACGGTCGACGGCGCGCCGATCGCGGGCAGAAGGATCGAATTTTCGACCACCCGCGGTCTGATTACACCGGTCAATCAGACCAATGCAGACGGGTTCGCCGTGGCGATATTGACCGCCGGCGATACGCCCGACACCGCGACGGTGACAGCCTCCTTCGGCCCCCACATCCGCGAGGAGGTCAACGTGATCTTCGCGCAGCTGATCGAGTCGATCGACATGTCCGCCCGACCGCCCTCGCTGCCGGGCAGCGGCTTGGAGAGCACCGAGATAACGATCACGGCGATCGACGGCCTGGGCGAAGCCGCCGCCGACGTGAGAATAAACCTTGCGGCCGACCAGGGCCAGCTGTCCATCGACCGGGTGACAACGGACAACCGGGGGGAAGCAGCGGTATTGCTGGATGGAATCGCCTCCGAGGAGGACGATCAGATCACTGTCATCGCCACGCTTTTACAGGGCGACTTCAGCGATACCCTCATCGTTCCGGTTCGCGGCGTAAGCGTCACGGTCAGCGCCGAAGCGGACAGCCTGCCCGGCAACGGAACATCCACGACCCTGGTCACGGCGCGCGTGGCTGAAACCACGTCAGGCGCACCGGTGGATACCGGCAGGGTCAGCTTCTTCACCGACCTGGGCGGCATCAGCGGCGGCGCCTGGCTCTCGGAGGACGGCATCGCCGAAGCGTCCTTCACCGCACCGCTCGACGTTGGAACCGCGGTCATCAGGGCGCAGTTCGGCGCCGGACTGTCCGACGAAACCGGAATAACCATCGTTCACAGGGCTTCCGACATGAGGCTGGAAATAACGCCGGCATCGGTGCCTTCCAACGGTAAACCGATGGCTGACGTGCTGGTGACGGTTACCGACCCCTGGGGCGATCCGGCGGTCAGGCAGCGTGTCGAGATCAGCTTTGAAGGTCCCGGATCCGTCACGCCGCTTGTCGGTCTGACGGATGAAAACGGCGAATTCACCGCCTCCGCCGGCGGAGAGGCGTCCGCGGACGACGGGGAGTTGTCAATCACCGCTGAAGCCCGCGAAGGCGAGCTCAGCGCCTCGGGCAACCTCGATCTCAGAGGTGTGGCTGTCGAGGTCGATGCCGAAGACGCGCTCATCCCGGGTGACGGCGAATCGATGACGACCATCACCGCACGCGTGCAAGAAACCGGCACCGGTCATCCTGTGGTCGGTGACACCGTGCGTTTCACCAGCAGCGCCGGTGTGATCGCGGCGTATGTCATCCTGGATGAGACCGGTCGAGCGATAACGTCATTGCGCAGCGACCCGCGATCAGCCATTGCGGTCGTTACGGCAAGCTACGGCGATGAGCTGCTCGACTCCACACAGGTCGCATTTGCCAGCCGATTCAGTTATCTCGATGCGGAACCCGCAAGACCGGTTCTGCTGGCGGACGGCGTCGACACCACGCTGATCACCGCCGCGCTGACCGATACGCTCGGCGATCCGGTCGAGGGCGTCTACGTGAGCTTCGGATTACTGGGGGACGAGGGGGAGATCTCCGCCGATTCCGCGATGACGGATCGCAGTGGAACCGCTTCGGTTACCTTCACCAGCAGCGCTCTTGAGGATGACCGGTCGTGTGACATCAGGATTTTCGCCGGCAACCTTGAGGATACGCTGACGCTGATGATGCGCGGGATCACGCTTGAGGTCGCGGTCGAACCGGACAGCCTGCCCGCCAACGGCTTGGCCGAAGCGGAAGTGACGGCTTCAGTGAGGCAGACGTCGAGCGGCAATCCGGTGACCGGTCGAACGGTTTCATTCGCGGTTGACGCCGGCGGGATCGGAGAATTCGCCGACCTGAGCGAACGGGGGCGCGCTTCGGTTACACTCACCGCCCCGGCCGACCCCGCCCAGGGTACGGTCACGATCAGTTTCGGCCGGACGCTTACAGCGGATACGCCCGTTGTGTTCGTGAGAACCGTCGAATCGCTTGAATTGTCGGCAGGCGGCGACAGGCTTCTCGGCGACGGCCTGGATACGCTTGCAGTCACGGCGCGGGCGCTGGACGAGATCGGCGACCCGGCGCCGGGCGTAACGGTCCATTTCTCTGCGCCCGACGGCGGCAGCGTCGAACCGGAACAGGTTTCCACCAATGACGAGGGTCTGGCGGTCGCAACCTATACCGGATTTGCCGTTCGGCGGGACAGTACCGTTACCGTTGAAGCGAGCACGGACGGTGCCGCCGCCGATCAACAGACCTTCACCCTGCTCGGCGTTACGACCCGAATTTCCGCCGTCCCGAACAGGCTCCCCGCCAACGGACGTTCATCGGCAATTGTCAGCTTCGGCGCTTATGAGACCACCGCCCATACGCCTCTGATCGGTCATTCAGTGACTTTCAGCGCCGACCGCGGCAACATCGGTCACAGAGCCGAGCTCGACACATCGGGAACAGCCGTTATAACCTTCGTTGCGCCGATCGAACCCGGAGACGCGCTGATAACAGCGATCGCCGGCGATACCCTGCAGACGAGTTTCATTCTGCCGTGTATCGAATCGGTTCCGGCGCACGCAGAGCTTTCGATTGATCCCGCTGCGGTCTCGGTGGCCGGCGTGGGACGCAACCAGTCCGCCACGTTGACCGCCTACATCACCGACAGCGACCGTCAGGTTGTTCCCGACGGAAATCTGATTACTTTCCGATTTACCAATGATATAGATGTCCGTTTTGCCGGTGGACACGACACAGTTGTGGTCGAAACCGAAAACGGCGCCGCCGCCGCAAGCGTTACCGCCGGCGAGGAGGTCGGGACGGTCAGGTTCGAAGCGCTTTATGGGGGACAACTGCTTGCCACCGGCGGCGAACTCCTCGTGCTGGCGGGACCGCCGGCGAGAATATCCGTCCACGCTGATGTGGGTACAATTCACCATCCGGGCGGCGGGTTGTCATCGCTGCCGGTCTCCGCGACGGTCGCCGACCGGTTCTCAAACCCGGTGGAAGATTCGACGGTAGTCAGGTTCTATCTCGAACCCGACGACATAGCCCAGGTTACCGCGGTCGAGTACACCGAGAACGGTGTCGTTGCGACCGCAGCCGACTCGATCGACTACCCGAACGGCGTCTGGGTCACCTACAGCAATGAGAACGCCGGCGAAGAGATCTGGGTGCACGCCACGGCGGGCGGCGGCTCCGCGCACGATTCGACTCGCGTGGTACTGCCCGGGGCGGTCGAGGGCGGCGAACCCGCCTACATGGAGCTGGGCGTTGCCGCCGCGTCGCTCGAAGCGGACGGCTTCTCCGGCACGGAGATCCAGGCCCGGATATATGACGCCGACGATCAAGCCGTTGCGGACATGACCGAAGTTACATTGACAGCGACACTTGGCAGCGTACAAAGCCCAAGACAGACGGCGGACGGTGAGATCAGCAGCATCTACCGCGCCGGAAGAATTGCCGGTGTTGACACGGTTCGGGTGACAGCCGGAATGGTCAGGGATTCGCTATACATAACCCTGCGACCCGGTCCGCCGGCGGCAATCGAGCTATCCGTGGAGGACGACGAGATCCGCGCCAACGGCGTTCAGTTCACCAACGTTGTCGCCGAGGTTCGCGACCGCTTCGGAAACCTCGTATCTCCCGGCACCCTCGTTGAATTCAGCAGTGAGCTCGGACGAATCGCCGCAGAAGCATTGACCGACTCGTCCGGTCGGGCTGCCGCCAGGCTGGTGGCAGGCTTTGAGACGGGTATCTCGCTGATCGGAGCCCGCAGCGGCGCGGCATCCGCTCAGACAAGTATTCGGTTCGTGTCCGGAGAAGCGGACGGGATAGTTCTCAACAGCATCGACCGCGAGCATATCGGCGTCAGGGGATCGGGCGCGCCCGAGAACGCCACGCTGATATTCGAAGTGCGGGACGACCGCGGCGTAGCCGTCGACAGGGATCACGCCGTCGATGTTCATTTCACGCTCGATGGCCCCGCCAAAGTTATTGATCCCGATGAATCATCCGCCGATTCGGTAGCCTACCTGGAACCGGAAATCTTCGAGACCGACGAATCCGGTCAGGTGGCGGTGACATTGAACGCCGGCTATTTCGCCGGCGCGGTGGAGATAACCGCGGCAATCGGTGATTCGATCTTCGGTCAGGCGATCTCGGTGGCGATACACGGCGGTCCGCCCGATGAAGAGCACTTCTCACTGATGACCGAACGCTGCGTACTGACCGGCATATACGGCACACCGGTCGACACGACCTCGCTGTGGGTGAACGTGGGCGACCGCTTCTCCAATCCCACCGTTCCCGGAACCGTGGTGCGGTTCTCGTCGACCGGCGGTGTGATCGAGGGCTCGGGGCGGACGGACTCCCTTGGCCAATGCAGCGTGTTGTTGACCTCCGCGAGACCGTGGCCCGTGCAGGGCGTCGATACAATCACGGCTCAGACGGTCGGCTGGAACAACGAGGAAATAACGGCTCAGTCCGTTGTCCTGATAACAGGGCCGACGCGCGTTTCGTTCGACACGACCAACGGCTTTACCATCCCATTCGGCGCCTACCGGAGTTTTGTGGTGACCGTAGCCGATACGTTCGGTCATCCGTTGGTGGCGGGAACTACAGTGCTGATCGAGGTGGAAGGTCGAACGCCGGACGGCGACGCGGTTGAAGGGATCGTGCTGACCGGCGACGCGGTCGAGGAGGAGTACGAGCTCCAGGAATGCGCGCAGCGGTCCGATTTCTTTGTCAGGATTTTCAATTACGTCAACGGACTGAACGGCGCCGACATCACACTGACGGCGACAGTAACTTCGCCCAACGGCGACGTAATCGCCAGTCTCGATGGCGCCGCGCTCGGACAGGTGTTGTCGACCTCAAGTTCACGCGTGGTGCTGTCACCCGACGAAATCATCGCCGACGGTGAGGATGAATGTGATATCAATGTCACGCTCTACGACGTCGGCGGCATCGCCATTCCCGACGTGCCGCCGGACGAAATCGTATTCAGCATCGACGCCGGAAATCCACTGATCACGCCGCCGGAGGAGCCTTCCGACGAGGAGGGCAGGCTGACCGCCACGGTCGTCGGTCGTGCGCTTGGCGTGGGAACGGTTGAAGTGCGCGTCGGCGGGCAGTTGCTGGACGATCAGCCGACTCTGACCTTCATCGCCGGACCTCCGGAACGGATGCTCGTCAACGTGCTCAACCGGCGGCTGGTCGTCGGCGGGGATACGACGACCGTGATCGTCGACGTCAGCGACGGCAGCGGGAACCCGGTTCCGAACGGAACGACGGTCGTATTCCAGACGGTCGACGGTTCGTTCATCCCGGCGTCCACCACCACGACCGACGGGCGCGCCGTAACGCTGTTCTTCAGCGGCAACAACGCCGGAGAAAGCGGATTCACGGTCACCGCCAGCTACCGCGGCGGGGTTGTCGAGGAGGAGATCTCCAACATCGTGTTCCTGCCCGGCGCGCCGGAGATGTTCACGATCAGCGCCGAGAGCTATGTCCTCCAGGTCAGGTCATCTCTCGACCTTGACGTAACCTGCGTCGATACGTTCGGCAATCCGGTGGCTGAAAACACCGCCTTTACCATGTCGGTTTCACCGCGAGCCAACGGTTCGGTTGCACCCACCGTGCTTCAAGCCGACGTAGATGGACACGCCGTGGTGAGTTTCACGGCGGGCTCAACCGCCGGCGATACCGCTCATGTTGTTGCAACCTCTGGAGGCACAACGGGATCCTCACCCGTCTTCCTGTTCACGCCCGGACCGCCCGGACGAATCCAGCTGGCGGCCGATACGACGCGGGCTGAAGTGGGCGAGGATATCAATCTGACCGCAACGGTCGCCGACGCCTTCGGGAACGCGGTCTCAGACACGACCCTGGTTCAGTTCACCCTCGATCCCGAGGGCGGAGCGCTCATCCCCAGCGCTTCCACGACTACCAACGGCGTGGTCACGAGCGTACTGAGGGGTGTACAGCGGGCGGGTGATGTGGAGGTGATGGCTCAAACCGGCGACCTGACCGCTTCGGTGCTGGTGACCTTCCTGGTCGGTGAACTCACGCGGATATCCGTGGCGGTGGATCCCAACCTGGTGCAGACCGGAAGATCATCCGAGATTGTCGCCACCGCAATGGACAGGTTCGGCAACCCGGTGCCGGGAGCAGTTCTGAACTTTACCCTGACGACAAATCCCGGCGGCAACTGCACCCTCCAGCACAACCAGCGGACGACCGGCCAGGAGGGCACCGCCCGAACGATCTTCACCGCCGGTGATACGGCGGGATCGGCAATCATCACGGTCAGCTGGGACGATGACGCCAACGTCGAAGGGACGACGTACATAGATATCGAAGAACCTGACGGGGGAGGCGGATAGATGAGCCGAAACGGACAATGGCTGTCCATCTCATCCGCAGGGCAGCCTGGAGGAGGTTTTCAAGGGAATAAAATGCAAAATTCGTTC
Source organism: bacterium (assembly GCA_025774605.1). Classification (GTDB taxonomy): domain Bacteria; phylum Electryoneota; class AABM5-125-24; order Hatepunaeales; family Hatepunaeaceae; genus JALGVR01. The sequence continues at coordinate 21,109 of JALGVR010000008.1, read as the reverse complement.
AGACCGCTTGTGCCGAAGCTTACCGTGGTGATAGCCGCGGCAGCAATACTGCTCTGTTGCCAGCACGGCGCTTTCGCCGGTGATCCCCACGGGGAATGGCTGCCGTTTTCACCGGCTCCGGTGGGTCAGTGGGGCGGTGTCATCATTACGGAATATGATCAGCGTACAATCAACTCGGACGATGTAGCGGTACGGCGCATCCTGTTTCGGCTGGGCTGGTCGCCAGCCTCATCCGCCGCCTTCTGGATCGAGGGCGGGGTGGCTTCACTCTATCTCGAGAGCAACAACGTAAAAACTCAGGGGGATTTCGGTACGGCGGCCGGAGCCGGAATGACACTAAGCGCCGGCGGCGGGCTCCTCGGGTTGTCTCCGTTTGTCGCGGCCCGCGCAACCATGTTCATATCCCGACTGGGCAATGAACGGCTTTCCACCGGCGGTCTGACACGGTCGAAGCGCAGCAGGTACGAATGGTGGGAGGGCACGGTCGGCGCAGGCCTGAGTTGGCATATCGGTGGAAGCACGGCCTTCATCGGTCCGTCGGCGCGGGCGCTGTCCCTTGAAGAGGATCGCCATACGCGCACCAACACTTCACAGTATAAGGAGACCAACACCTACCGGAGCTCCATCCAGCCCGGGCTCTTCGCCGGTTGGACATTCCGCCTGAGAAGGCGCTTCAGCGTCTGCATGGTCGCAGAAGCATACGAGGAGGGTGCGAGGGTCACGGTGAGCATGGGGCAGTGGGGAGAGCCGTAGCCCATGGCAATCGCTCGGCCGGGAATCTTCATGCAGGGGCTCCACATATTGTTGCATCTCCTCGTGTCATTCTGAACAGAGCGCCGCGTCATTCTGAACCGGATAACGCGTCATTCTGAACGAAGTGAAGAATCTCATCCCCTTCTGCCGGGAAGATCCTTCACTTCGTTCAGGATGACTGTTGGACATTCAGGATGACTGTTGGATGTTCAGAATGACATCTGGATGTTCAGGATGACTGCTGGACGTTCAGGATGATAATACAATTGTAAAACGCAACAATTATCAACCCGCCGGCGGTTCATGACAGGCTGGTGGGGTTTTATGGTTAAACAGGGGCGTGTAATGGCGAATTTTAGAACCGATTTGTGATTCGTGATTCGTGATTCACAATTAAAATTAGTGTTGCTGAATTGCGGATTTATCAGCGCCTTGATTTCATTTTAACTCGAAGAGTGTTATATTTACCGGAAACTCGTACTGTTGGACTATTGAGCAGGATTAAATATTATCAGTGGAAACTGATCGGCTGGTTGATCTGAAACGAATTCAAAGATTAAGGAAGGATTATTGCCCGAAGAACTACGCAATATCGATCGCTTTCTCAAACTGTTGGTCAAGAAGAACGGCTCTGACCTGTACATAAAAAGCGGATCGACGCCCAGGATCAGGATCAACGGACAGATTGAAGATCTCTCGCGGGAAATACTCTCCCCTCAAGCAGTCGACGAGATCCTGGGCTATATCATCTCCGACCAGGATCAATCCACCTTCGAAAGGGAGAAGGAGGTCGAGTTCATCTATGAAATACGCGGTCTTGGCAGATTTCGCATCAACGTCTACCAACAGATGATGGGGCTGGCAATCGCCATTCGCTACATCCGCATCGACATTCCCAGCTTCGAAGATCTGAACCTGCCGCCGGTGTTGTACTCACTGATCACCAAGCCGCACGGCCTGCTGCTCGTGACGGGATCAACCGGTTCCGGTAAGTCCACCACACTGGCCGCCATGATCGAAACCTTGAATCGCACCAGTTCGTTGAACATAATCACGATAGAGGATCCGATCGAGTTTGCCTTCAAGGAAAAGCGCTGCACCATCCAGCAGCGTGAAGTCGGGCGCGATACACCCTCCTGGCCCAAGGCTTTAAAGAGGATCATGCGGCAGGCTCCTGATGTAATCATGCTGGGTGAGATACGCGATTCTGAAACGATTTTACTGGCTCTGACCGCCGCCAACACCGGTCACCTGGTATTGTCAACCTTGAATACAATGGATGCGCGTCAGTCGATAAACCGCATAATCTCGCTGGCGTCACCGGCGATGTCGGATGAGATACGTCATCTGCTGGCGGCGACCCTGGTGGGGACAGTGTCGGTCAGGCTGCTGCCCTGTTCAGAAAAATCGGGCAGAGTGCCGGCGGTGGAAGTGCTTGTCGCCACGGAGACCGTGCGCAAGATGATCACCGATCCCGAGCAGGTCGGACATCTGAGACAGATCATATCGGAGGGGTACGGACAGTACGGAATGCAGACGTTTGATCAATCCCTCGGCAACCTTCACCGCTCCGGCCTTATAACCTTGGAGGAGGCTTTGAAGCACGCCTCAAGCCCCACCGATTTCCGCATTCGCGCCAGGGGGATAGATGGCCAATCAGGCATGAGCTGGGCTGCACCCGAGGAGGAGGAGGAAACCGAATGATCTTCAACGATATACCGATACAATCCCGGATGTTTGCCTGGCGCGGAAGGGTTAGACTGCCCGCTGGTTATAATCGGAGCGTCAGATGTGCGCCTTAAAGAATTTTCCGCAACCGGAAAGCCCCTTGTCTCCTCAGGGACTGGGTGGAACCTATGACCTTACCGAACTCCTGACGGAAATGATCAACCGCGGCGCGAGCGACCTGCATCTGACTGTGGGCACACCACCGCAGATCAGGGTCGACGGTCAGCTTCTCTCGCTCAATCTGCCGCGCCTGTCCCCTGACAACACAAAGGACCTGGCGTACAGCGTCCTGACCGAAGTTCAGCGCAGCGAGTTCGAGCGACACAACGAGCTCGACCTTTCATTCGGGATCAGGGGTCTCTCACGATTCCGGGCGAACGTATTCCGTCAGCGGGACTGTGTAGCCATGGCGCTCAGGCGCATACCGTTCGAGATACTCAACTTCGAGAAGCTCGGCTTGCCGCCGGTCGTCGAGGAATTGGCGGATCGACCCAACGGACTGGTGCTGGTAACCGGAGCGACCGGCTCGGGAAAGTCAACCACAATGGCGGCGATGATCGACAAGATCAACCGCGAGAAGTCCAAGCATATTCTGACCATAGAAGACCCGATCGAGTATATCCATCAGCATAAGAATTCGATTGTCAACCAGCGACAGATTCACTCCGACACAGAATCGTTTCACACCGCCCTGCGCAGCGTTCTCAGACAGGATCCCGACGTCGTGCTGATCGGTGAGCTGCGGGATCGGACAACGATCGAAATCGCCCTGACCGTCGCCGAAACAGGACACCTGGTGTTCGGCACCCTGCATACCAATTCCGCCGTGCAGACCATAAACAGGATTATCGACGTCTTCCCGGCGGATCAGCAGGAACAGGTGAGACAACAGCTCGCCATGTCGCTGCAGGGTGTAATCTGCCAGCAGCTCCTGCCGCGCATCGGTGGCGGCAGGGTAATGGTCTGCGAGGTGATGATCGCCAATTCGGCAATCAGGGCATCGATTCGAGACAGCAAGGTTCATCAGATGGACAGCGTGGTTCAGGTCGGCGGAAAATACGGCATGCAGACGATGAACCAGTCGCTGCTGAAAGCGGTGCTGAGCGGTAAGATCAACCGCGAGGACGCCCTGATGCGATCGAACGAACCGACCGATCTGAAAAATATGCTGGCGCGCAGCCTTAACGAAGAGAGCTCGGCTTGACAAACACCGAACCTGAAAATCCTGAAGCCTCAGCCGGCAATGTCCTCATCATCGACGACGATACGGCGCTGGTGGAAGTGCTCACGCAGATGCTCCTCGAAGAAGGCTATCAGATAGATACCTGCAATACGGGCGATGAAGGTATCGAGAGTTTCAGGCGGCGTCGGCACCAGGTTGTGCTGACCGACCTCAGAATCGGCGACATGTCCGGCATCGAGGTTCTCAGGAGGATCAAGGAGATAAATCCGCAGTCGGCGGTCATCATCCTGACCGGTTATGCTTCAACCGAAACAGCGGTCGAGGCTGTAAGGCTGGGCGCCAATGACTACCTGACCAAACCGATCCGCATGTTGGATCTTATCAAGTCCGTGCGCAATCAGATGTCCGCGGTTCGTCTGGCGACCCGGGTGACAGAGCTGAACAAGGCGGTTGCCGAGGAACGTGACAAGCTGCGCCGGAGCGTTGCCGAGTTGTCACTGTTGAAAAGGCTTGCCGAGCGGATGATGTCGATACTGAGCTTTGTGGAGGGCTTCGAGGTAATCCTTAACCTGCTGGTCGAGGAGGTCGAAGCGGACGTGGCTGTCATCTACAATATCAATAAGGCAACAGCCAGGCTCAGCGCGTCATCCAAGCCGAATTTAACCGAGCTGGAACAGTTGTCCCGCATTATAAACGAGCGCGGCGCGGAACTGCTGGGCAGCCCGATCCGATGCAGCGTAAAGGATTTCCCGGAGCTTGAAGGAGACATGAAGGACGATTCACGAAACGGGTTGCTGAGCTCGGTGATTGTACCGCTGTATCTCGAGGAGCGCGCCTACGGTCTTCTGGTGGCGGCTTCACGCAGGGATGAACAGTTCGAGGCTAACTGGTCCGAGTTCATCGCCAAACTGTCCCGTGATTCGTCGGAATTTCTGACGCGGATCAAGCGTTCCGTCGAGCGGCAGCGTCATTTCACAGCGGCGGTCGTGGAGCATACACTCGACGGAATAATCGTTATTGACCCGTCGGGCAGCGAGGTGCTGCTCAACCCGGTGGCAAGGAGTATGCTCGATCTGCCTCCGGATGCGGTCCCCTCCATCGAGGTGGTGGGGAACCGGTTGAACTTCGAACTTGATGAGATATGGGAGGAGCTCGCACCGCGGGCAGACAAGGAGATGAAACATCGCAACGTCGTGTTGCACAGAGAAATCGCACTGAAAGATCAAACGACCTATTATCGTCTCAACCTGTCGGTGCTTCCGTCCGAAGAAAACGAGGAGGGACTGCTGCTGATCGTGATCCACGATGTCACCAAAGAGCGTTCAGTTGAGGAGATGAAGAAGCAGCTCATCTCGAACATCACCCATGAAGTCCGCACTCCGACGGGTGTGATCAAGGAATTTATCGCCTTGATTCAGGACGGCGTCGCCGGTGAGTTGACCGACGCCCAACGGCAATACGTAAATATCATGCATTCAAACATCGATCGGCTGCAGAGATTGATCCAGAACCTGCTTGACCTGGCGCGGGCGGATACCGGCGGTTTCACCCTTCTTCTCAAGCCGACCGAGCTCAAGCCCATCATCGAGACGGTGGTTGCATCAATGGAGGTGAAGCTCGCCCGGAAGAACATAAGCATCTCGGTTGACATGTCTGCGGAGTTACCGCTCATTTATGCCGACAGGGATGCGGTCATCCAGATCCTGACCAATCTGGTGGATAACGCCTTTAAATATTCGCCGAACGATACGTCCATCACCATCTCCACCAACGTGAAAGGCGCCCGGGTCGAGATCTCGGTCGCCGACCAGGGATACGGCATCGCTCCCGCGGATCAGGAGGTTATCTTCACCCGCTTCCATCGTCTGGTTGACCAGGACGATCCGCGCTTCCAGGAGGGCGTCGGACTGGGTCTGGCTCTGGTCAAGGATCTCGTCACCCGGCATGGAGGTGATATCTGGGTCGAGAGCAAGGAGGGCGTCGGCTCCACCTTTCATTTTACACTGCAGATAGCCGCCGAGGACGAGGAACACAGACCGGCATGATAACCAATTTGACGGCGGCGGCCGATCTTCCGGTCATGCGCGTATGGGCGGAACAACAGTAGATTTCAACACCTGAATTACAATAAAAAGAGGGAAAAGGTGACTGAGAAAAAGAAAAAGAAGATACTTGTCGTCGACGATGAGCTGGACATGCTGATGGTGATCAAGCTGCGGCTCGAGGCCTCCGGCTTCGACGTCATCACCGCGACTGATGGTCTTGAGGGGCTGAACGCCGCCCGCAAGGACAATCCGGATCTGATCGTGCTTGACATCATGCTGCCGAAGATGAACGGCTATAAGGTCGCCCGGTTTCTCAAGTTCGACGAGGAGTACAGGAAGATACCGATCGTAATGCTGACCGCGCTCGGCGGCGAAGAGGATCGCAACACCGGAATCGAGACGGGTGCCGACGCTTACCTGACCAAGCCGTTTGAGACGGAGCAACTGCTCAAAACGGTGCGTAAATTCCTTGAATAGGGCACTAATCGACTACGGAGTACTGCAAAAATGATGACTCGAAAAAAACGGATGGGGGAGATCCTTGTCGATTCAGGTCAGATCACCGAGGAACAGCTGGAAGAGGCGTTGGCGCGTGCTTCACAGAAAGGTCTGAGGGTCGGCGAGGCACTTGTTCAACTCGGTTATCTGACCGAAATGGACGTCTATGCCGCCATCGGCGACCAGCTCGGCGTGCCGTTCGTCTCACTCAGCTATTATTCGGTTGATCCCGATGTCATCAACCAGGTTCCTGAACAGGTGGCTCGCAGCAACAAGATCATTCCCCTCTTCCGGGTTCGTAACTCCCTGACCTTGGGGATGGCTGATCCGCTGAATTTTGCAGTTATCGATCAGGTCGTGCGCACAACCGGACTCGAGGTCGAACCGGCGATCTGCAGCGAAAGGGAGATCGAGCAGGCGATCGACCATTATTACGGCACCTCCGCAACGATGGACGAGGTGATCCAGGTTCTCGACGAGGGTGAGACCCTCGACGAGGAAGAGGATCTCGATGCCGGCACCCTGACCCAGATGGCGGGCGATGCGCCGATTGTGAAGCTTGTGAACCTGATGATCTCACAGGCTGTCAAGGACGGCGCCAGCGACATCCACGTTGAACCGGAGGAGAAGAACCTGTTGGTCAGGTTCAGGGTCGATGGGGTCTTACGGGAAGCCTACACACAGCCGAAGAAGTTGCAGAATGCGATCATTTCCCGCATAAAGATCATGGCAAGCCTCGATATAGCCGAACGACGGGTGCCGCAGGACGGCCGGATCCAGATGAAAATCGAGGGACGCCCCATCGACATGCGCGTCTCATCGCTGCCCACCGCCTACGGTGAAAACATCGTGATGAGGATACTGGACAAGTCAAACCTGATGGTCAAACTCTCCGACCTGGGCTTCGGCGAGGATGAGGAGCGTCTCAGGTATATTCTGAGCCGGCCGAACGGCGTCATCCTGGTTACCGGTCCAACCGGATCGGGTAAGACAACCACGCTCTACTCAGCCCTCAACGAGGTCTCAAAGATCGACGTCAACACAATCACGCTTGAGGATCCGATCGAATACCGGTTGCCGCTGATCAGGCAGTCGCAGGTGAACGTGAAGGCGGGGATGACCTTTGCGGCGGGGCTGCGGTCGGTTCTGCGCCAGGACCCCGACATTGTAATGGTCGGCGAGATCAGAGACTCGGAGACCGCCAAGATCGCGGTCGAGGCAGCCCTGACCGGACACCTGGTGTTGTCGACTCTGCACACGAACGACGCGCCCGGCGCACTGCCGCGATTGATCGACATGGGCGTGGAGCCGTTCCTGGTGGCGAGCTCGATCGGCGGTGTTCTGGCTCAACGGCTGGTCAGGCGAATCTGCTCGGCGTGCAAGGTTGAATATGAGGCCTCAGAGGCGTTGCTCAAGACGATGGAGATGGAGGGGGAAAAGGTCAAGTTATATAAGGGTGAAGGCTGCCGCGCCTGCTCCAATACCGGTTACAAGGGTTGCGCCGGCATCTATGAAATCCTGACGATGAACGAGGAGATCCGCGCCCTGGTGACTGCAAACGCATCGGCGGACGAGATCCGCCGCGCCGGCATCAAAGCCGGCATGAAAACCCTCAGACAGGATGGAATCAGGAAAGCCCTCGAGGGAATAACCACCATCGAGGAGGTTATGCGGGTCACAGCAGCGATCGACTGATTGACCCGGATTGCTTGATCCCACCTGCCTTGTCAAACTATAAATGCTGTCACGTACTGTCTGACAGCATTTCTCCTGAATAACGGCTTGAAGCGAGCGGTTGAATCGGAGGATTCACCATTGGAAAAGAACCTGTTGGACAGTAATGATTTCCTGAACAGCCTCTTTGATGCAATACCGTCATATCTGTTCATCGTGGATGAGGACGTAAGGATCCTGGGTCGGAACAGTGCCGCCGCCAGGCTGCTTGGGAATGACGGTGCAACCCTGCACATGAAGCGCGGTGGTAATGTCCTGCACTGCATCCATTCCATGGAAACCCCGGAGGGCTGCGGTCATGCTCCCTATTGTTCGCAGTGTGTGATCAGGAATGGGGTGAACGCAGCTTGCAGGGGCGAAGCCATTCAGCGCAAGTCATATCGCATGATACTGCGCAAAGGTGGGCGGGAAAGTGAGATGTACATGCTTATCACGACGGCTCCGCTTGTGTATGAAGGCGAAACCTATGTGCTCCTGTGCATCGAGGACATCAGCGAGGTCATTCAGTTGAAGAGCCTGCTGCCGATCTGCGCGCACTGCAAGAAGATAAGAAATGATGATGAGTACTGGGAGAGCGTCGAGGAATACATCAGCACACGGATCGACGTCGATTTTTCACACGGAATCTGTCCCGACTGTATGGAGAAGTATTATTCGGACATCTTCAATGATGATCCGGTGGCATGATGATAAGGATCTCTGCCATAATGGATCCCGGACCACAAGGGATCCGGGCTACAGCGCCATTCTTGAATCCAGCCTGGAGGGCGGACATTCCTGTCCGCCCCAAACCACAACCAGGCAACCACTCGGGCGGACAGGAATGTCCGCCCGCCAGGTGTAAAATATAAAGCCAAGCGGGTTCGATAAATCGGCCCCTACGACATGAACGGCAGGAAGCTCATGAAGTCGGCGTGGTGTACTATATAGGCTTCGGTCGACCGCTTGACCCTGTCGCCTTCGCCCGCGTGCGCGGCGATGATATGCAACACCCTGTCGGGCACACCGCACTGCATAGCCAGTCCAACCCCTGAGAACGGATGCCGCACATACCTGCCGTAGTCACTGACCACCGCCCTGCCTTTGCTCCTGTCATATTCCAGCAGCTTGCCGACGTCGCACAGTATTGCGCCGGCGATGACCGTATCCATGTCGATCGGCAGCCGGTCGGCGAAGAACTTCGACATCACCTCCGCCGCCTCCCTGGAAATATGAACCACGGCTCGCTTGTGCTCCATGAACGTAACCCTGCAGTCCTTGACCAACAGCGTGAACGGTATCTCGTGCAGATCCCGGACGGTGAGTTTGCTCTTTTTCAGTGCCAGCTTCCAGGTTTCGGCGGTCTGATGACGCAGTTCATCGTTCCGGATCCATTCCAATTCCGGCCAGAGTTCCTCGATTTCAGAAGACATGGTTTATCCTGATTTATTTTCTGCCTTGAAAGTTTTATTTAGGGAGTGCAATTAATAATTGGTACAGCCTGGAGGGCGGACAGGAATGTCCGCCCGCCAAGCGTCAAAAATAAAGTATCCCATTTAAGAAGCGCTCTTCAACTTCACAACCGTAATCCCGTAATCCCCCTCGCCGTACTTGCCGAAGCGAAATGATTTCACCACTGGATGACGGGCAAGCTGCTCCCGGACACTATGTGACAGCACTCCCGTACCCTTGCCGTGAATGATGCCCAGGCTCTCCCGACCGGCCGCGGCGCCGTCATAGAGATAACTCTCAACCTTCCGCAAAGCCTCCTCCCGCCTCATGCCGCGGATGTCGAGCTCCAACGGAACGTCCGGACGTTTGACCACTCCCGTCCTGACCGGCTTGGCCTCTGTTGCCTGGGGCTTCACCACGGTCACCCGGTCCGCCGGCACCCACAACTGCACCGCGCCGACAACCACACAAACCCTGTCGCCGCGGGAGCTCAGCGCCGTCACCTCGCCGACAGCCTCCGTATCATCCATCCGAACCTTGTCGCCGACATCCGGTTTCTTTCCCCGTATCGGTCGCGCCCGCCTCCCGCCGTCTCCCGGCGGTCTTCTCTTCGGTACGTGTCCATCGGGCGCCGGTTTCAATGATTCGTCCCCGACGATCGACGTCTCAAGCTTCCCGTCTATTTCATGCTTCAACGCCTCGATCCGCTGGTGGGAACGTTTGATCACTTCATGGCTTGCATCCTTTTCACGGATCTCCTTAACGACCGCTTCAACCGTCCGGCGCGCTTCCATCAGCAGCTTTTCAGCCTCCTCGCGCGCCCTCCGCTTTAATTCCTTCTCCCTGGTTTTCAGCTGTTTCAGTTTCTCAAGGTAGGCTTCCTCGAGCTCCTTCTGGGTGGTTGTCTTCTGCTCTTCGTCGACCAACAGCGATTCGTAGCTTCGCACCTTTTCGCTCAGGCTGGTGATCAGATCCTCCACCCTGCTCCGCTCACCCCCCAGCGCTTCGCGGGCGCGTGCGATCAGGTCGTTCGGCAGCCCCGCCCGCCGGGCGATGTGCAGGGCATAGCTTGAACCGGGGATGTTCGCATGGAAGCGATAGGTGGGCTTGAAGGTTTCCAGATCGAACTCCATCGATCCGTTGACGCAACCGTCAGTCGAGTGTGCGAACGCCTTGAGGGCTCCGTGGTGGGTGGTGACGATGGTCAGTGTGCCGCGGCGGGTCAGCTTCTCCAGCACGGCAACCGACAGCGACGATCCCTCCTGGGGATCCGTTCCGACACCGATCTCATCGATCAGCACCAGGCTCCTCGAATCAGCGGTCTCGAGGATTTTCTTCAGTTTTACCACATGGGCGGTAAAGGTTGACAAATCATCGCTGATCGACTGCTGGTCGCCGATATCAGCCTGCACATCATCGAACAGCGGTACCGCGGTTCCCGGCAGCGCCGGCACGTGAAGCCCACAGGCGGTCATCACGCAGATCAGCCCGACGCACTTGAGCGCAACGCTCTTCCCCCCCGCATTGGGCCCGGAAATCACCAGGGTTGTGGCTTCCCTGCCCAGCTCGAGCGTAAGAGGCACGACCTCACGCTCGCCCGCCAGGACCAGCAGCGGATGACGGGCGCCGAGGATGTTGATTGAATTGCCCTCAATGACCTCGGGGACGCAGCAGTCGAGCTTCTCGGCGAGGCGACCCTTCGCCCACAGGCAGTCAAGATCGGTCATCACATCCTGGTTGACTCTTAACTGTTCGTGGTAAACCCGAATCTCGTCGGACAACTGAGCCAGGATGCGTCTCACCTCATCGCGTTCAGCCAGTTCCAGCGATCTTATCTCGTTGCCGAGATCGATCAACGAGGTGGGCTCGACGAATAAAGTCCCGCCGGTGGATGAGCGGTCATGAATTATCCCCTTGATCCTGGACATTGCATCCGAACGAACCGGCAGCACGTAACGTCCGTCCCGCAGGGAAAACGTCTCATCCCTTAAAATGCCCTGTTTTGCCAGGCGCGGCAATATGCGGGCGAGCTTGATGCGGATGTTGTTCTGCTGCTGCGCCAGCAACCTTCTCAGCCGTGAGAGCTCCGGCGTGGCGTTGTCACGGATGGCGGCTTCGGGTGTGATTACTTTCTCAAGGCGGTTCTCAAGGTCGGGCGCGGGATTCAGATCCCTGGCAAGCTTGTGGATCAGCGGCATATTCTGACGTTCACGATCCAACACCCGGCGCGTTGTGTGTTGAACCCGGAGATGAAACAACAGCTCCAGCAACTCCTCGGCGGACAACACGGAACCGACGACGGAAACCTTTTCCAGTATGGGACGGGGATCCTTGAGCCCGCCGCTGGACAAACCGCCGCCGCGATCCAAGAAGCCCCGAACCTCTTCAACCCTTGAAAGCTCCAGCCGCACCCATTCCGCCGATTTAGCGGGCGCAAGCGCCGCCAGACGCACCCGACCCTCTTCGCTGACCGCCAGGCTGACAAGCACGTCGCGGATTCTGTTGAATTCAAGGGCTTTGAGGGTTTGTTCCATCGATTCAGGATGAGTTATACCGGTTTGGAAGGAACTTGATCCGGGGTTATTTCCTGGCTTGCGATTTGAATTGTTCCGCCAGTCTGTGCAGGTCGACGCCGGTTTCGCTCGACAGTTTATCCAGGTCGACGTCGGTGAGTGCGGGATTTTCGAGAAGCAGCAACGCCGCCCGGCGCGCGTCGGAATCGAGTTCGCTCAAGTCAATATCGACGACAGTTCCCGATGCCTTCAGCTTATCATACATCAAGCCGGCGCTCAAACCCAGGTAATTCTTGTCCTTCAGAATTTCCTTAACCAGACGGTCAGCTTCCGGCGAGAGCCTGTCGAGTTGAATGCTGATGCCGGTGATCTCACCGGCTGATCCGCTCATGCCGGCCGTCACCGGCTTCACTGCGGTTGCCACGCCTTCAGCGGCCCTTTTTAACTTACGATCATCACCGGTCTTCTTCATGACAGCCGCGACGGCTCGCGCTGTCTGTTTCCTCACACCGGTTCCCAACGCCTTCTTATAACGATGCGCCAGCGATCCGGCCACCTTCATGGTCGTCCCGAACAGCGGCGAATCACCGGCGACCGAGTCCAACTTTCCGCCGAACGGCATAAATGCGGCAATAACCGCCAGAGCCAGTATCAGCAGGGCTCCCTTGACTGCTCCGATGATAAATCCGCCCAGACGATCCATCGATTTCACCGGTCCGTGCCGGACGATCTTTCTCACCAGCATCCCGACGAACTTGACCACCAGGTAGACCGCCAGCAGGATGATTATCGATACGGCAATCGTTCGAACCAGTTGAGGAACCGCCCGGGGTGGGATGTGCGCGCCCAGCCCGGGAGCGAACTGACGGGCGGCAAGCAGACCGATTATCAGGCCGGCTGCTTCAAACGCTTCGCGAATGATGCCCCGCCATAATCCCCACAGGGAAAATATCCCCATCACCACCAGGATGATAATATCATAAACGGTCATCGTGAACCCAAAACAAAAAACAGGAAAGCCTGACAGCAATCCACGTCAACCGCCGCGCTTTCAAACCTCATGCAATCACGCCGCCCCTGATCAGTTTTACCTCATCATGGAGCGCTGCTGCATACGCATCATCTTCTTCATCTTGCGTCGAGCTGCGGCTGATTTACGCTTGCGCGCTTCAGATGGTTTCATGTAGCGTTGGTGTTTGCGGATCTCCGCCATCAGCCCGCATTTCTCGCAAGCCTTGGTAAAACGCCTGAAGGCGCGGTCGAAATTTTCTCCATCTCGAATTTTAATATAAGGCATGCACTACCCTTAAAAAGATATGACTTTGATCATTCAGCCTCCATCCATTACCGCGAAAGTTACCGGTAAGACAGGTTTTAACGTAACTTTGAAATATAAGCGCAAAAAACGGAAAGGTCAAGTTCATTATCGTTAAATGTTATCGGCGCCCCCCCCTTTGTCCATGTAAGAGAAAGAATGCCCGCAGACTGAGATCACATCCAGCTGCGGGCATTCAGGATTGCCAAAACCCCTCGTCTCAACTCAGGTGCGGTTCGATAGCCTGTTCCAGCATCGGCTTGGGCATCGCCCCGACAATGCGTTCAACCGGTTCGCCGTTCTTGAACATGATCATGGTCGGAATGCCGGTGATACCGAATTTCGCAGCCACCGCCTGATTCTCATCGACGTTCAGCTTGCCGATCTTCAATGCCCCGGTACGTTCCTCGGCGATCTCGGTCAGGACGGGACTGACGAAACGACAAGGCGCGCACCACGGCGCCCAGAAATCAACCAGGATCGGAACCTCCGATTCACTTATGATCTTGTCAAAATCTGCGTCGCTCAACACTATTTCATTGGACATGACTGTCTCCTTTAAACTCCGCGGCAATGTCAACCCGCAACACAAACTGCCAAATCGGCAGTTAAACCTGCCGGCACATGACAATCCCCGCAGAAATGATCGAAAAATGAAAGATTTTAACATATATACGCAAACGAAGGGCCAAAAATAGTATTATAATCACCAGGGGGTGGGATTCTCTGTTTTTTCTCTATCTTTCACGGATGGAACCGCCGTTTTCGCCAGTTCATCGGCCCGCTCGTTCAGCGGATCGCCGGAATGCCCCCGCACCCAGTGCCAGCGTATGCGGTGCAGATCGGCAAGCTCAGCCAGTTCACGCCACAGATCGACGTTCTCCAGGCTCCCCGAGGCCCTCTTCCAGCCGCGGCGTTTCCAGTCATGTATCCAGCCGGTCATACCCTTCACGACGTAACTGGAATCAGAGTACACGTCGATCTCGGCGCTCTTTCGCAACTCCGCAAGCGCCTTTATGACCGCGGTCAACTCCATGCGGTTGTTGGTGGTATGACGGTCACCGCCGGACAGCTCCCTGACCCTGTCGCGGTACAACATGACAGCCCCCCATCCGCCGGGACCGGGATTGCCCCGGCAGGCTCCATCCGTGTAAATTTTTACGCCTGTTACATATTTCACGCTGATAGGGCTCCTCACTGATGACATGGAAATCAAGCGGTCGAAATATAATGTCAAACCCGCCTCGAGGCAAGCGGATAAATTCGAACAACCGCTTCAAATCGGATCCGCAATCGTTGAACCGCTTGACTATCACCGACTGAATTACTATATTTCAGGGCGTTTCAGCACGGATCCGACCAGGATTATAACAATTACCAAGTAATTATAATTCAATGAACAACAATACAAACCAACAGGAAATCTCCGACGGGAGCAGTTATCCGACCCTGGTGGTGACAAAGTACATGGGTTCGAAGAAGGCGATACTTCCCTTCATAGCCGCGGAACTCGAGAGGCTGACAGACCCCGGCGACATCATCGTCGACCTCATGGCGGGCACTCACACCATCGGCTTTGCACTGAAGAGCCGCTGCCGGATTGTTGCCAATGACATCCAGCGCTATTCGATGGTCATCGGTCAGACACTGCTCAACTACAAGCCCGACCCGCGCTTCGACGGCGAGGCGCTGAACCATTTCAAGCGTTATTACACCGTGAACATGCGGCATCTCGAGGAGTTGTTCGGTCCCGGTTTAAGTGTCGAACGATCATTGCTGTCCACAAAAAGCAACAGGCACACCACCTGGACCGAGTACCGTGATTTCTGCGAATCATACCCATATTTCATGCGTCCTGAACGACCTCCGGGCTGGGACGAGGATTATCTGATAACGTTCAGTCGACAACGGGTTGAGGCTTACCGGACTCTGAACAAACTGGAGCCGTACAATCTCTTTTCGCTCTACTATCCGAACAGTTATCTCGGTGTCAGGCAGTGTGCGGAAATCGACTCCCTGCGCTACGCGACAGACAAGCTGTGCGACGAGTGGATACCGGACCATGAGAATGAAGGTTACCGGAGCTTCGAACTCCGCTGCCTGCTGCTTTCGGCGTTGATTGGGGTATTGAGCCGCGCCAACCCCGGGCCGGGACACTGGGCGGCTTTCCCCCGGGTAAACCAAAAGAACTGCAATTACCTTATCACTCAGCGCAGGATTCCTCTGCTTGAGCTGTTTCTCAGGAAGGTGAGGAGCTTCGAGGAGAATCTGGCGGAACAGGATTCACGTTTCACGCCCCACATCACAAAGAACGAAGACTACGAGGTATTCATGGAGGAGGTGCATGAGTATATCCGTAAAGCCAGAGTGATTTATCTTGATCCACCTTACTCGCAGGGTCATTATTCACGGTTCTACCATCTGATAGAGACGCTGGTTCGATACGACTACCCCGAGATCAGTCACGCGGGGCGCTACCGGACAGACCGTCATCAGTCGCCGTTTGCGCACAAGGAAAAGGTCGCCGGCGCGTTGGGGATCGTCTGCAAGACAGCGCGCGCCGCCGGAACCACGCTGGTCATCAGTTATTCGAGAGGGGGAATCATCCCGGACCAGAAGGCTTTCGTGAAGATATTAAGGGGCTTTTATCCCCGGAAGAAGATTGAAGTGAAACGGATCTCGTCCGAACATTCCAAGCTTGGGCAGGCGAGGCGGATGAAGACCGAGGAGTACATCTTTACATGTTTGCCATAGGTTCAGCTTTGCATGTGAGCCTGTTTAATGCTTCCGCGCCCTTTCCGTTTCAATTTATCGTTGACATCGATCGCTGAATATCCTATAATTTCGCAAGTGTACCCGATGCGGCTGTGACGCAATTGGTAGCGTACCAGCTTCCCAAGCTGGAAGTTGCGGGTTCGAAACCCGTCAGCCGCTCAATCGAGGTTAGAGGGGTCGGGCTGGAAGGACAGCGGTCTCTCTAACCTCATTTCTTTCTGAGAGGCAATGCCTTTACCCATAGTAGCCATAGTCGGTCAGCCCAACGTGGGCAAATCCACCCTCTTCAACCGGATAATCCGCCGCAGGCAGGCGGTCGTCGATCCCAAGCCGGGGGTAACCCGCGACCGTCATTACGCCGAGGCCGAATGGGACGGCGTCTCGTTCACCCTGATCGACACCGGTGGATATCTGCCCGCCAGGGCCGGGAATGAGCTGTCAGCCGCCGTCACCGAACAGACGCTGATCGCCGCTGAGGAAGCCGACCTGGTTCTCTTCCTGGCGGATGTTGAGACCGGTTTCTCCGACGTTGAACTTGAGCTGGCGCGGGTTCTGAACCGAAAGGATGTTCCGGTGAT
Source organism: bacterium (assembly GCA_025774605.1). Classification (GTDB taxonomy): domain Bacteria; phylum Electryoneota; class AABM5-125-24; order Hatepunaeales; family Hatepunaeaceae; genus JALGVR01. Next base: position 4,556 of record JALGVR010000008.1, on the reverse strand, counting down.
ATTCATCGCCAACAAGGTCGACGACGCGACCAAGGTCGGCATGGCCTGGGAACTCCAGAGTGTAGGCATGGGCGAGCCACTTCCCGTTTCAGCCCAGACCGGATACCTGATGGGCGACCTGCTGGACCATGTTGCGCAACGGTTGAGGGAATTGAAGCCGCAGCTTCCCGCTGCGCCGGCTGAGGAGGACCTGTCTCTGGCGATTATCGGCGCGCCCAACAGCGGCAAGTCCTCTCTGGTCAACCGGCTGGCGGGCGCCGAGCGGATGGTCGTGTCCGATATCCCCGGCACGACCAGGGATGCCGTCGATACGATCATTCAGTACCACGGGCGGAGGATCCGGCTGATTGACACCGCCGGACTCAGGCGCAAGCGTTACCATCAACAGGGACTGGAGTTCTATTGTACGCTCAGAGCCCTGCGCGCGCTGGAAAGATGCGACGTCGCCGTTGTGTTGATCGACGCGGTAATCGGGTTTACTCAGGGGGATGTCCGGCTGATCAACCAGGCGGCACAATCCGGCGTCGGCGTTATTATGGGCGTGAACAAGTGGGACGCGGTGGAGAAGGATCCCAGGGGCGCCGACCGCTGGATCGCCGAATGGAAGCGCAAGGCGCCTTCGCTGTCATGGGTGCCGACGCTGTTCATCTCCGCGCTGACCGGCAGAAGATCGATCAAAATCATTGAAAGCGCGCTGAACGTCAAGGCTGAGCGTGACAAACACATACCCACTTCCAGGCTCAACGGTGATATCGGACCGGAACTGGCAAGAACTCCCCCTCCCGCCGTAAAGGGTAAATACATACGTGTAAAATATGGAACACAGACACAGGACGCACCGCCAAGGTTTATCTTCTTCACCCGGCATGCCGGGCTGATCAGGCAGCCTTACAGGCGGTTCGTGGAAAAGCTGATCCGCGACAAATACGGCTTCAACGGGGTGCCGATTAATGTCCAGTTCCGGGAAAAGTAGGTTTCCGGTTGTGTGAGCCGCCCGATAATATCAAGCATGCGATGCCACTCCTCAACAGGTGACGCACGTATCAAGTGATCTCCCTATTTATACCGCCGATTGCAGAGGGGTGGCATGGGGAATTGTCAAATCAATAAAAGAAACATCGAGCATAAAATCATGAAAAAGCGCGTTCTGTCGGGAATTCAACCGACCGGCAGCATTCATATCGGCAACTACCTTGGGGCGATGAAACACTGGGTCGCATCACAGGATAAGTTCGACAACATCTTCTGCATCGTGGACCTGCACTCGATCACCGTTCCTCAGGAGACCGGTGAACTGCGGAAAAAAACACGGGAGCTCGCCGGGCTTCTGTTGGCGATCGGTATAGACCCGGAGCTCTCCGTGGTATTTGTTCAATCGCACGTCAAGGAGCACACGGAGTTGACCTGGATTCTCAACTGCGTCACGCCGCTCGGTTGGTTGCAGAGGATGACGCAGTACAAGGATAAATCCGCCAGGCATGAGATTATCAGCACGGGGCTTCTCGACTACCCCGTTTTAATGGCGGCGGATATACTGATCTACGAATCAGACTACGTGCCGGTCGGGGAGGATCAGAAGCAGCACGTTGAACTGGCGCGTGATATCGCCCAGCGTTTCAACTCCATGTACGGCGATGTTTTCGTGATCCCCGAGCCGGTGATACCCAGGGTCGGCGCCCGCATCATGGGACTCGACGATCCGACCTGCAAGATGTCCAAGAGCGAAACCGGTCAGGGGCACGCCCTCTACCTGCTCGATTCGCCTGATGAAATAAGAATGAAAATCAAGCGCGCCACCACCGACTCGCACCGCGATATCCTCTTCAACGAATCCCGCCCGGGCATAAACAACCTGCTGACGATCTACGAACTGTTCAGCGGGAAGAGCAGGTCCGAGATCGAGGCTCACTTCCAGGGAAAGGGGTACGGTGTGTTGAAAGAAGAGCTTGCCGAACTGGTTATCGAAGGGCTGAAGCCGCTGCAGGAGCGTTACAGGGAGATCACCGCCGACCCGGCGTACCTCGAAAGCATGCTGAAGAAAGGCGCGGACAAGGTCAGACCGATAGCCGAGGGAGTCCTGCGCAGGGTCAAGGACAGGATCGGTCTGGGTTAGCCGTACAACTGTGGCACGGGTGATGAACATGACGGCAAGATTTGACGAGCGCGACAATGTATTTTCCCGCAGGGATCTGGCTGAAGGCACGCCGGAATCTGTGGAGTACTATTCCCGTCACCCTGAGCTTCTGGAACGCGACAGGTATTTCAAATCGCTCGGCGGCTTCGGACAGGGCATTCACCCGGCTGATTTCGACATGTTCGACGCGTCGTCCTGGTTTATGACCCGAATCGGATCGCCGGATGCGGTTGACGGCACACCTGTCGGGAAGACCATCAAGCTGACCCCGGAGAGATTTACCGAAAAGATTAAATCCTACGCTCAAGTCCTGGGCGCCGACCTGGTCGGGATAAGCGAGCTCAATCCGGCATACGTCTACAGCCATCGCGGCAGGCGGAACGTTCCGCAGGAAACCTGCGGCGAACCGATAAACCTGAACCATCGTTTCGCCATAAGTCTTGGCTTTCATGAGGATCTTGATCTGATCAGGACCGGTCCCTATCCGTCGGAGATGGTCGAGACGGGCAGGGTTTACATGCAGTCGGCGGTCGTATCGGTCGTCCTGGCGCAGTACATAAGAATGCTGGGATACCCGGCGCGGGCGCATCATTTCCGCAACTACCAGGTGCTGCCGGTGCCGATCGCCGTCGATGGCGGCTTGGGCGAGCTCGGTCGCTGCGGCTTCCTGGTTACGAGTGAATTCGGCAACTGTCTGCGGTTATCAACCGTGACCACCGATCTGCCGCTCGTCCGCGATGAACCGGTTGACCTGGGAATGCAGGATTTCTGCAGCATGTGCAGGCTCTGCGCGGAAGCCTGCCCTTCCGGTGCAATCACAACCGGGGACAAGACCGATGTGAGGGGTGTCAGGAAGTGGCAGATTGACGATGTCAAGTGTATAGCTTACTGGAACAGGGTGGGGACGGATTGCGGGATGTGCATCGGGAGTTGTCCCTGGTCGCTGCCGGACAGGTGGTGGCACAGGATTTCGGTCAAGTTTGCCGCGAGATCTCATCTGGCGAGGGTGGCGCTGTTATGGCTCTACCCGCTCCTGTTCGGAAAGTACCGGCCGAAACAGATGCCCGGCTGGATGGAAAGAAGGACAGTGAATAACAACCCCGGGGAATGATATTTATGATTTCCTGGTAATTTGACGGGCTACATTCCAACCAGTCGTTCGCCGTCCATAACCACCACCGTATCATAGACGCTCAGTTGCGCCGCGTGACTGACATCGTGTCCATATCCGGTGTTGCGCAGTTCCAGACCGCTCGTGCATTCCCAGATGATCTCGTCGAGCTGATTCTCGAGGCTGGTGAACGCCGCTTCGCAGACGCGGGCTTCAGGCGATTTATCGTGCATTATGTAAGAGAGTATCGCTCCTGCGGCAAGGTAGTCCTCCACCGCAAACCTGAGCGCTCCGTCCTCCATCGGAGTCTGCCATCTCTCGCCGCAGGCGACGAAAGTCACCGCCAGATCGGTTTGACCGAGAATCTCCGCAACCGCCTTTCCGGTCGCTTCCGCGTTGACAAACGAACCGACCATCAGCTTCGGCGCCTTGGAGGCATATCGGCAACAGGCGCCGCCGTTGGGGGACATCAGTACAACACTCGTGCCGGCTTTGAGATTGAAAAACGTCTCGGATGACAGCGAGAACCTTCCAGTCTTGGGTACATCGTCACGGCGAACCGACTTCTCGGCTCCACTCCGCTCGGCTATGGCATCCTGGTCCTCATGATCGACGCTGGGATAGATTATACCGCCCTGGTGCACCGCGGTAACCGCCGCCGTGGAGAACGACAGCGTGTCGACCACCACGATCATATCACCGCGTGCTTCAGCGGCTCTGGCGCCGTCGCGCCCCCACTCCAGCCTGCAGATGTAGTTTGTCTGCGAAAAGCTGTCAGACTGTCTTCTCGAAGAGATCCTCATTCTTTCAACACCACCCGGATTAGTTCACCGCCGCGCGTGCGGATAAATATTCCTCAAGGTTTGCCATATCTTCACGATATATGATGAATATACCCAAGTTGTTTTCTATCTGCAAGTGATGAGTAATATCCCTTCGGGTGAATTCGCGAAGAATTTTCAATCGAGACAAATAATTTATCCTGCACATATTGACAATTGCTCAAATGTATAGTATAATTCCCCTGCCGGAAAATCATGGTCGTCAGTCTTCCGCGATTGACGGTATAACAACATTGACATAATAATCCATTGGAGGGAAAATGGGCAATCCGGTAGTGCATTTCGAGATTATTTCGGGAAACATGGGCAAAGCCCGCGAGTTCTACGGCAAGCTGTTCGACTGGGAGATGAAGGTCGATGAAGCGATGAACTATATCCTGGTGGAAGGCGGTGAAGGCGGCATCGGCGGCGGCATCGGGCAGGCTGAAGAGGGCAGGTTTCCGCCGTACGTGACCTTCTACGTGCAGGT
>JALGVR010000163.1 GCA_025774605.1 bacterium | reverse complement strand
GACACCGCGCCAAGCACCACCGATTTCGGACGTAACATTCCTTCCCGCGCAATCTACCTTTGAAGCATTCCCAAATCCAACCAACGGCGGTGTCACGATAAGGTTTAACATGTCTCTTCCGACGCCGGTCAAGATCCTTCTCTTCGACGCCAAAGGCTGTCTGGTCAAGCAACTGAACGGAAACGACAGCAGCACCGCCTATTGGGACGGTGGGGACTGTTCAGGAAGAATGATGCCCTCAGGGGTATACTTCTTCACCTGCTTCAGCAAAGGCAGGCTGATCGGGAACAGCACCGGGAAGGTGGTAATCGTCAGGTAAGTATCAATATCCGGAAACGGAGAAATTGATATGGACTCTTTGCTGATGCAGGAAACTTATTGAAGGGGTTCTTATAGTTGGGCTCGGAGGGCGGACATTCCTGTCCGCCCAGCTGGTCGTATGGTGGCAGTTTTAGGGTGGACGTGACTGTCCGCCCTCCATGCTGCAACCCAGGTATTAATTGCTCCCCTTAATAACTGCCTGTCTCCGGTCGAGTTAATCCTGCTTGAACTTGAAGGACAGGCTCACCTTGGCGCGGAAAGCGACAACCTTGTCGTTCTCCACCTTCATGTCCAGCTTGGATATCTCGGCGACCCGCAGGTCCTGGAGACTCTTTCCCGCTGTTTCTACAGCTTTCCTGGCGGCGTCCTCCCAGGATTGCTCACTCGTTCCGATCAATTCGATCACTTTGTAAACGCTCTCAGCCATGTCAATACTCCTTTGGTTTTGTCTTTGGGACTTTATCTGAAGGTACTGATTACAACTGGAAATTCTGGCTCAAATCCCAGAAACCCAGAAGACCCTGGCAAGCGAGGGTAACCACTATGCCGGCTATACAAACGCCTGCAGCGATATATGTCAACGCCGGTGTAAACCTGATTCCAAACACGTGTGCGGCCACCGATCCCGTCCAGGCGCCCGTCACCGGAAGTGGAATTGCCACGAACAGCATCAAACCGAGCGCCTTGTACCGCTCAACAACCCTGCCGCGGCGGCGGGTTCTGGCAAACAACCATTGAAAAAACCTATCCAGTGTATCCCAGCGGCTCAGATACCGTTCTGCCGGTTTGAGTAGTAACAGAATGAACGGCGCCGGCACCAGATTTCCGAGAACGCTGAAAAACAACGCGTTCTGCCAGGTCATCTTAAGGGCGAAAGTTGCCCACGGAATGGATCCGCGCAACTCGGTAACCGGCAGCGCAGCCAGGCATACTGTTATGGTTTCATTAGGCATGCCGACGAAAAGTTCGGCGATTCTTTCAGTCATTCTGCCACCCTTCCTTTCCGATCAGGGGTACGAAGAGACATCCGCCATGGTTAATGATTTTGCGATCACCGTTACTCCGCTTTATCACAAGCTGCAGATCCTGTCTTATCTTTCCTCCGACAGGAATGACCATCCGGCCCTCCACCTGCAATTGACTGAATAACCTTTCCGGAATCTCTGGTGCGGCGGCTGTGACGATAATTCTGTCGAAAGGCGCGTGTTCCTTCCAACCGATTGTGCCGTCATCAAGCTTGTAATGGATATTCTTATAGCCAAGCGCTGTCAATCGTTCTTCTGCTTGAGTGTGTAAGGCTTTGATCCGTTCAATGGTGTACACTTCACGACCCAATTCTGCAAGTATTGCAGTCTGGTAACCTGAACCGGTGCCGATTTCCAGGATGGTATGATCCGCCTTGACATCGAGGATTTCGGTCATCAGTGCGACAATATAGGGCTGGGAAATGGTCTGACCCGAGCCAATAAACAGCGGTCGATCATCATAGGCAAATCCTTTCTCCTCATCGGGAACGAATAGATGACGCTTGACACGGCTCATTGCATCCAGAACCCGGCTGTCGGTGATGCCTCTTGCCGTGAGTTGATAGTTGACCATGGCGGTCAGTTTATCATCGATTGTCATGTTCTATGGGAAGCCCGGTTAGATATTGTTTCCATGATCCAGCATCAGATGTTCCGCCTTAATTCCTGTCCCTCCGCTGGAAAGGGGTCACTTTTTAGTTAAAATAAACCTTAAGATAACTTTCAAAAACTTCAGAGTATCTTTAACGCTGTTGATTGTACTCGGCGCGCCATCATAGATGGTCGGAATCTCTATCGAACCTATCCGGGCGCCGACCCTGCTGAGTTTCAGCAACATCTCGGTTTCGAAGTCATAACCGGTGCATCTGAACTCCATTCCCTTCAACATCCTGCAGCGGATCAAACGATATCCGCTCTGGCTGTCACTGACCTTCTGACCGGTTACAATCGACAGTATAAGGCTGGTTGCCCAGTTTGAGAAGCGTCTGTCCCACGGCATCCCGCCCACCTTGCGCTGTCTGGTCCCGATAATAATGTCGTGATCGTCAAGCTCAGCCTGCTCGATGAAATCCGGTAATCTTGACGGGTCGTGTTGCAGGTCGCCGTCGATCGTGATCACCCATTCGGCTCCCCTTCCAAGAAGGTAATCAAATCCCGTCCTCAGTGCAGCACCTTTTCCCCTGTTCCGGGGATGTGAGATGAGATTAACATGATGGGATTCCGCGACACCCGCCGTGTTGTCAGTTGAACCGTCATTAACCACCAGGATCGTTTGAGCCGTCAGGTACAGCAAAGCCTCCTGCAGCAGCCTGCCCAGATACGCTTCGACGTTGTAAGCGGGAATAAGGAGCCAGGTGTTTCGTTCGGTATCCGACTTCACATCTCTTCGAAGGTTCATTTTGGTTGTAAAAGTTCAACCGGATACAATGATAGTCCAGGGATATACGTGATTAAAACAAGTATCAGCAGTTGTATAACCAGGAAGGGCAGTGCAGCCCTGTACAGCTCCAGGATCGGTCGCTGGAACCTGAAACTGGAAATAAACAGGTTCAATCCCACCGGCGGCGTACAGTATCCTATCTCGAGGTTGGCAAGAAAAATAACTCCCAGGTGTATGGGATTGACACCGTAATCCAGAGCCAGCGGCAGTATCAGAGGAACTACGACAACCAGCGCGGAGAAGACATCCATCAGGAAGCCGACCATCAACAGGAAGACATTCAACAGCAGTAGAAAAGCCAGGCGGCTCTTGACCAAGACCTTGATCCAAGCCAGTAAAGTTGTTGGAACGTCAGCATATACAAGGAAATTAGTCAGCGCCAGCGCAGCGCCGAGAATCACCAGTATCCCTCCGATCAGCACGCTGCTCTTGGTTAGAACGTGCGGGAGATCTTTTACCGGGTTGATATCCCTGATGATAAAGCACTCGACCACAACCAGATAGGCGGCGGTTACCACCGCGGCCTCTGTGACCGTAAAAAAACCTCCGTAGATTCCACCGACTACTATCAGCGGCAGTGGAATCTCCCAGACGGCAGATTTTATCGCCGGGATGAGCGGCTCTCTTGCCTGGGAGGCGGTCTCTTCTTTGACTTTGAGACCTTTTCTTACGCTGAAGAGCGCCAT
>JALGVR010000072.1 GCA_025774605.1 bacterium | reverse complement strand
CAGACATTATAACATGTCAGGGTGTCAATATGTCGTAGTATGTCCCAATTTTCAGGATCGTTTACATCGATAACGCCGAACCCATCGGCTGCAACAAAAGCGATCCCGTCCTGAACTGCTACATCCCTAATAACGCGTCCTTGCAGGTCAACCAATGATACAGTTTCAGGCGTACGCGGGTTTGAGATGTCTATAATCCATAGACCGGTTGTATCATCCGCAATATATGCATAGTTTCCATCTACCGCCAGGTCAGAGGCGTTATCAGGGTAATCGTAATAACCGGCAGGTTCCGGGTTTTCAGGATTGGATACATCGAATATCTGCAGACCGGATAGACCGGTTGTAATGTAAGCATATCGATCCTGAACAACAATTTCCTCAGCGCTGAACCAGTGAAGCACAGACTGGCTCACGAGCTCGACATTCTCGCGGTCTTGAGCGAAAAGGTCTGCGTTCGCAGTTAATGCGATGCAAATAATTGTAAATAAAAAGTATTTAACCAGCATAACCTTCTGAGTCATGGTTTTTTTATCCGCATTAAATCGAGCGAAATACAACCCCGACGGCAGGTTGGAGGCATCCCATACCGTTCGATGATGACCGGCTTCAATTCGTCCATCTACGAGCCTCTTCAGTTCACGACCCTCGATGTCAAGAATCGTGATTACGACATGACCGGGTGAAGGCAGCTGATACTGAATGTTTGTCAGCGAATTGAACGGGTTCGGATACGCAGGGTGCAGCCGGAAACCATCCGCCGGCACAGTTTCAGCTTCCTTCACGCCGTGCGGGAGAATCGTAAACTCGAAGGGCTCGTTGCACCAGGTTCTCATCGTGTCAGAGATCGCGATCACCATCCAGTTGATCGGATAAGCACTCGTGTAAAGGAAATCGGTTGTGTCGATGTCGATGGTCAGGACAGTAGTGTCCAACTCCAGATTATACGTTCCCCTGCCTTGAGAGATAATCCAGTCGTAGTAAACCTCATCGTTCGGATCGGGATCGTGCGAAGCCTCCCACCTGAAGGTTATCAACGCCGTCGCCAGCGAGTCGCGGTCCGGCGGTTCCAACAAGCTGAACGACGACGGCGGATGATCCCGCGGCAGGTATGTAAACCGGAACCGCTCGCGGCACTCCGTCGTGGTGTCCGTTGACATGGCGACAACATACCATTCGGCGATATCGCCGGGATTCAGGTCGATGCCCAGCGTGTCCAGACCGATCGTCAGTACAGTTGTATCCAGCTCGGCGACGTACGGCTCTTCCTCCACGTGACCAATCCTGAACTCGTAGGAAACCTCGTCGTTGTTCGCATCCGTCGCTCTCTGCCACCTGAATGTCGCAAACGTAAACTCGATCGTGTCCTCGTTGGCAGGTTCGAGTAGGTCGAAAGGTTCGGGGGGCCAATCCGGCTCCTGCAGGAAGAACTCGAACCTCTCTTCGCACTCCCGTGTGTCATCCCTCGACACCGCGACAACCCACCAGGTATTAATCTCGCCGAACGGTATCGGCATTTCAAGGTCCCAATCATCAAGATCCCACACCCAGGTGGTGTCTTCCAACTCCTCAGCAAAGGGCACATCGTCGATAAAGTCGAAATAGAACTCGTATGTGACTTCATCGTCATCGGGATCGATTGCAGGCTGCCAGGCGAAAGGTATCTCGTGCTCGCGGTCGGGCAGGACGGTGTCTCCGTCGGCGGGAATCAGCAGTTGGAACGGCTCGAGCGGTTCACCCTCAACCGGAACCGGATAAACGAGGACGCCGTCGCCGTCGTGGGCGGCATAGCAGAACAGTTCATCGTCGCGCTCGAGGAGCAGCAGGTCGTTGATGTGGAAGTCGTCCAGCTCCTGGTTCATCTCCGTCCAGTCATTGCCGTTGTTGTATGATCTCAATACGCCGATCTCCCCGGAAGCCATTACAACCAATGCCGGCATGGTTTCAACGGCATAGACGTAATGACACCATCTGGATACCTCCCAATCTTCACCGAGATTACCGGAATAGAATAGCCCGTCCGAATCGGTCTCGTCGCCCGTACCGGCGAATAAGCCCTCATCCTCGTCGAAGCTGAACGCCGTCTGAAGGGTGGGATGGTTGTCCAGCGGTCCGGTTTCCTCCCATTCGATATCATCATCGCCGACCGGACTGACGAAGAGCCCGTCGCCGGTGGAGGCAAACAGGTATGTTTCATCGTCGAGGTTCTTCACGGCAAGGTGGTAGACCGGACTGCCCAAATCCTGGTTAGCTTCGGTCCACTGACCGCCGCCGTTAAGGGTATAAATAAATCCCCGATCGCGCGAACCTGCGAAGATATGGTCGTCATTCTCCGGATCGACCGCTATCGAATAGGGATACATTATCCAGGTCAGCACCCGGAAATTGCCGCCGTTCTGTGAAATCCAGATGCCGTCGGAGCGCGATCCACCGGCTCGTGCGATCAAAACGGTGTTGCCGTCATCCGAAACCCAGACCGAACGTACCGGCAGACCTCCCAGCATACTGTTCCAGCGTTCGCCACCGTTGGTAGAGTGGAACAGTCCGCCCTCCGTGCCGGCGTATATTTCGTCGGGATCGTCAGGATTTGCGGCGATGCAGTAAACCTGGCGGTTGTTAAGGCCGTTGTTCAGCGTCGTCCATTCCTGGGCTTGCAATAAACTCGCGCTGGAAACCAGAAGAATTATTGCGTATGAGAAACGTAAACTCATGACAACTCCAAGCTTGACAGAAATGTGTTTATAATCACCTTGAAATTTTCTTTAACTATTTATTGTAAATTCAATATGTGGAGATATTCGGACGACTGAAGTCGTTCCTCCCCAATAATGGAAGCAACTGTGCAATGGGGAGCGCCGACCGGGGAGCGCCGACTTCAGTCGGCGTCCTTATTAAATGATTTATCCTTAACATTCATCACTGAAAACCGTAATATGACAGGCGCGGAGTCCCGCCCCACTGAAGAGAACATGACCCGGGAAAATCATTCTGTCATTGCATTATTATCGGATAATATCAACACATAGTTAAGATACAGACATAATAAGAGGTTGTCAAGTGAGCGTTATCACACCGGGGAAGGAATTGTCCCGCTTTTCGAACGGAGAATCCCGGAGCTGTCATATAGATCTATCAACCGCCGGTTGTGGTCGCGTAGGGGCCGATCTATCGAGCCCTATTGACTATAAGCCTGATGTTAGCAGTGTCCGCGCTTCCTGTGCTCAATCGCTCTTTCATACACCTCCAGCCTGCGCCGGGTGCGCGCTTCCGATGAGAACAGCTTCACGGCTCGCGCCCTGGCTGCCGAACCCATCGCCGACAACCGCTCAACGTCCATGTCCAGCATCTTCGACAGCCTTCCGGCCAATGCTTCAGCATCGCCCGGCGGCACCAAATATCCGGTCACACCATCCTCGACTACCTCGCCGTTGCCCGCCAGATCGGACGCCACAGCCGGAACGCCCAGCGCGTGAGCGTTGACCAGCGCGCCGGACATGCTCTCGTGGCTGGTCGAGGCGTTGACCGCGATGTCGGAAGCCTTCAACACCCGTTCCGGATCCCTGCGATAAGGTGACAGGGTTACCGCATCACCCAAATCCAGCTCCTCAACCTTTGCCTGCAGCCTGTCCGTGTCCCGTCCGGCGAACAACAGGTGGAAACCATAGCCTCCCGCCTTCAGCGCGGCTGCCGCCTCAAGCGTGACATCCTGACCGCGCCATGTCGACCAGTTGCCGAGCTGGGTGACAAGCGGCACATTTTCAGGTACATCAAGCTCACGGCGGAGCCCGGTCGCATCGACAGCCTCAGGATCACTGCAGGCAGGGTCGTACTCGTTGTAGACGCAGTCGATCTTATCCGCCGGGATTTTTCCAGTATCTGACATGATCCGCTTCAGCGCCCGGCTGTTGGCGATGACCCGATCGACGCGCCGCAGCCGGTATTTCAGCCCCTGCCAGATGTCCATCCGGCGGCTGATGCCGCGATAGAAGACGAGGGCGTGCCGCTTCAGACCGATGCCGCCGTACAGAGCGTGGTACTGCGCGCCGCTCTTGAAGCACTCGACCACGTCCGGCCTGAAGGATGTCATCGCCTTGCGGAACCGCTTCAGAGTGTCGATATCAAGCTGTCTGTTGATCGGAATGATTTCGAGGGGAATGTCCAGGCTTTTAAGTCGATCCAGACCGTTTGGGTCGCCTTCATCATCCGGACCCCAGACAGCCATGACCTCCACGCCGGCATGCTTCAGTCCCCGCAACTGGTAAAGCGCCTGGTGGGCGCCGCCGGAATAGACGCCGCCATGGGCAACGGCGATCAGAACGCGCATTTATTTATTTCAATTTTGGAAATCGTGTGCAAAATCAAACCGAAAGGTGGCATAAATAAATTAAGAATTAGGAATCACCCCACAAACTGCTGGTCGCACAGCTTGCGATAAACGCCGCCCTTATTGTATAATTCCTGGTGCGGACCGATCTCGACCAGGACACCTTCAACGATCACCGCAATCCTGTCCGCAGACTTAACGGTCGACAAGCGGTGAGCGATGATTATCGTCGTCCGGTCGCGGCGGAAGCTGTCGAGCGCCTCCTGGATCAGCCGTTCGGATTCGCTGTCCAGCGCCGAAGTAGCCTCATCCAGCAGCAGGATCTTGGGGTCGCGCAGGATGGCGCGCGCCAGCGCTATCCTCTGCCGCTGCCCGCCCGACAACTGGACGCCCCGCTCGCCGACCTCGGTATTATATCCATTGGTAAACTTTTCAATGAAATCGTGCGCGTTCGCCGCCCGCGCGGCTTCGATGATCTCCGCCGGAGACGCGTCCGGTCTGCCGAGCCGGATGTTCTCTTCGACCGTTCCGGAGAACAGCACCGTCTCCTGCGGCACAATCGCCATCTGGCGACGCAGGTAGTCCAGGTCGAAGTCGGCGATGTCGATATCGTCAAGCGTAATCATTCCCTCCCCTAACGGATAGAACCTTGGGATCAGGCTGACCATCGTCGACTTGCCGCCCCCCGACGGACCGACCAGGGCCAGTGTCTCGCCCGCTTCGATCGTCAGGTTTACGCCGCGCAGAACCGGCGTGCCCTCCTCGTAACTGAAACTTACATCCCTGAACTCGAGCCTCCCCCTGACTTCAGACAACCTTTTACTCCCGGACCCGATGATCCTCGCCTCATCCGGCTGGTCAATCAGGTTGAATATCCGCCGCCCGGAGGCAATCGCCCGTTGCAGAACCACGTTCGCTTCGCCCAGCGTCTTAATCGGCTTGTAGGCGTTGAACAGCAGGACGAGAAAGCCGGCCAGGTTGCCGAAGGACATTCCGCCGTATAGTATCCGGTAGCCGCAGAAAACCACCACGCCCGCCATGCCGAGCGAAGAAAAGATGTCCTGCACGGGGGAATGGAGCGTAGCCAGCCGGGCTATCTTCATGTTGAAGCGGTAGTTGTCCTTGACCTTGCTACTGAAAAGCGCCTCCCTGGCTTTTTCCCGCCCGAAAGCCTTGATCACTTTCGCTCCGCCGATTGCTTCGCTGAGAAACGCCGTGTAGTCCGCAACGTTGAGCGACACGCTGCGGCTGATCCGTCGCACGCGATCGCCGAACAGCTTGATCAGTATGCCCGACATCGGGAAAACCGCCAGTGCGAAAAGCGTCAGCGACCATTCCATCAGGAACATCGCCGTGACGAATATCGTCGCATAGATGATCGATTTGACGAGAATCACCGCCGAACGGATCGAGTTCTCGACCTGAGTGACGTCGTAGGTCACGCGCGACACCACGTCGCCGGACTTTTCGCGGTCGAAGAACGAGAGCGGAAAATGCACTATACGCCCGAAGAGATCCTGCTTGAGCCTCATGATGATGCGATGGGTTATCCCCCACATGAGGTATTCCTTGGTGAAGTGAAAGACGCCCTTCAGAATCACGATCACCATGGTTGCCGCCGCGATGATCCAGAGCATCGATTCGACCTGCCCGGCCTGGCTGATGGTGAAGTTGTAGAGTGTGAAGCCGAACTTCTCGCGGATGAAGTGAATCTCCAGCGGAACGCCGGATGACGCTGAATGAGCGATGCCGCTGAAGAGGTCGGTTATCAGACTGGCGATGAGTGCGATCGAAGTGTCAGCCAGCGCGACTACGACCGCCGCCGCCAACGAGACGATCATTCTGAGCTTGTAAGGCCTGAAATAGGTCCCGAATCGCTTCAGAACGCCCCTGTCACCGGGATCCATCAGTACCCGCAGCGGGATGATATATTTAGCTGTCCTGGCATGACGTTCAATATATCTATATAATTCCGCTGAAATCAAGTGATATTCGAACGTAATCCCGTACATCAAACGGCACTGTCTTAATTGATTAGCTTCCGTTGTAAAAGTACTCCGTTGTCCGAGATTTATCTCACTCTGTCATTCCCGCGGAGGATTATCCCGGATTACATCTCACAACGTCAACCCCGCAAAGACAGGAATCCACTTTTTTACAAGTATTTACGGACTCTTTCCCGGGCGCCTGCCTCCGCAGGCATGACACACGGGGGACTTTTTCAACAGACACTAATGACAATTGTCCCTCGTTCATGTCTGCAACCCGCGTACCTTGACACTCCCCAAACACAACCATATATTAGTACGATCAATGAATGTGACCATATCATCCACATGCAGAACCTGAGTCAAACCCGGGGGAAGCCTTACAGGTCACTGCTGTTCGGATTGCTGGCGGCAATCCTGGCATCAGGTGCGATCAGCGGCTCTCTCCTGTTCGCTCAGGCGGGGTCGACCCGGAGTTCAACGGACAAGGATTTCGCTTACGCGGTCGGTCTGTACCGCGACGGGCTCTACCAGATGGCGGCCGCGCGCTTCAACGAATTCCTGCTGCGCCATCCTGACGCCGACCGCGCCCCGCAGGCGCTTTACCTCTTCGGGGAGTGCTCGTTCCAGCAGGGCGACTGGCAGGCTTGCCGGTCAGCCATGGAGAAGTTCCGGATCCATTACCCCTTCCATCCCCTGGCTGATGAAGCCGAACTCAGGCTGGGGCAGTCTCTGTTCCAGTCCGGCAATGAAATCGACGCCGTCGGGAGGTTCGACCATCTGATCAACCATCACACAGCATCGCCGCTGATCCCGGACGCCTGGTACTGGAAGGGGGAGGCATCGCTGAGCGCCGGAGACACCGCCACCGCGCTGAATTGCTACCGAACCCTTGTCGAAAAGTACACCGATCATGCCTATGCGCCCTGGGCGGCTTACACGACCGGATTCATCAAGGAAGACCGCGGTGACACCACCGCCGCACTGGCCGCCTATGAACTTATATGGAAGCGGTACCCCGATTCCGATCCGGCCGGGCGAGCCCGCTATCGTTCCGGACACCTGTTGTACAGCAGGGGAAGTTACGCCGAAGCCGCCGGTTTGCTCGAAGACGCCCTGCAGGGCGATCTGCCGCCCGACGTCAGGCGTCACACCAACTTCCTGCTGGGCGAGATACAATACAAGGCGGGAAGAAACTCCGAAGCGGCGGACTATTACCGCGGTGTGATCACCGCGGACTCGACGTCGGACCCGGCGCCTCAGGCTCTGTTCGCCCTGGGCTGGCTGGAACTGGAGCGCGGCAACTGGTCAGATGCCGCCGGCAGTCTTGAAGCATTGGCGGACCGCTTTCCGGATCACGATATCGCTCCCCGCTCGCTGATTGAAGCCGGACTGGCGCGATTGAACGACAGGAATTACGACAGGGCGCTTGAAGATTGGCGCAGGGTCGTCGGGGATTATCCGGACAGCATCGAGAGATGGCGGGCGCTGCTGGAAATCGGTCGCGAGCAACTGCGCCGCGGGGAGCACGACAACGCCGTCAGCACGCTTCGGCGGGCGGTGAAAGCCCCCCGGGACGCATTGGATCTGGCTGACGCCCAGCGCCTCCTCGCCGCTTCGTACGAGGCTTCCGGAGATCTCGCCGCGGCACTCGAAGCCTGCACCACCGGGCTCGATCACGACCCAAAGCCCGCCGACAGGGAGGAGCTGCTCTTCAGCGCCGGTTATCTGGCTCATAAACTCAATCGGCACACTGAAGCAGTCAGCCGCCTGGAACAACTTCTGGAGAGCTTTCCGGAGGGCGGACGCGCTGCAGAAGGTCTGTTCTGGCTCGGTGAGGCTCGCTACGCCATGGGAGATCCGGTGGGCGCTGAGGCAAGCTATGCCCGTCTCATCAAGCGGTTTCCCGCCGACAGGCTGGCTGAGGAGGCGCTGTACGGCAGGGCTTGGGCGCTCAACAAAGCGGGCAACTACCGGGGCGCGGCGGATGCTTTCAAAACCTTCTCGTCACGCTATCCCGACAGCCGTTATGCGGTCGACGCCGGCCTGCGCGAGGCCGACTGCAGGTTCAGCGCCAAGGACTGGGGGGGAGCGGTTCGATCCTACCGCAAGTTTTACGAAAGATATCCCGACAACCCGCAGGGAGCCCGCGCTCATTACCAGTGGGCGGTTGCACTGCTGAAGCAGGAGCATTTCGACGAGGCCGCCGCAAGGTTCGGCGAGCACAGCAGAAAATACCCGGGAACCGATCTCGACGACGACGCAGCCTACATGAGAGGCTGGGCGCTCTTCAGTGGAGGTGAATATGAGGCGGCGATAGAGGATTATTCCGCCTTCATTGCCGGATACACCGACTCGCCGTACCGACCCCAGGCGGCTTACGGCATCGCCGACGCACTGTACAACCTGAAACGCTACGATCAAGCGGCTGACGCCTATGAGGCGGTGATCAACAATTATCCGAAATCACCGCTGGTCGGTGACGCCATCAGCGGTCTGCAGTGGTGCGCGGTTCAGCTCGGTCAGGTGGATCGTGCGGTGGATGTGGCTGAGCGATATGCCCGGCGGTTCCCGGCGAGCCCGATCGCAGACGACCTCGTAATGCGTGTGGCTGACCTGTTGTACAACAGCGGCGATTTCGACCGCGCATCCCGGTATTATTCCAAGCTGCTCAGCGACTACCCGCACAGCGAACTGGCTCCGGCGGCTCTTTTCTGGCTGGGCAAGGCGGCGGCGGCGGGAGGTGACACATCGACGGCGCTCGACGCCTGGCGGTCTCTGACCAGCCGGGGTGGTAATGATGAAGCGGTTGCCCAGGCGCTGCTGATGACCAGCCGGATCAACCTGGCGCGCGGCGATACCAGCGCCGCACTCAATTCACTGGTCAGGGTGCGAAAGGATCTTTCGACGACCGACGTCGCCCGCGAAGCCAGGCTGCTCGAAGGTACGATTCTCAGGCGGAGGGGAAAAACCTCCGACGCCTTGAGCCTGCTTGGTCCCCTCTCCAAGGAGAAGCCCGCGGACCTGATTGTCCACCGGGCTGCGCTGGGGGCGTCACGGGCGCTCGTCGATCTGAAACGCCTCGACGAAGCCCTGGCTCTGGCAAAGCAGGTGGCTGACCTCCGCGCGGACGAGGTCGGCGCCGAAGCCCAGTTCGAAACCGGTCGCATCCTGGAGATGATGGGAAAATCCTCGGATGCCGTCGACGGCTACCTCAAGGTCAAATACCTGTTCGGGAGTTACAGCGACTGGGTGGCGCCGGCTCTGATCGCCGCGGCGCGCCTGGAGATCGAAGCCGGTCGTAGCGCCGAAGCGCTTAAGTTGCTGAACCAGGTTGCCAGGGATCACGGTGATGACGAATGGGGGCGCCGGGCAAGCGAGTTGCGTAAGGATCTGCCTTGAGCTGCCTCCAGACCATTGCCGTAATCGTCTTCTGGTTGGCTGCCCTCCTCTTGTTTCAGAGCTACCTTGGCATTCTTCTCAGCCTGCTGGTGGTGAATACCCTGAAGCGCAAACCTGAGCCGGTCGAACCTGATTCGACCTGGGAGCTTCCCGATATAACGGTGCTGATTCCGGCGCGAAACGAGGAGGAGGTCATCGCCGTGAAGATCCGCAACCTCCTGGCGCAGGATTACCCTGAGAACCGCCTGCGGATATACGTGGTCTCGGACTGTTCGACGGACGGCACGGTCGATATCGTCAAGGGATTCGCCGACCGCGGCGTGAATCTTATCGAGCTGACTGAACGTCACGGCAAATTGGGCATCATCGATAAGGTCATCCCCGGTCTGCCCGGCGATATACTGGTGATCACCGACGCCAACGTCATCCTTGCCGTCGATGCGATGAAGGTCATGATGCGGGAGTATGCCGACCCCGACGTCGGAGCGGTCTGCGGCGACCTGCCGCTGGTGGCGCCGTCGGGAGGGAAGAACATGCGGCGGGAGGCTACCTACCGCCACTACGAGATCGTACTCAAGAGATTGATGGGCAAACTCGGTGCGGTGATCGGCGCGTACGGCGGGTTCTACAGTCAACGCCGCCACCTCTTTCGTCCTCTCGGCGAGCGCCCGATACACGACGACGTGATCATGCCTCTCGAAGTATTGGCTCAGGGTTTCAAGGTTATATACGCCAGGCAGGCAAGCGCAGTCGAGGAAACCCATCCCACGATCGCTGCGGAGTATGTGAGGAGGGTGAGGATGACCGCCTTCAACCTGAACACGATCCCGCGCATGTTGAGGCTCGCCTGGAAAGCAGGCTTCAAGGTGTTTTACCTGGTGTTCAGCTACAAGCTGTGCCGGTGGTTGAGTCCCTACCTGTTTGCGCTCATGTTCCTGTCATCCCTGCTGTTGATCGGCGCTTCGAATATATACAATCTGGTTGCGTTTATATTCATGGTAAGCCTGTTGCTCGTCGTCATCGGCTGGCTGCGAGACCGGTTCGGAGCGAAACAGGGCGGCGTCACCACCGACCTGTATCACTTCGCCGCCATGAATTTCGCCGCCTTCGCCGGTATCGGCCTGTGGTTGAAGGGTGTGGAGAAGTACTGGGAGCCGCGCGGGATGTGAGCGATTCAGGGGTGCGGTACTTTATGGCGCGGTTGCGCCTGACGATCATATAAATTCATTTTTCAGGGGAATAAACCGATAATGAACTGGTCAGAAGCGAGTGTTCTGGTTACTGGTGGAACCGGATCGTTCGGCAAGAAATTCATAGAGATAATGCTGCGAGAATACCATCCCCGCAGATTGATCGTGTTCAGCCGTGATGAGCTTAAACAGCATGAGATGTACACGGGCGACTTCAATGATCCGAGCCTCCGTTATTTCATCGGCGACATACGCGACAAGGACCGGCTGAGGCGCGCCATGCGCAACGTGGATATCATCGTTCACGCCGCCGCGCTCAAGCAGGTTCCCGCCTGCGAATACAATCCCATCGAGGCGATCAAGACCAACATCGACGGGGCGCAGAACGTCATTGAAGCGGCGATCGACGCCGACGTCAAGAAGGTCATGGCGCTCAGTACCGACAAGGCGGTCAATCCGGTCAACCTCTACGGAGCCACCAAGCTGTGCATGGAGAAACTGTTCGTGCAGAGCAACGCCTACTCGACCAGGTCGGGCACGAGCTTCAGCTGTGTCAGATACGGCAACGTTGTCGGAAGCCGCGGCAGCGTGGTGCCGGTGTTCATGGATCAGCGCAGGAACGGCGCGATTACAATAACGGATGAGCGTATGACCCGTTTCTGGCTGACGATAGAACAGGGGGTTTATTTCGTCATCAAGTGCATCGATATAATGCAGGGCGGTGAGGTCTTCGTGCCCAAGATTCCCAGCATGCGGGTCATGGAACTCGCCAGGGCGGTCGCGCCCAAGTGCAAGATCGAATATGTGGGAATCCGTCCGGGCGAGAAACTGCATGAAACACTGATCTCGATCGACGAAGCCCGGCGCGGGGTGGAGTTCGATGACATGTTCATCATCCAGCCGGCACAGCACAGGTGGAAGGTTATTGTCCGGGAGAAGGAAGGGAAGGAGCTTCCCGACGGGTTCGTCTACACCAGCGACAGAAACGATCGCTGGCTCACGCTCGAGGAGCTGGGCAAGATGATCGGCGATTGAACGATGAGCGATAAGTTAGCAATACACGGTGGGAAACCGGTCAGGGAAACAATGCTTCCCTACGGTCGTCAGACCGTTGATGAGGCGGACAGGCGGGCGGTGCTGGAAGTGCTCGAGTCCGACTGGCTGACGACCGGACCGAAGGTCTCCGAATTCGAGCAGGCATTCGCTGATTTCACTGGTTCACGGGAAGCGGTAGCGGTTTGCAACGGCACCGCCGCGCTGCACGCCGCCATGTTCGCGATCGGTATTGAACCGGGCGATGAAGTTATCGTACCGGCGATGACCTTTGCTTCCAGTGCCAACAGCATCGTCTTCCAGGGGGGAACTCCTGTTTTCGTCGATGTCGATCCGGAAACGTTGCTGATTGACCCAGAGAAGGTTGAGGAGAAGATCACTCCGAGAACCAAGGCGGTCATGGCCGTCGATTACGCGGGTCAGCCCTGCGATTACCAGGCGCTGCGACTTGTCGCCGAAAGAAGCGGCTTGATACTGATCGCCGACGCCAGCCATTCGCTGGGCGCCGCCTGCCACGGAAAACCGGTCGGATCGCTCGCCGATCTGAATGCTTTCAGCCTGCATCCGGTTAAGCCGATGACCACTGGTGAAGGGGGTGTGATTACGACAGACGATTCTCAGTTCGCCGAACGCATGCGGCTTTTCCGCAACCACGGCATCACGACGGACCATCGTCAGCGCGAGGCTCAAGGCTCGTGGTTCTACGAGATGGTCGAATTGGGATATAACTATCGCATTACCGATTTCCAGTGCGCGCTCGGCCTGAGCCAGTTGAAAAAACTCCCTGAGTGGATAAGACGTCGTCAGGAAATAGCCGGCGCCTATAATAGAGCTTTTGCGGACATACCGACCATAGAGCCGCTGAAGGTCAAGAGTGATATTGAGCACGGCTGTCATATTTACGTAATACAGTTGGACCTGGAACACCTCAGCATGGGTCGCGCCGAGATATTCCGGGCGCTCAGGGCTGAGGGCATAGGGGTCAACGTGCATTACATCCCGGTACACCTCCACCCGTTTTACCGGGAGCGTTTCGGCACGGGACCAGGGCTGTGCCCGGTGGCGGAAGCCGCCTACGAACGGATCCTAACCCTTCCCCTCTTTCCATCGATGACGGAAAACGATGTCAGCGATGTAATCACGGCGGTGGGGAAGGTAATGAATTACGAAGCGAGAGTCTAATGCGTAAAGAGATAAAGATCAAGAACAGGATCATCGGCGAGGATCGACCGCTTTTCATTACTGCAGAGTGCGGTGTGACCTGTAATTACGACATGAAGATCGCCAAAGAACTTATCGACGTCGTCAAGGATGCAGGCGCCGATGCGATCAAGTTCATCTTCTGGTTCCCCGAAGAGATCATGTCCGATAAGACCATCACCTATGAGTATGATACAATCGATGGCAGAAAATCTGAGAACATGTTCGAGATGCTGAACGAACTGCGTTTCACTCTCAACGAATGGCGGGAGCTGAAGGCTTATGCGGATCAAAAGGACGTGATTCTGTTTTCGACAGTCAATTCACCGGGTGGTATTGAATATGCTGAAAAGCTCGGACTGGAAGCCTACAAGATGAGTTCCTGGGATTTTAATTACCTCCCATTGTGGGAAAGGATTGTTACGCTCGGTAAACCGATGATTATCGATAGCGGCCCCGTCAACACCCTGGAGATGGCCAAAGTCGTGCAGATCATGCGGGACGCCGGCAACGACCAGAGCATACTCGTGCACTGCTTCCACACAAAGGAGCCTTCTGAAGTCAATATGCGCTCGATTCCATACATGCGGCAGGCTTTCGACACGCTGGTCGGATATTCAGCGGCTGACCGCGATGACAGGCTGGATATCGTGGCCGTCGCCCTGGGTGTGGTTTTCCTGGAGAAGCGATTGACGCTGAATCGCAAGTTACCAGGACATCATCATATACTGTCAAAGGAACCGAGGGAATTCACCGATTATGTGAGGATGATCGGTGATATGCATGCCAGCCTGGGACGTTCTGATCTCGTCCCCAGTCCCGCCGATCTGGAAGCACGAAAGCGAGCCTTCCGTCATCTTGT
>JALGVR010000071.1 GCA_025774605.1 bacterium | reverse complement strand
CTGCATGACCAGGAGACCGGCTGCGCCGTCAAATTGGCTGTCGGGACGGATGTTCTGCCCGAGGAACGTTACTTAAGCTATCTGAAACTGCTTCACGAAGTACGTTCCGAATAGAGTGATCTAAATAATCAGAGAAATAAAACCAAGGAGAAACTGATGGTCGATTTGAGCATGTTTCCCAAGAAATTCAAGCTTGATGAAACACGGGAGATCATCGTCCGCGGACTGGAGAAGTCGGACGAAGATGAACTGCTTCGTTTCATGAATGAACTACCACCTGATGAACGAATTTACTTCCGTGACGATGTAACCGATCCGGCGGTCATCCACAGGTGGCTTCACGAGACGTCCAGTACGAGGGTCGTTCCGTTGATCGCACTTCACGACGACAGGATCGTCGCCAACTGGTCGTTGCATCTGACCGAGAAGCTCTGGACGCGTCACCTTGCTTATATCAGGGGTATCGTCACGCCCGATTACCGCGGGTTCAAGGTCGCCGATAAGATGGTCTATCAACTGCTGACCATAGCCGGTGACCTCAACATCGAACGCGTTGTGATTGAACTGGTCGCACAACAGAAGAGACTGCTGGCGCGCTTCACCAATATCGGTTTCCAGTTGGAGGCGGTTCTCAAGGAGTGGGTCAAGGATCACAGCGGCAACTACAATGATCTGATTATCCTCAGCATGAAACTGCAACCCGCCTGGAAGAAGCTGGAGGAGATGATCCTCAATTACGGTACACATGGGGGGTAGCGCTGCGTTTTCCCTCAACACTTGCGTAGAGTGCGATTAATACCTGGGGTATAACCTGCAGGGCGGACATTCCTGTCCGCCCTCCAAGTCTGAATATTCCCACTTGACAAGTTGGATTCGTTGCCCGGATACCGCGTTATCCGGGTTCCAACTTTCGGAGAAGCCCGAATATCCGTTACACATACCTGGAGTTTCTACTCAATTTCGTATCATCTCACTGTAAACTGCCGTTTGACAGAATCAACTTCGGGTTAAAGGTTGCCAATGTGAATCATTTTTTGATATATTTAAGGATAACTATTCTACGCACATTCAAAACATCGGGAAACTGGGAGACTACATGAACCGGATACTCAGCACCGCAAGCGCACTGCTTCTGGCGATCTCTGTGGAAGCATCGACCGACTTGCCTGTGACCGTGAAGATTCAGGATCGCGGCGCGTCCGGAATTTCCATGGACATTCGGCTGTCCGAAATCGAGCGTACTCCGACTGATCTTATCGGAGCGGCCGATATTGTAACCTATACAGAGGAGAATAGAGAGATCCCCGTCATCAGGCGGTGGGTTGCAGTTCCACCAGGATACTCCGTGAATGTCGATATTAGAAACCGTGAATGCAGCTTGATAAACGGTTCAAACGTCGATTACGGGCCCGCCAAGTCCCCCGTGGATTTGGGCCGTCTTGCCGGATACAGTTTAATTCCACCGGAGCCGGTATCTGTCAGTCAGGTGACCGTTTTCCGCGGCGTGCCCGTCGCCGCGATATCCGTGTATCCGCTCCAGTACGCCGATGATGACGAAACCATCGTTGAAAACAATCAGCTTCAGATCGATCTTGATTTCACGTTGGATTCGTCGATTAAATCCCATATACGTCCGGTCTTCGATCCCGCGGGCAGTGAAGCGGCGCGTTTCCTGGATCGCTTGCTGCTCAACCCGCCGCGCCGCGATTACGACGAAGCGCAGTTTCCCTGCCTGGCGAGGGTATTGATCGTCTACGGCACCACTCTCGGAGAGGCTGATCGTAGTACGGTCGCTGAATTCGCCGACTGGAAACGCCGGATGGGCTATCAGGTGGACATCGAGGTTATCGATCGGCGGGAGATGCCTGTTGACGACCTGCGCCAGATGATCAGGGACGAATATTACTTCGTCGAACCACCTGAAATCCCGATCTCCCACCTGATTATTATTGGTCATGACCTCGGTGACGAGGACAACTATTATTTCCCCAGTCACGATGAAGGAGACAACTACTTTGCGCTGATGGATGATGATCTGTTCAGCCCGGACATCTGCGTGGGCCGGTTCTATGTCGAGGGAAGGTCTGAGCTGAGGGCTGTTGTCAACAGGACGATTCTCTATGAGCGGGACCCCTTTGCTGATCCTGATGCCGGCGAGGGACATGAATATGACTGGTGTTCCAGAGCCACTTTTACCGCGGAGAACATCGGCGCCCCCGGCGGTCAATTCGTGGCTTCCATGGGGCAGATGGGTCGCTGGGTGTACGACAGGCTGACTCGATTTGCCGATCCGCCGTACACTGTCGTGGACACGTTGTACGCCTCCGACAGCACAAACGCGGGCATTCCCGAGCAAACCAGGGCGGCGCTTGAAGAGGGGCGCAGCTTCGCCGCCAGCCGCGGCTGGCTGATGGGCTGCATGTCCGATGACGATCCGCCGATACCGACCAACACCGGCAGGAAACATCCCTTCGTCGCCGCCATCACCTGTCTGTCGCATACGCGGCAGATCAATTTTTTCAATTCCGGTTCGGTCAATCGCCCCAGCGGTTCGATTGCATCACTGGCGATGTTCGGCCTGACCAATACCAGGACCAATCAGTGCTTGATGGGGTGGATCGTGAGGGGGATGGTCTATCAGGAAATGCATCAACCCGGCTGGATTCAGCTCTTCAGCAAACTTCAATTAGTAAACGATTACCTCTATGACAGGAATACCCTGCAGGCGCTTGTCCCCCAGACACTCCATGTTTACCGCCTGCTGGGCGATCCGACCGTTAACGTATTGACAGGACCACCACAACCTGTTCGCACCGAATTCTCCGGTGCAATCACCCCCAATGCAACCGGACTGAACGTGTTTATCGACTCAGACGGAGCCTCGTTTCCGGACGCGGCGGTCTGCCTGAGGCAGTCAGGCGGTTTTCAGCTTGTGACTGTGCCGGGTGATGACGGCTGGGCAAGGTTTTCCTTTCCCGCGGGAGACCTGGATGAGGGCGATCTCCTGCTGACCGTTACACATCCGAACATGATTCCCGTGGTGGATACGATCACCGTGCAGGAACAGGAAATCATGATCGATATGGTTGAGGTTGAGATGGAAGACGAGGACGGGTTGTTCGGCAACGGCGAGGTCGTTCCCACGAGGCTTCTGCTGCGAAACTCCGGTGATGCCGCGGCGGAGGACGTTACAGTATACCTGTCCAGTGAAAACCCCTGGATCAGCTTCGATGACGACACGGTTGCCGTTGGCGACATGGCCGCCGGTCAGGAGCGCGCCGCGGAATTTGATCTCCATATTAATCAGTCCAGCAAGCCGGCGTTGACACGGATCGATGTGCGGATAACCGCCGGCGGGGATGAATGGCAGCACTCCTTCCAGTTTACGACCGCTGGTTCGATGTTCATGGTCAGACGCGTCCTGTTGAACGATGGTGATTTTGAACGGGGCGAGAGGGTCGCATTGGTCCCTGAGTTGACCAACAACGGGTTGCTGCCTTCAGTTGGAGTCAGCGCCAGCCTTGTCTGCCTGAACGAACGCTATCAGAACGCTGTCGACATCATCACCGATGAGGTTGCCTATCCGGTTATCCCGGCCGGTCAATATGCCGTTCCGTCTGGCAACGGCGCCTTCACCATCGAACTGGATTCGACGATCATCCCCGGTGACACCGCCCGGTTCAACCTCGAGTTGTTCGCTGAACTTGGCGATGAGGACTTCCGGGATACGGTTTACTTTGAATATCCCATCGGCGAGCCCGATGTGCAGGATCCCTTCGGACCAGACGAATACGGCTACATCTGCTTCGACTCCGGCGATGAGAGTTGGGACAAGGCGCCTGAATACGATTGGATAGAGATCAATCCCTCCGAAGAGGATTTCGACTTCGAGGGCACCAGGCTCCTGATGGAGGACTACCAGGAGGATGATGATACTTCCGCCGTTGTCGAGCTGCCCTTCACATTTCAATATTACGGTGAGCAGTTTGACACGCTGATCGTCTGCACCAACGGATGGGTGGCGTTCGGAAACGATAACTCATGGTATCACCTGTTCCGCAATTGGCCCATACCGGGCATTCAGGGACCCGATGCCCAGATAGCCGTGTTATGGCAGGATCTGCGCATAACCGGGGTGCTCGATGATCGCGGCGTCTATTATTACCATGACGCGGACAGGGCGATCTTCATCGTCGAATGGTCCAACATGCAGATCAGGAACGATATCGGCCCCGAAGAGCACCTGGTTGAGTTCCAGTTGATACTGTATGATCCGAGTGAACATTTCACCTCCACGGGAGACGGTGAGATCAAGATGCAGTACAGGAGGTTCGATGAATACGGCGGAGCCGGGACCGATAACCAGTACAGCACCATCGGCTTGAAAAACCTCGATAACACCGGTGGACTGATGTATCAGTATGGCAACCATTATACCGATGACCGCTGCATGCACCTGGAAAACGAGACCGCCCTGCTGTTCAGCGTTGATGTCAAGACAGCCTACGGTGCGTTGGCTGGTCGTGTTGTTGATGCCGGCGACACCAATCAGGTTCTGACCGGCGTCGAGGTGATGCTCAGCCGTTCGGCGCTGACAGTGCACACGGATGACGAAGGACGTTTCGAGATCGACTCCGTCGCCGTTGGCAGGGAGGTCGTCTTCTCCAGCTTGAATATGTTCAACACGATGATCGACACGGTGTTTATTTCCGAAGCTGAGACAACCCGGGTGGATATATACATGACATACCCGCTCTTCAGATGCGAAGAAGAGGGCATTGAAGCTGAAGCCAGACCGGGTTATGCCGTCGGCGGTGATCTGATACATATTTTTAACGACGGCATCGGCCCGCTCGATTATTCCGTTCAACGGCGTTACCGGGACGGTTCGGAACCGGGTTATGAGCATGTTCAGAGCCTCAGGATCGACGAGGAGGCGGAGACGGATTATATCTATGGCTGCCAGTTTGTGGGCGACTCGATCTATGTCTGTTATACCCATGACCGGAATACGCCCGGCAATGCCTATATCGGCGTATTTGACCGGAACGGCAGGCAGGTCCGCCGGTTCCTGCAGCCCTGCGACCGAGCCAATGGTTTCTGGGACATGGCCTGGGACGGCGAATATCTCTGTGGAGGCGATTTCCGCGATGGCGATACGACTCAGGTCATTGTCCGTCTCGATTTGGAGGGTAATTTCGTTGATGATATTACGGTTCGGATTCCGGGGGACGAATGGGGGGACATCGCTTTTCCGATGGCATTGGCTTACGATCCCGAAAGTGGATATTTCTTTGTTGCGAGCAATTATTCGAAAATCTACAAGTGTGATTTGAGCGGACGCATCGTTGATCAGTTTTTTGTAAACCTGCCGGGTGGCGTTCGACCGCATGTGACGGGAATGGCTTGGAATGCGACGGATAATGAGGCAATGCCGCTCTACCTGATGGACTGGGTATCGGGCGAGGATGATCGCCGGATGCGACTGGTCAAGGTTGATCCGACAACGCACCGCGCCCGGATAGCGGGCGACATTTCACAGAGCATACGCGACCGCGGCAAGAGCCTCACCGTCGGCTTTGACTGGGATCAGGGTGTTGCCAACATGGCGGCGATCGCCGACGCGGGTGATCGTAATGACAGCCTGAGGATCTATGAAATCGGCCCCGATACCCGTTTTCTGAAGGTCAACAATCCCGCCGGACGAATTTCAGCCGGTAACGGGACGAGCCTCAACCTTATCATGAGCGCGGAGTACTACGATGAGGAGCGTACCCTTGAGATGGGACTCGAGATAAACCACAACGCCCGGGGGGATGCGGGATTTGTGCCGATAACCTTCCACGTCGATCCAAGCAGTGATATAGAGGAAACCCCGTCGCTTCCGATGGTGTTTGGGCTTGAGCATGCTTACCCGAACCCGTTCAACGCTGAAACACGAATCGGTTTCACGATCGAGAGGACGGCGCCCGCCAGGCTGGCGGTCTATGATGTCAGCGGTCGCCTGGTGGCGGTTCTGGTCGATGGTGAGATCACCGCGGGCAGGCACATGGTCAGTTTCAACGCTGATAAACTGGCATCCGGCATATATTTCTACCGCATCGATTCCGGTGACATGTTCGACGTCAAACGCATGGTGCTGCTGCGATAGGGATAGTCCGATCGTCCATCTACTGCTATTGATGGCAGTGCGGCATCTGTTTACGATCTCATCGTGCGGCACCGGTTTTTCTGCCGGTGAAAATCTTGACTGAAACAAGAAAAAGTCATATATTGGAGGTCTGAGGCTGGCAGGATCGACGGATTATCAGGGTTGATTCCCCCCTGTTAATGTGAGGGAATTGCTTCCCGCGCAAATCACGGGGCATTAGCTCAGCTGGGAGAGCGCTTGAATGGCATTCAAGAGGTCAGCGGTTCGATCCCGCTATGCTCCACAAGATCGACCTTGTTTGGGGTTAAATCTGGTTGATGACTTTGTTGGACCGGATTGGAGGTCATCTGGAAGTCCTGATTATTGCGGTCCTGGCTGTTGTGGTGCTGTTGCTGTACTTTATGGCACGCCGGAGCAGCAGCCGCAGCCGTCAACGCAGGCAGAAGATACTCAATCGTTATCGTAACAGTATCAGCGGGAAGGACAACGAATAGACTGCGCATCACCTGATGAGTTAATTACGTAACGATTGGATATTACGCGCGAGAGTAACTCAGTGGTAGAGTATCACGTTGCCAACGTGAAGGTCGCGGGTTCAAATCCCGTCTCTCGCTCAGATTTCCCTTGATTGATTTGCCATGATCGCCTGCCGGGAAAGTCAAAGGGAGGATCAACCCAGGATTTCATACGGCGCAAGCGTCAGCGCCGTTTTTTTTCTTTATGCATGGAATATCAGGATTTACAGGATGCTGTCACGCGTACTGTCAATCCCGGATTAATTCAACCAAATCGAGGACTGCAATGGAGATGGAGCTTGTAAATCACTTGTCCGAGCTAAGTCGACCCTCACCGGAATTCCCGCGGAGCTTTGTTCCCCGGAAGGTCGATTTCTCCAAATGGGAAAACATTGAACCGTTGTTTATGAAGCTTCTCGATCGGAAGCTGGACAGCAGGGAAGCGGTTGAACAGTGGCTGATCGATGAAAGTGAGCTGGGATCGGTTATATCGGAGGAAGGATCGCGCCGGTATATCGCCATGACCTGCGCAACCGACGATGAGGATGCGGAGAAGAGCTACCTCCATTTTGTTGAAGACATCGAACCGAAGATCAAGCCCTTCAATCAAAGGTTGAGCTTGAAACTGCTTGAAAGCAAGCATTTAGATGAGTTGGAACCGGATCGTTATGAAGTCCTGATCAGGGATATCCGCAACGATGTCGAGCTGTTCCGTGAGGAGAACATACCTCTTGAAGTTGAGATAACCAGACTCAGTCAACAGTACCAGAAGCTGATCGGGGCGATGACCGTTTCATTCAAGGGCGAGGAATACACGATGCCGCAGATGTCCGTATTTCTGCAGGATACGGATCGGGATACGCGCAGCGAAGCCTGGCGGTTGACTGCCGAGCGGCGGCTCAGGGATGTCCGGGAACTTGATGAGCTGTTCGACAGGATGCTCAAGTTGCGCGTGCAGGTGGCGAAGAACGCCGGCTTCGACGATTTCCGCGCCTACCAGTTCCGCCGCTATAACCGTTTCGATTACGGTCCCCAGGATTGTCACAGATTTCATGAAGCTGTAGAGAAGAATGTGGTGCCGCTGACGAAACGGATGGTCGACGAACGCCGCCAGGCGTTGAACGTGGAATCAGTTCGCCCGTGGGATACGGCTTGCGACCGGTTCGGCAGAAAACCGCTGAGACCTTTCGAACACACGAATAAACTGGCTGAGGGCTGCCGCGAGATATTCGGCAGGGTGAACGGTGAGCTCGGTGATAATTTCCAGAAAATGATAGACCTGGGGCTGCTTGATCTTGCCAGTCGCAAGGGTAAAGCGCCGGGCGGCTATCAATCCAGCCTGTCCGAACTGAGGCTGCCGTTTATATTCATGAATGCGGTCGGCGTCAACCGCGACGTCTTTACCCTGCTGCATGAAGGCGGTCACGCCTTTCATCAATTCGCGGTGCGCAGTGAACCGATTCTGTCATACAGACACGCGCCGATGGAGTTCAGCGAAGTGGCTTCGATGAGTATGGAGCTGTTGGGATCGGCCTACCTTGAGACATTTTACGACGCGGGCGACGCGGCGCGCGCCAGACATGATCAATTCGAAGGGGCGATCGGCTTATTACCTTGGATTGCAATCGTTGATGCCTTCCAGCACTGGATTTACACCCATCCGGAACATACGGCGGATGAGCGTTCCGATCAATTTACCGCCCTGATGAAACGGTTCGGATCCGGAGTGGACTGGTCGGGCTTCGAGGAGGCTCTCCGCTATCGCTGGCAGGCGCAGCTTCACATCTTTGAATATCCTTTTTACTACATCGAGTACGGCATCGCCCAGCTCGGTGCGCTCCAGGTTTGGCGCAACAGCCGTAAAGACATGGGCGGAGCCGTCGAGGCATATAAGTCCGCGCTGAGATTGGGTGGATCGAGGCCGTTGCCGGAGCTGTTCAAGGCTGCCGACACCCGCTTCGACTTCAGCGATGAGATCATCAAACCGCTCATGACTGAAGTGGGCGATGAGATTTTACGGCAGGAGAAGCTGGAAAACAGGTAGGTTCTTTCCGAAAATCCATCCTGTTTGTAGCCGTGACTTTCTGTTAAGGTTGACGTATCTTAATCAAGATGTAAGTTGAATTTACCGATCCGACTTATTTGAGCGTCGTACTCCCAGCGTAACCAGAATGCTTTGCCGGAGTCGAATCATGAAGACGCTACTGTTTTCATTTCCGCTTAAATTCTCATCCTATCGCTGAACTCCAGCCTCGTCACCCGAATAATCAACAAACGCTGTGGACGTGTTAGATAATTCGGCGCGACCCGGGATCACCGGAAGATCCGGACAGCGCCCGCGCCGATATGAGAGCGCTTCCGTTTTTCCAGGGCGGCGCTCTGCGGGAATGTTATATGAAAGCGGGTGATTATTCGACCGTCTAAAGCGGTGATGATATGCCGTCCGGCGTCTACTTCCGCCGTCTGATCAGCAGTGGTCGGGAACGGGTGGTGAAGGTGATTTTGATGAGATGATTACGGATACACTGACTGAGTATACAGCTAAAGCTTGTGCAATCGCTCCACATTTCTTATAATTAACAGATTAAACCCATCTTTAATTAGGCGACAAACCTTTAATGGCGAATCAGAAGTCTTCCACGTTCCGAAGAGTTTTTGCTTTCATCCTGTTGCTGACGGTGATAATTGGATTGTACCTCCTGACCGGTAAGCGTATCGAGGAGGAAAAGCCCAAAGCCGACCTGGATACGCCATCTCCCGCCCTCGGTCGAACCGTTGCCACCGCCATACATCAGGCCGTTACAGATCCTTACTTCGCGCCGCTTGAAAAACTTGCTCAATACCTGTCTGACAATCCGCAATGCGATATGGTCACCATCGACCAGATGACCAAGTGGGCGCTGGATGACGCCTTCCCGACCTGCTTTGTCTGGGACGCCGACGGCAGCAGGATCGAGGTCGATAACGCGGCTTCACCCTGGGCGATCGAACAGGCGGTCAAGATCGTCAGACAGTGTCTTTACAGGAAAAACCCGCGCGGATTGCTGTTTGTTGAAACCTTCAGAGCGGAGAATGAAAAGTACTGGCTCGGGTTTCTGAAGGTGCCGGTGTCAGCTCCGGAACCGACCCAGATTGCCGGAGTGTTTTTCAGCATGGATCGTTACATCGAGGAGGATGTGCCGCGCTTTATTGACGGGCTGGTTTCAAGGCGGCGTTTTCCGCTGGTGTCGTTTCAACTGAACGATCCGCCCATGCACAATGAACCTGACGGCGATATCTCGTTCAGGATCCTCGATGAAAAGGGCGGCATATACTTTCAGCATGGCAGGGAGTTCGACGAGGGAAAGATGATATACGCCGAATCGATCTGGTACCCCAAACCGATCGTCTGCATGCAGGAGGGCTGGGATCTGCAGGTGTTCAGTTCGAACGCCGTTGCGAGCGGCGAGCCTGAAGGCAATAGAACCTCAGCGGTTGTGATCCTGATTGCTGCCCTGATCCTCGCGTCGCTCTTTTACTGGTGGGGAATCCATCAGCTTCACACGGAGGATGAAAAATAGTTGAGCCTCCCGACTGAATACTGATATAATGGGCAAGTTCCTGTTTCATCAATCCGAGCGAAGTGAGGACTCAGGTTTCCTTTTCCCGCTGTTGGAGATTCTTCGCTTCGTTCAGAATGACGGGGTAATTGATGCGGTATTTGGTTAATGATCTCGAATAATTTCAATCTACCTTAACGGCAACCTGGAAACTTCAAGGAATACAATGACTCGAATTTCACCGCTGGCGCGACCTGCAATAGCCGATATAAAGCCTTATGAGCCGGGCAAGCCCATTGCCGAAGTCCGGCGTGAATACGAACTGACCGATGTTATAAAGCTCGCCTCCAACGAGAATCCGCTGGGTCCGTCCCCCATGGCTGTCAAGGCAATCCAGGCGGCATTGCCCGAAATCCATCGCTATCCCGACGGCGGCGGCTATTACCTCAAGCAGAAGCTGAGTGAGCGGCTGTCGGTATCGCCTTCGCAGATCGTAATCGGAAACGGATCCGCGGAAATCGTGGAGCTGATCACCGAGGCTTTCGTCGGGGAGGGCGACGAAGCGGTGATCGGCAGACAGGCATGGTTCAAGTACCGCATCGCCGTGCAGATCATGAACGGCGTCATCGCCTGGGCGGATATGCCCAACCT
This sequence comes from bacterium, assembly GCA_025774605.1. GTDB lineage: Bacteria > Electryoneota > AABM5-125-24 > Hatepunaeales > Hatepunaeaceae > JALGVR01. The sequence continues at coordinate 2,712 of JALGVR010000071.1, read as the reverse complement.
CGCGCACGATACCAGGGAGATGTTGGCCGGAATAACGGACAGAACAAAGGTTCTCTTCGTGGCCAATCCGAACAATCCAACCGGAACCTTGATGAAAAAGGATGAGGTCGAACTCCTGATGGCGAGGCTTCCGGATCATGTTGTGGCAATCTTTGACGAGGCGTATTATGACTATCAGGATAAATCGGTATATTCTGATACAAAGCGATATGTCATGGAAGGACGGAACGTTATCATCCTCAGGACATTCTCGAAATCGTACGGCTTGGCGGCTCTCAGAATCGGATATGCCATAACGACGGAACCGATCGCCCGCGCCATGAACGGGGTTCGTGAAGCGTTCAACGTCAGCAGTCTGGCTCAGGCGGCGGCGATCGCGGCTCTTGATGACGAGGAATTTCTTAGGAAGGTTATCAGCCTGAATGAAGAGGGGAAACTGTATTTCTATCGCCAACTCGAAGGACTGGGGCTTGAATATACACCTACATATACGAACTTCGTCCTGATAAAAGTTCCGATGCCCGGGCGTGAACTCTTTGCCGAGCTGTTGAAAAAAGGGGTGGTGATTCGACCTGTTGACGGTTACGGCTTGAGGGATTATATCAGGGTTTCAATCGGGCTTCCCGGGGAAAACAGCCGCTTTTTCGCCGCGCTTGAGGAGGTTCTGGTCGAGCGTGGTATGCTTAGTGGAATGTGAAGGTTGATCATCCCGGAATTTCTTTACTTGGGACGGTTGACTCTGTAACTTTGTATAGTATATTAAGTCAGCATCGAAAATAATGAGCAAACAAAGAAATATGGGAGGTAGAATATGAGCAACGGGAAAATCGACGAATCATTCTGGGATAACAAGGAGCATGACTGGACAGGGAAATCGTTCTATTACGTGCATTTTTTCGCCGTTTTTTACAATCCGATCGGACTGGGCGGGAAATTGGAGCGGTTATACCGTGAAATACGGGCGGGAGGGTATAAGGTGCTTGAAAACATGGCGCTGATCGAATACGGCATGTTCAAGGGACGTGCCATGGTCGAGGTTGAGAAGCAGGATAAATACGATGCGAATATTCTGAATTTTGATGACAAGACCACTGTGGACACGTCGGTTTACCGTGGTGCGCCAGGTAAAATATCTGAGGAGATCAAACGTTTGTCTGAAAGGGTTGCCTCCCGTCGCGGCATGGCGCCTCGTTTCATCTTTTACAAGTATGTCCCCGACAAGTCGGCCGAAGTTTACAAGACTATACTGTTCGCCATAACCTGAGATGGTAAGATGGATGAGAAAATACGTTCAACAATAGACCGGATCCTCTGGCTCGGTCACGCCAGCTTCAAGCTGAAAGGTTCGAAGACGATCTACATCGATCCCTGGAAACTTCCGGCGGGTGAGGGAGGCGACGGCGACCTGGTTCTGGTCACCCATGATCATTATGATCATTGTTCACCGACGGATATCAAGAGAGCATTGGCGCCGGAGGGTAAGGTGATGGCTGCCGAGTGCTGCCGGGGCAGCTATCCGACCGCGGACAAGTACACACTCGCCTGGATGAAGCAACATATCGCCGGAATTAACGTCTATGCGACGGCCGCCTATAATATCAACAAGAGGTTCCACGCCAAGGAGCTGGGACATGTCGGGTATGTCGTGGACTTGGACGGCGTCAAGGTTTACCATGCGGGCGACTGCGACGCCTTTCCGCACATGAGAGACATAACCTGTGACATCGCGTTGCTGCCGGTCTCGGGAACCTATGTTATGGATCCTCTCGAAGCGGTCGATGCCTGCAATTTATTGCAGCCCCAGGTCGCAATTCCCATGCATTGGGGCGATCCGGATGTCGTCGGCACGCGGGAGGATGCTGAGAAGTTCGCCGAACTGGCGCCGTGCGAGGTGGTAGTTCTCGATGCGGTTCGATAGAAGAAGAAACATACCGCGGTGATCGTCGGTGCAATTCCCGCCAGGTATGCATCCACACGCTTCCCCGGTAAGCTGCTGGCGGACCTGCATGGGCGATCTGTTCTGGAGCGAACCTGGCGCAGGGCGAGCCGATCCGCATCACTCGATCGCCTTGTTATCGCCGCCGGTGACGAGGTGATTGCGTCGGCGGCGCGCGGCTTCGGCGCGGAAGTAATCGAACTGTTTCAGGATTTTAACAGTGGCAGTGACAGGATTGCCGAGGCTGTGAGGCGGCTTGAAGATGATGCGGGGCGCTGCGACATTGTGGTGAACGTGCAGGGGGACGAACCTATGCTCGATCCTGAGACCGTTGATAAGACGGTTGCCCGGCTCAAGGACGATCCTTCAGCGGGTGCGGCAACCCCCGTAACACCCATCAGATCGGCTGACGAGTTTAATGATCCATCCGCAGTAAAGGCGGTGCTGGACGAAGCGGGGCGAGCCCTCTATTTTTCGAGAGCCGCCGTTCCCCGGGGATGGGACGGCGCGGACCGGACGGCATTCCGGCATATCGGTCTTTATGCCTACCGGCGGAATGTTCTGATGGATTTTGCGCAGCAACCGCCCTGTCGGATGGAATTGTATGAACGACTGGAGCAGCTCAGGCTGCTCTATTATGGCGTGAAGGTGGCGGCGGTTGTGGTTGAAGACGCCGGAATGGGTGTGGATACGGAGGAGGGTTTGGAAAGGGTTCGACGGTTACTGGAAAGCAGACCATAAGCTGTATTCCAACCGGTTGAAATGAAAGAAATTAT
>JALGVR010000070.1 GCA_025774605.1 bacterium | reverse complement strand
AATTGAAGTCCTCCTGATTGAAAAGAATGAAACGACCCTGAAGCAGTCGTTGCAGGAAATCTCGGACAGCCTTGATCGGGAAATTGCCCGCTGGGCCTTGACTGAATCGGAAAAGAAGGTGTTGCTGTCCAGCATAAAAGGGGTGGTTGAATTCTCAGAAATCACCGATGAGCAGTTCCTGATTGAAGCATTGCCGGAGAACCTGGAGCTCAAGAAGAGCGTATTCAGGGAGATAGACAAGATTTGCCTTCCGGAAGCGGTTTTTGTAACCAATACGTCCACGCTTTCAATTACAGAGCTGGCTTCAGCTACGGATCGTCCCGACCGCGTGATAGGCATGCATTTCCTTAACCCGGATCGGGAAGTCAGACTGATCGAGATCGTCAAGGGCTTGAAAACATCGGAGGATACATTTCGCCGAGCCGTCGCGTTTGCAGAGAAGCTGGAGCGGACAGCCATAGAAGTATTCGAGACCCCTGGTTATGTGACCACCCGGGTTATGATGCCGCTGGTCAATTCAGCGATAGAAGTCCTGATGGAAGGTGTCGCTACCGCAGAGGATATCGATACTGCAATCTGCATTGGATACGAGCTTAATAGAGGCCCATTGGCGATGGCTGATGTGATTGGTCTCGACCAGGTTCTCACCTGGCTGGAAACCCTGTTTCATGATCTGGGCGATCCCAAGTATAGACCATGCCCAATGTTACGCATGCTGGTCAGGGCCGGCCATCTGGGTGTTAAAACCGGGAAAGGATTCTTCCAGTACGACGAAGACGGTCACATGATTCCGGGCTCCGGACAGACTACCGCGACGAAAAGATTAATCAAGTAGCACGTTCGGCATCGCATTTCAGATGAAGTACGATTCTCTCGTTTTACTGTAACATCTGCATACCCTTCTCAGTCTGATAGTAAAACGAGAGTGTTGGTGGTGTATATTCATCTGTGTCAGGGGGGCAAACCGTAACTGACCATATGCCTCCATTAATTCAGAATCACAACCACTGGAGCTGCAGTTCCTGAGACCTGTTGCGGGAAAGGACTGCATTTAGTGATATTTGCCAATCGATTTAATAATTTCCAGGTGAGTAGTTGCTGTCATGTTATTCCAATAGGAGAGCCGTTTTCATGAAGGGGTTGCGCTGCTGCCGTCATACAGCGCACCCCTTTTATTTCCCGTTGCTGCTATCATTTCTCATACTGCTTTCCGGCTGCAGGCTGCAGTTCGGCAATAAAAATAAGAACAAGGATGATGAGGAAGATATTCGTGTACCGGTAGTTGTAACTCCGTCGGGCAAGGGAGATATTTCAACCTACCTGAGGTTGAACGGCATCCTGGAAACCGACAGGGAGGTGCGGATCTTCCCCAGAACGATGGGCAGAATCATCGAACTGAATGTTGAGGAAGGCGACAAGGTCAGATCCGGTCATCTCCTGGCAAGACTGGAGGACGATGAACAACAACTTGCCCTGGAAAGGGCGCGCACCGCTATTAAACAGGAGCAAGCCTCACTCGACCGAGCCGAAAAGCTCTTCAGTCAGGATATGCTTGCCGAGGATGAATTCGAAAGAACACGGCTTTCACTGGAAGACGCCGAACTAAGGTTGAAGCAAGCCGAACTGTCCCTTGAATACACACGAATTACAGCGCCATTCCCCGGGATCATTGCCGAGCGCTACGTGGATTACGGTGATCGTGTCGATGCTTCGACACCGTTGTTCAAGCTTGTTGACGAAAGCGCCATGCACCTGGATTGCTGGGTTTCAGAGACTGATATGTCCAAGCTCCGCCTTGGACAGGAAGCTCTCATCACCTCGACCGCGCTCCCGGACCAGGAATTCGGTGCCGTGCTGCAGCGAATCAGCCCGGTGGTCGATCCGACATTCGGCAAGGTTAAGGTTACCTTTGGCATCTCGAGTGGGCATTCTCCGCTCAGACCGGGTCAATTCGTCGAACTCCAATTGACCCTTGAAACCCATCACGATGTCCAGTTGATACCCAAGCGAGCGCTGGTTTATGAGGCTGGAGTGCCGGTTGTGTTCGTGCGACAGGACAGTCTCGCACTGCGTAAACGCGTTGAACTTGGACTACAGGCCGGGGACGTCACCGAAGTGGTGTCCGGTATAGATATCGGTACTGATATCATTATAGAAGGTCAAGCCACCTTGCGCGACAGTTCGCTCATTAAGTCGGTCGCTCCAACCAAATAAGGTTCTCAACTTGCTCCCACCCGAGATTAAACGTTCTCCCTATTACTTTTCCATCCGACGTCCCGTTACAATCACCATGATTGTTCTGACCGCGGTGGTCTTCGGTCTTCTCTCGTACCAGCTCCTGCCGATAAACCTGATGCCGGAAATAACCTACCCCTCACTCACGGTGCGTACCGAATACCCGGGAGCCGCTCCCGAAGAGGTGGAAAGTGCGGTAACCCGTCCCATCGAGCAATCGCTCGGCGTGGTAAGGAACCTCGTGGAGATATCCTCCTCCTCCCGCGTTGAAGTCAGCGATGTACTGCTGGAGTTCAAGTGGGGGACGGATATGGATCGCGCCACCCAGGAAGTGCGGGAGAAACTCGACATCGTTTTTCTGTCCGAAGGTGTCAAACAACCGTTAATCCTGCGCTATGATCCGTCGCTGGATCCGATGATTCGCATCGGTCTGACCTCTGATTCTCTTGACTTGCTGCAACTTCGCACCCTCTCTGATGATATTGTCAAACGGGAATTGGAAAAATTGCCCGGCGTAGCCGCGGTAAAGGTCAAGGGTGGGGAGGAGGCAGAGATACGGGTGGAGGTGGACGCCGATCAACTCGACCTCCTTAATCTTGATATGGAGACGGTTCTGCAGCGCCTTGCGTCTGAGAACGTTAACGTCGCCGGCGGCAGGCTGCAGGAGGGTGAAACGGAATTCATAGTCAGAACTTTGAACGAGTTCAGGAGTGTTGACGAGATATCGAACATCGTTATCGCCTTTCGCGAAGGCAAGAACATCAGGCTTGGGGATATTGCCAAAGTATCCCGGCGTGCCGGCGAGAAGAGTACCATTACCCGGGTTGGTGGGCGCGAATCGGTTGAAATAGAGATCTACAAGGAATCGGACGCCAACCCCATAACCGTATCGGAATTGCTGAAGAAAAGACTGTTCGGTGTTGAGAAGAAGAAAGAGGAACCAACCCGCCGAAAAACAGGCGACCGCGCTCACAAACGCCGGGGTCCCATCCCCCTGGCTGAAGTCCTGACCAGCCGGATCAACATTCATCTGCTTGCCAACCAGGCTGATTTCATCCAGCAATCGATCCTGCATGTACGTTCGGCTGCCATTCTCGGAGGTATACTCGCCGTCATCGTACTCCTTTTTTTCCTGGGAAGACTGCTTGACACGCTGATAGTTGCGGCGGTGATACCTATTTCGCTCGTCTGCGCCTTCGCCGCGATGCACATGACGGGAGTCAGCATCAATGTCATGTCCCTGGGCGGTCTGGCTCTCGGAGTGGGTATGATGGTGGACAATGCGATCGTGGTGATCGAATCCATCCACCGCCGCAGGGAGCGGGGTGACGAGACAGTCACGGCGGCGGTCAACGGCACGCGCATCGTGGGAGGCGCGGTCACGGCTTCGACGCTTACGACCATAGTTGTATTTTTTCCGATCGTATTTGTGCGCGGCATTGCCGGTCAACTGTTCGGCGACATGGCTTTGACCGTGATCATCGCCCTGTCGGTTTCACTGTTGGTGGCTCTTTTCTTCCTGCCCATGCTGGTCACCAGGAGCGTACATCCGGAGAAGGTCAAGGATAAGGACGAATGGAATACGGCACCGGTCAATATCAGGGAATGCTGGTCCGAATTCAAGCGTGATTTCACTTTCTGGAAGCGATTGAAGGTCGGACAACGGATTTTCACGACACCCTTCGTCCTGCCGTATCTTGTCATCAGGTTGATATTGTTCTTCTTGGGTCGATTGATTTTTCTCACCACATATCTGCTCCTGTTGGCTCTAAGGTGGCTGTTCGCTCGTTTGACAAGACCGTTCTCCAGACTGGTGACGACACCTTCACGATCGATCGGAGACGGTTTCAGAAAAGGCTTTGCCGGATTGACTGATATTTACCTGCGTGTTCTTAAAGTGATACTTGATCATTCATCGCTAACTCTGCTTATAGTACTTATTATCTGCATATTGTCCTATTTTGTCTTTCTCCCTGATCTCGGAGGCGAACTGATCCCCAGCTTCAGCCAGGGAACCTTTAATCTCGAGTTCACCCTGCCGGTTGGAACACCTCTTGAACAGACGGCGAAAGTTGTGTATCCCATCGAGCGCAGGCTTGCCGCGATGCCCGGAATCAGAGAGGTATCAGATCGAATCGGAGGTGAATTATATTCAGCGGAGAGTTCGACGCGCGGCTCGAACAGTGCGGTCATTACCGTAATGCTGTCGACAGGCGGTGATCTGGATGAGATGGAGCAGGGAATAATCGATGAAGTCCGTCGTTTCACGCGGGACATTCCCGATCTTGAGCTTCTGGTAACTCATCCAACACTGTTCACCTTCAAACAGCCGGTTGAAATTATCCTGAAGGGTGGTGAGCTGGCTGAAGTGCGTCGACGCGGTCTCGAGGTCGAGGCGCGTCTGAACCGTCTGCCCATGTTGGCTGATGTCGAATCCACCGTGCGGCCGGGGCATCCGGAGGTCGTGATGAGGTTTGACCGCGATCGTCTGGCGTCGCTCGGTTTATCGGCAAGGGATGCAGCGGAGCGGGTGCGATCGGCGGTTCTGGGCACGGTTCCCACACGGTATCGCGAAGAGGAAAGACATATTGATATCCGCGTGCAGATGGCGGAGGAGGACCGTGAGAGCGTTAATGAATTAAAACAGTTGGTTGTCAATCCGGGTCAAAAGGTTCCGGTGACCTTCGCGGAAATCGCGGATTTTGAAATCCTGGAGGGACCCTCAGAGATCAAGCGTACCGGTGGTGTGCGCTCAGCGGTGATTACAGCCGATGTGCAGGGAACTGATCTCAGGAGCGCCGATGAAGCAATCCGTCGTGAACTCCGGGGAATGAACCTGATCGAGGGTTATGACTACACGCTGTCCGGGCAGCATCGGGAGATGAAGGAATCGCTTTCAAGCCTGCAGTTCGCGCTCCTCCTGGCCGTGTTCCTGGTTTACGTGGTCATGGCGTCGCAGTTCGAATCATTGAAACATCCCCTCCTTATTCTGGCAACCATACCTCTCGGGGTGGCATGCGTCATTCCGGTATTATGGGCGCTCGGTATGCCTCTGTCAATCATGGTTTTTCTTGGCTTGATCGTTTTGGCGGGAATTGTTGTCAACGATTCGATCATCCTGGTGGATTACGCCAATCAACTGCTGAAACGCGGTCTCATGGTCAAAGAAGCCGTTCTGGAGGCTGCACGAGCGCGGCTGCGTCCGATAGTTATGACCACGTTGACGACCGTTCTTGCCCTGCTGCCGATGGCGTTGGGGGTCGGTGAGGGCGTTGAAATCCGGCGCCCAATGGCGGTCACGGTCATTTTCGGCTTGAGCTTCGCCACCTTGATTACGCTGATCGTAATTCCGATATTGTATAAGATTGTAACAAAGAACCCACCAGTTAAAGACCGGTAATAATTCACAATCAATGGGAAATTCAACTCCAGATCCAGTGACAGGTTCGAAGGGCGGACTCCCCGGGCTGGCGGTCAGACGACCAGTAACCATGCTGATGCTTTTTCTCTCCCTGATGGTTGTCGGCGGGGTTGCCTGGCATGGAATACCTTTGAAACTTTTGCCCGAAGGCGTTGATCCTCCCTTCCTCTATGTATGGCTGAGTTATCCCAACGCCAGTCCTGTTGAGAACATGGAGCAGATATGCATGCCGGTCGAAGAGTTGCTCTGGACGGTCAAGAATGTCAAACGCATCCGATCGAGGTCGAGGGACAACGGCAGCGGAATCCTGATCGAGTTCACTCAGGCTGTGGACATGGACGCGGCGTATCTTGCCGTTCGGGACAGGTTGGAGAGGGTTCGACCGGATCTGCCTGATGATTTGCGCTACATCTATCTCTGGCGATATTCGGAGGAAGACGAACCGATACTATATTTCACGGTTTCCATTACCGGCAACTACAAGGATCCGTACAGGTTGGTCACTGAAGAGGTGGTCAAGAAGCTCGAACGTATTGACGGTATCGCCAAGGTTGAGGTCCGGGGCGGTAATGAGAAAATGATCAGGATTGAGTTCATCCTCGATCGGTTGAAGGCTCACAATGTCGATATCGCCGGTTTGATGCGGGAATTGCGTCAGGCGGACTTTGCCGTGGCGGGTGGCAGAGTTGACGAGGGAGACCATGAACTATTGGTGCGCGCGAACGGCAGGATCAGCAGCCTTGAGGAGCTGGCTGATCTTCCGATTAAGGGAGCTTCTCTTCGGCTGGGGGATGTGGCGGATATTTCGTATTCCGAACCGCGCGTGAGCTGGGTGGAAAGAGTCGGCGGGCGTGAAGCCATAGAGATAGCGGTTTACAAGACTTCGGACGCTAATACGATCGACCTGTCACACCAGCTTATTAAGGAGGTTGACAGGATTGCAGAACTGCCGCACATGGGGGGAATGAAGTTCGACATCCTGTTCGACCAGGGTGAATATATCATCCAATCGCTGGAGAATCTGCAGGAAGCTGGTATCTGGGGAGCCCTGTTCGCGGTGATCGTTCTCTTCCTGTTTTTACGGCGTCTGCGGATGACCTTATTTATAACCCTTGCGATCCCGCTTTCCCTCCTGACGACAATCATCTGTCTCTACTTCATGGGCTGGTCGCTGAACGTGATCACCCTTTCGGGGCTGATGATCTGCGTGGGGCTGGTTGTGGACAATGCGATCGTGGTTGTCGAGAGCATTCACACCACGCGGCAGCAGGGCTTGACGCACCAGCAGGCAGCGATAGCAGGCGCACACGAGGTCGCGCTGGCTATTACCCTTGCCACACTCACAACAATGGTGGTTTTCCTGCCGTTGATGCTGATGAGTGGCGACAGGATGCTCGCTTTTTTCTTGAAGAGAGTGGGAATGCCGGTGGTGTTTGCGCTTTCGGCGAGCCTGATGGCGGCGCTGCTCTTTATTCCGCTGGCGGTGCATCGTTTTGCCATATCCGGGAGATCGCAGGAACCGGCGCTGATAAAGAGGGGGGCTTACAAGATCGAGAGGCTGGTAAGATGGGTGTTGAACCATCGAGCCGACACGTTCCTGATAATGACGCTGCTGATGGCTTCAATAGCAATCCCGATGCAGAAGGTTGTTTCCACCGACCAGGAGGAGAGCAACATAAACGATCTGCGTTTCGCGCTCCGCTTCCCCATGTACTACAGCATGGAAGCCGTTGATTCCACGATGAGTTACTACGAAGCGCAACTGTACGATCGCTCCGAACAGTATAATATCAAAACGGTCGTAACCGGCTTCAGGCGGGGGTTTGGCAGGATACATGTCTTCATGAACCCGGAGAAGGAGAGGCTTTGGTTTTTGCAGGGAATTAGAAGGATTGCACACCGTCTGGGTCTGCTGAAAAGCAGTCAGATGAATCGCAGGGAGATGGTCAAGGACCTCAAGGAGTGGCTTAAGCCCCCGCCTGATGTGAATATGTACACCAGTTGGCAGACCGGACAACGTGATGAGAACTCCGTTCGCGTCAGGATATATGGCGAGGACACCAGGAAACTCCTTGATATTGCAGACGAAGTCAAACGTCGTCTGACAACGATTTCCGGGATTCTATCGGTTGATGTTGATCTTGAGTCATCGGTTGATGAGGTTCAAATCCGCTTTGACAGGGATAAAACATCCCGATACAGCGTCGATCCGTTTCAGACCTCAACCGGACTGCTGAGCCTTATGCGCGGCGTCAGATTACCGGAAATAAGGATGGATGGTTATGAAATCAACGCGGTCGCCGAATTGCGTGAGGAGGATCGAACCACCCTGGCGCAGGTGATGAATCTGCCTGTCAACGGGGGCAGGGGGGAGGTCATCAGGATGGACGACGTAGCCGATATAGGCTATGGGCGCGGTCTGGGGCAGATAACCAGGGAAAACCGGCGAACCCGCCTAAGTATAAAAATCACCACCACCGAAGACGACCTGCACAAGCTGTCAAAATCGATCGACGCCTCACTTGCCGGTCTGGTTCTTCCACCCGGGTATGAATGGAACAAGGGCGAGCGGTTTGCTTCAATCGAGGAGGCGGGCCGTGAACGCAACCAGGTATGGTTGCTGGCATTGATGTTCGTTTTTCTGGTTATGGGGGCTCTTTTCGAATCGTTCCTCCTGCCCTGGTGTGTTATTATAACCATACCTTTTTCATTTTTCGGCGTCTGGTGGTTCCTGTGGATCACCGGCACCCAGTTCGGGCTGATGGCTGGAATCGGCGTGATAATACTGATCGGGGTGGTGGTGAACAACGCGATTGTCCTGGTCGATCGGGTCAACATGCTGCGGGAGAGCGGCGTGAAACGCAATGAAGCGTTGGCTGTGGCTTCCCGCCAGCGATTCAGACCGATCGCCATGACAGCTCTTACTACGATTATGGGGCTGGCGCCGATGGCTGTGGGTGATGCTTCGCTGGTTGGCATTCCATACGCCCCGATGGGACGCGCCATCATTGGAGGAATGTTGACCGCAACAATCAGCACGCCCATCATCGTACCTCTTGCATACAGCCTGATCGATGACTTCCGGCTCTGGATGAAGCGGTATTTCATCTCGTACAGGTCGAAGCGCCACACCGCAGGCTCAAATCATGAAGGATAAATATAATGAGAAGGGAATTTGACCAGAGCTTTTATTCGAACAAGACTTTGTGATGGAGAAGCTCGGTTGCGACGTTATGAATATTGATTCAACTGTTTAATGTTATTAACTTGAAGATCCGGTTAAATCGGGGCGTGGCGCAGCCCGGTAGCGCGCATGGTTCGGGACCATGAGGTCGCTGGTTCAAATCCAGTCGCCCCGACAGTATAGTTGCCACCGTGCCGTATTGGACGGCGATTTTCAGGAGTCCAAGGATCGAGAATGGACGAGTATCCCTTCAAAGACATTGAATCCAAGTGGCGGAAATGGTGGGAGAGCAATAAGATCCACCTGGTTCAGCTTGATGATTCGACCAGGCCGAAGCTGTATGTTCTGGTGATGTTCTCATACCCGTCTGAGAAGAAACTGCACACCGGCCACTGGTGGAATTACGGCGGAACCGATGCGTTCGCGCGCTTCAAACGGATGCAGGGATATAATGTCTTCGAACCGATGGGATTCGACGCATTCGGGTTGCCGGCGGAGAACTACGCCGTCATTCATCACGTCCATCCTGCGGAGACGACACGCGACAGCGTAAATTACATCCGCGAGCAGTTGAAACAGATCGGTGCCATGTATGACTGGAGCCGTGAAGTGGATACATCGCAACCGGATTACTATAAATGGACGCAGTGGCTGTTCCTGCAGCTTTTCAAGACCGGAGCCGCATATCGCAAGGATGCGCCTGTGAACTGGTGCCCCCATTGCCAGACGGTCCTTGCCAATGAACAGGTCCAGGACGATGGAACCTGCGAACGCTGCGACACCAGGGTGTCAACCCGTAAGCTGGAACAGTGGTTTTTCCGCATTACCGATTTTGCCGACAGGCTGCTTGAAGGACTGGATGAAATCGATTGGCCCGAAGCAACCAAAGCCATGCAGCGTCATTGGATAGGACGGTCTGAAGGGACCGAAATCGAATTCCAGCTTAAGGATCATAACGAAAAGATACGCTGTTTTACCACTCGACCGGACACGCTTTTCGGGGTTACCTACCTGGTCCTGGCGCCGGAGCATGATCTGGTTCGGCATATCACGACTCCCGAGCATTCCGCGGAAGTCGAAGCCTACATCGAGCGTTCGAGCAAGTTTTCCGAGATTGAAAGGTTGGCGTCTGACCGGGAAAAATCCGGCGTATTTACCGGCGCCTACGCTGTCAATCCTGCAACTGAAGAGACAATCCCCGTCTGGATTGCCGACTACGTCCTTGCCGGCTACGGCACCGGCGCGGTGATGGCTGTTCCGGCGCACGATCAGCGCGACTTTGAGTTCTCCGCCACATACGATCTTCCCGTGAAATGGGTAATCGAACCAGCCGATTCGCGAGAGGCGATCAAACGCGATCACGCCTTCGAGGATTACGGCGTAATGCACGATTCCGGACAGTTCAACGGCTTGACTTCCGAAACAGGCAAGGGAGCGGTTACCAAATGGCTGACATCCCGTCAAATGGGCAAGGCTACAGTCAGTTACAGGCTTAGGGACTGGTTGATCTCCCGGCAGCGATATTGGGGCGCACCCATACCTATTGTACACTGCCCGAAATGTGGATTGGTGCCCGTGCCTGAAGAGGACCTGCCGGTGCTGCTGCCGGAGCGCAATGTCGATTTTACGCCGCGGGGAACTTCACCGTTGGGATCGTGCCGGGAGTTCATTGAGACGGTCTGCCCTCAGTGCGGTGAACCGGCGCGCCGCGATCCGGACACGATGGACACATTTGTCTGCTCGAGCTGGTATCAACTCAGATACACATCGACTGAGTTTCATGACCGAGCCTTCGATCCGAACAGGGTGGAGCGCTGGTTACCGGTTGACGTATATGTCGGTGGTCCGGAACATGCAACAGGTCACCTGATTTACGCCCGTTATATAACCCATTACTTGAACTCAATCGGTTTACTTAAAATATCAGAACCATTTACAAAATTAATTCATCAGGGCATTATCACCCACAAGGGACGGCGGATGTCGAAGTCCAAGGGTAACGTGGTTAATCCTGATGAATTCATTGAGAATTACGGTTCCGACTGTTTCCGGTTGTATCTGATGTTTATGGGTGATTTCAAGACCGGTGGTGACTGGTCTGATGAAGGAATTATAGGCATCTGGCGCTTCCAGAACAGAGTCTGGAGGCTGTTCAACGGATGGGTTGACAAACTCGACGACGGTAAGACGAATCTTAACGGTGTTGATCCAAGTCTCGAGCGCGCCCTGAATTATACAATCAGGGAAGTGACCAATGACTTGGAGAGATTTGAATTCAACACAGGTATATCGAGGCTGATGGAGCTGGTGAACATTCTATACCGATATACAGCCGACGAAGACCGTGTTGATCGTGCTTTTATCACTAAGGCTATGAAAACGCTTGCGTTATTGCTGGGACCGTTGGCGCCGCACATGGCTGAGGAGTTGTGGCACAGGCTTGGCCATGAGGACAGTCTTTTTAATCAAAGCTGGCCGGAATGGAATGAAGCCGCCATCCACGAAGATATTGTTACTGTGGTTGTCCAGGTGAACGGGAAATTGGTTGATCGTTTATCTGTTCCCAAAGGAACCGCCGAGGAGGTTTTGGTTGACGAGGCGAAATCATCGGAAAAGGTCTTAAGAAGGATAGAAGGAAGGAACATTAAGAAGGTTATATTCGTTCCCGATAAAGTGATAAGTCTGGTTGTTTAGGCTTACTGTTAGTTTACATAATATATCTTATCGGACACTATATTTGCATCGCAAAGATAAACCGGGTGGTCATATTGAATACCGGACATCTATTCAGATTGGTCGAAGATGAGGCTATAGAGGTCATCGATCTCAAGTTATGCAATCTGTTTGGTGGTTATCATCATATAAGTCTACCGGCTAAGAAACTGAACGACGACCTCTTCAAGCGGGGCATCGGTGTTGACAGCTCGTCCATTCCCGGTTTCAAGACTGCCGGCGTGAGTGATATGTCTCTCCTGCCCGATCCCTCGACGTCGGTGATCGATCCGTTTGGGGAGCGGCGGACGTTGACTTTATTGGGCAGCCTGATTGATGCCGAGACCGGAGAGCCCTTCCGTCTGGATCCAAGATATATCGTTCAGCGCGCTGAAGACTATATGATAGAAACCGGTATTGCCGACCGCAGTCAATGGGGACCTGAATTCGAGTTTTACATATTTGAAGCCGTGCATATCAACAACCGCATCAATGAGGCTTATTATAATATCGAATCGGCTGAAGCGGGATGGCATAATCAGGACTTCAGCGATGATGACGACAGCAGCCTGATCCCGCGCAAGGGCGGATACCATGTGACTCCTCCGCGCGACAGGTATTTCAATCTGCGGGATCGTATGAGCGCCGTGATTGAGCAGTATGGAATTCCCGTCAAGTACCATCATCATGAAGTCGGCGGATCAGGTCAGTCGGAGATCGAGATAGAGTTATTGCCGGCGCTGCAAGCCTGTGACGCGGTTATGGCGGTCAAGTATATCGCCAAGAACCTGGCGCGGCAAGCTGGTTACAGCGTAACCTTCATGCCCAAGCCCCTTTACAATGAAGCCGGCAGTGGGATGCATTTTCACCAGCATCTGTTCAACGGAGATACACCCCTCTTTTACGATGGGACGGGGTATTACGGTCTGTCCCAATCCGCGCTGTATTATATCGGTGGATTGCTGAAGCACGGACCCGCCTTGTTGGCCGTCACTAATCCCTCTACAAACAGTTACCGTCGGTTGCTCCCCGGATTTGAGGCGCCGGTCAAGGCTGTTTTCGGACCGGGCAACCGCGCGGCTGCGGTCCGCATCCCCAAGTACGCGAATAAACCGATGGAAAAGAGGATCGAGTTTCGCCCGCCGGATGCGACATGCAATCCATATCTTGCTGTTGCAGCACAACTTATGGCTGGCATCGACGGAATAATCAACGAAATTGACCCCTCTGAACACGGGTTTGGTCCCTATGATTCAGATATAACCGGATCATCCCTTGAAAAAGCGGATGAGATACCGAGTCTTCCCTCCTCGTTGGATGAGGCGATTGAAGCCCTGCAGGAGGATCATGATTTCCTGATGAAAGGCGATGTTTTCACGGCGGATTTCTTCGACAACTGGTTCAGCAAGTTGAAGAACGATATCAGGATGGTTCACAGTCGGCCGCATCCGTATGAAATGGAAATGTATTTCAACGTCTGACTATTTCAAATCATACTGAAAGTAGTGGAGCTTTTTAACTTACTGCGTCATTTTTACATTCCGGGAGTTTTTACTGCATTCAGGATGAACTCACCCTTTGTCACACACGGAGTTCATTATGAACGTTGGTTTCAAACCAGGAACCCTCTGTCTGTGTTTTATTCTCATTACATCCCTTGCGCTGAACAGCTTTGCTACCATACCACCCTCCTCCCTACCCTGTGATCTGCTATTATCACAACCTTCTGATACGTCGGGAATTGCTGCCAATTTCCGCATTGATGACGCATACAATTTAATCCATCGCACTCGTCGGGACATCGACAATTATTTCGGTGCTTTCCGCCGCGTCTGCACATTTCTCGATTCCATGCAGGAGCACGATGAGGAAAGCGAGAGCTACGGCGGACTGCACGAGGGCGAGGGCGATCGGGAATGGGATATCATAGAAACCGACAACACGCAGGAATCGATCAGGGATTGGTGCCTGCACGCGGCGGTTTTCGACGAACCGGAGACATACCGGGAAAATATAGAAGCCGCCTGGCAATATTGTCATAATTTTCCCGCCTGGGAGGAGAGCGAGCCCGGTGAGATGTACGGACTGCACAACAGCGGCTGGGGGTTGATGGCCGAGATGGCATACCGTGAAGCTTACTCCGATGATGA
>JALGVR010000162.1 GCA_025774605.1 bacterium | reverse complement strand
TCAATTGTCGGATAAAGCCGAGACAACTTTATACGAGCATCCTCGGTTGTGAACTGCCAATTAACCTTAGCATTTTTATTATTTCTTGATTTCTGCCATGCCATTACTTCTTTCCTGACAACTTCAATATCACATATTCTTCGATTCAAACACTGTCCCGTCAGCACGTTCAATTCAATCTCAGCCATGTTTAACCAACTCCCATGCTTGGGAGTATAAACAAACTCAAATCTGCCCCATAGCCACTTAGCCTTATCCGGTTGGAATGTTTCATAAAGCGACCCGGGTGTGTGAGTGTTCAGGTTGTCCATCACCAGCGTTATCCTCTCCGCACTCTCATATTGACAAGCAATCTCTTCTAAAAAACATGCCCAGTCCTGCTTAGTTCTCCTTTCCATGACTGTTACCATGCGCTTTCCTGCCAAAGGCTCGCAGGCAAGGAAAATATCACAAACACCGCAACGCCTGTATTCATAATCATGCATGGCCGGTCGTCCCGGCGATGCCAGGATCGGCGCTCTCGTCTCAGCGATAAGCTGCTTTGGTGACTCGTCCATACATACAACTGGATTCCTTGGGTTGTAAGGGCGTTTGTAAACATCCAAAACCCGTTCCATGTTAGCAACAAAGCTGCCGTTTTGCTCCGGTGGAATCACCCATCCTTTACGCTTCCAAGGCTTAAGTTCGTTTTTTTTAGCACACGACGTACCGTTTCGTGCGAGATGCTGTCAATAAACTTTAGCTCGACAACCTTATCAGCTAAAAGCCTCAGTGACCATCTGGCAAAGCCTTCGGGTGGAGCGCTGCAGCTCAATGCAACTAAATGGGCTTCAAAATCCCCATCTGCCTTCCGGTTGTAAACGCGGATGCCCTTTCTGCCGTTGAGTGCAACATCAAGACCATCTTCGACGAATCGCTTCTTTACGCGGTCGATCTTACGCATGCTTATGTTCAACACACGGGATATTTCTTCATTGATAGATCGTCTTGTTTGAAAACCTCCTTCATCACAAGCAAGCAGAATCAATGAATTGATAACCTTCTGTGATCTACAGCTGCCTTTGGAAATAAAACTGTTAAGCAGCTCTCGCTCGTCTTTCTTGAGCGTCACGATGTATTTCTTCATAACCGCTCTCCTTAGTTTGAGTTATGAAGATAATATAATAAATATTATACGACATTACAAGCGTGACTTGACACTAGTCGGGGATGACATTTCACTGGTCGGGGATGACATATTAATCCGATGGTGGTTGGCTCTTCCAGCGCCGGTGCAGCCATAGCCACTGTTCGGGATGTTTCCGGACTTCATCCTCCAGCCGGGTCGTTATACCCTGCATTATCATCTGTTCGTTGCGGCTGCGATCCCCGCCGAGTCCACTGAAGGTCATCTCCTCGAAGGTGACGATCAGCCTGCCGTCCCTGTCGCGGTGCGCCGCCGAAAACACGATCGGGGCGCCTGTCTTAAGATGAAACAGTGCCGGACCGCGCGGCGTCGAAGCCGGCCGGTTGAAGAATTGAACAAACAGACCGGTTTCGCCGGCGTCCTGATCGCAGAGGATCGCCACGGCTCGGTTGCGTCTCAACGCTGAAAGAACACCCTTGACGGCGTTACGTCGGTGAACAATCTCAACGCCGACCGACTCCCTCATCCGGTTCATCCACGCTTCGACCAGCCGATTTGTCTGGGAGGTCACCACGTAAGTCACAGGATATCCGATCCGCGACATGCCGCCTCCCATCCATTCCCAGTTTCCGAAATGCCCCGAGACGACGATGACACCCTTCCCCCTGTCAAGCGCCTGCTTCATTACGGTCTGTTGCGTCATATCCATCCAACGCCCGATGAAAGCCTCGTCCAGCCGCGGCATTCGCGCCATCTCCACCCCCACCTTGAGAAAGTGGTTCCAGCAGCGGTTGTAGATTCGCCTTATCTCTCGATCCGGTCGGTCGGGAAAGGCATGCCGAAGGTTCTCCAGCGCCACCGATCTCCTGAAGCCGACGATGCTCGCCGCAATCCAGGCAAGCAGACCGGCGGCGCCGCGCGCCGTTCTCAACGGAAGCAGACGCATCAGCCCGGCGATCGCCAGAACTGCACCGTATTCCATCTTGAAGCGTAGTGAGGACATCGGTCTTGTTAATTATGCATTGTGTAGAAGCCGCTCCCGGGGATTCTTCACCGGTTCCCGCCTAAAACCGGTAATCGCCTCGCTCCCATATTAATCCAATCACTATATATTTGACACCTGGAGGGCGGACATTCCCAGTGTGTCCGAGAATGAGAAAACGCGCCAAACCTCATCATTCCATCGAAAGATGGAATCCAGTAACACACGTAATATCAGTAACTGCACTGGATTCCAACCCCCGCGTCCGCGAGGGCATGCTTCTGTTGGAATGATGAATCCCGAGACAATTCGCTATTCTCAGACAGACCGTTCCTGTCCGCCCTCCCAGCCGGGGTCAAGAATAAACTGTACCTTCCAATAATAACACAAAAAACGCCCATCCGGCAAACATTCCGGGTGGGCGTTCCCTGTCGCGTCTGAATTATTCTAACGAATCAGAGCCACCTTCATTGTCTGACGTCTTCCCCCGGCCTCGAGCCGCAGCACGTATATTCCGGACGGTATCCGCCCGGCATCCCAGGCAACCCGGTGGTAACCCACTTCGGGCGTGCGATCGAACAGCGTGCAAACCTGGCGGCCCTGCAGATCGTAGACAAGCAGCCTGACATGCACCGGGCGGTCAACGCCGAATCGAACCGTCGTCCTCGAATTGAACGGCGACGGATAGACGGACTTGAGACCGAACTCGACCGGCATGTTATCCCCCAGGCCCGGTATTTCGTTGGGGACGAACAGAAGCGTGAACCGGTCCTCCGACTGAACCGTGTCTGCGCCCGAAACAGCATTTACCCACCATTCCAGACGAAATTCGGTCTCGATCGAAAGTCCGAGCTCATCAGCCACTTCGAGCAAATCCAGCCTCTGTGAAGGTTCCGCGCACTCGATCAGCGCCGAATCGTCATCCGTCTTGAACCACAGTTCGTACGAGACGACGTCATCGACGTTGTAGTCAATCGACGGCTGCCAGACAAAATCAACCACGGTGCTGTCCTGGTTGGCGTTGATCAGCGTGCTGTCGGCCGGTTCAAGCAGCGTGAACGGCTCCGGTGGAAGAGGACCGATGACTTCCAGCCTTACATCGATGACCGTCTCGCCGCCGGCGGCGTTGTGATGGTAGGTCAACATCCCGTCAAATGTCGCCGGCACCAGGTCAACCGAGGATAGATCCAGTTCAAAATCCTGCTGATCCCCGGCCTGGATCGTTCCATTCGTAACCTCCTCACGCTCCTCACCCTCGCCGCTGAAAACACGGAACCAGTCGCGCCGGGCGTCGAGCTGCCAGACGTCGATCCGGTCATGGGCGCCGTCGTTGGCGATCGACATGAACACCCAGCTGTAAACGTCGAACTGGTTGGTGATGAACGCGCCGGCGGCGTTGCCCTCCACCTGCGAACCGAGATCCGCCACGAAGACGGTGTCGCCGTCGTCCGGGTT
>JALGVR010000069.1 GCA_025774605.1 bacterium | reverse complement strand
ATCTTGATACTCTTCACCCCCGCAGTCTGGCCGACGCGGCAGATATACACGCCTGAAGCGAGCCCTAATCCTTCATTATTTCTTCCGCCCAACAGCGTCGAATGCCGCCCGGGTGCGGCGTTTTCAAACCTCCTGACAAACACCCGTCGACCGGTTATATCGAAGATCTCCAGCATCACGTAGGAACGCGCAATGACGTCGAAATCCACCTTCACCGACGAATTGAACGGGTTGGGGTAAATCTCCAGAAGCAGGAATGATTCCGGTCGTTCGGGTGTGTCATCTTCGACATTACCGACCGAACCGTATTCGAAGGCGCCGATGTCAACGTAGGGTATCGCTCCGGCGCCGGTGTTCTCCTTGTCCGGGACGTCGACGCGCGGCGCTTCGTAGTAATCCAGCGGCGGGTTGCCGGTTCCGTATCCGGCGTCGATCAGGGGTGAATTATCCGTCAGCTCGAAGTTGTTGCTCCACTGATCGATGAAGTGGGCGTCGGAGCGCAGAATGCCTTCGCCGGGGTAGAGCGTGTCATCCTGCACCATGCTGTATGCCATGTCTATTATACCGTTATCCGAAAGCATGATCTCGGTGCCGTTACGCCAGAGAACCGTATTGCGGACATAAGCTCTACTAATGTCGTTGGGATGGTATATCCACATCCCGTACAGCGAGTTAAAGGCGATCACATTGTTGAAGATGCGAACGCCGGCGGGAGTCTTTACCGTTATGCCCGTACGGCAGCCGGTAATGATATTGTTGGCGACGTATATGTCATCAGTACCGCCACCGATCGAAATACCCTTGTCGGTTGACCGCAATATCCTGTTGTTGATCAGAACGGCGTGAGATACTTCACCGATATCTATTCCGTCATCGACGCTGCCGAACAGGGCGCAGCGATCCACGAGGGCTTGGGACAACGAATCCAGGTCAAGCAGGTCGCCTTTGTCGAGCTCCAGCGGACCGTGCGAGAAACGGCAGCCTCTTATAACTGCGGTACCATGGACAAGGTTGACCACCTCATCGGAGAAATCTTCAAATTTCACCCGCTCCAGATCGACTTCCGAATCGAATGTTCTAACGGCTTTTACTCCGTTCCTGAGGCAACTGTCGAAGATGTCCAGCTCCGCCTCCTCGCCCCGGACAAGAGAATCGCCGCCCGATATGACCACATGGCTGAATCTTACCGGATGTGTGGGGCGGTCGAGGTAGATTTCCCCCCAGGTCTGCGTTGGATTGAGCGGTACAAAGCGGATGCTGTCGGCTTCAGTACCGATGGCTGACAAGCCGCCCTCGATGCGAATACTCCGGTCAGCGCCGATCCCGACGATAACTCCAGCTTCAATGGTCAGGACGGCGTTGGCGGCAACCGTCAGACCATCCGGCAGGCTGTAGGGGCTTTGGGCGGCGGTCAGGGTGGTTGATTCGTTGATCTGACCGTCAACGACAGTTGCGTTGAAGCCGTTTTCCGGCACCGTGAAGGATGAGTTGTAGTTCAGACAGGATGTCTTACTGGCCCGGTTGGTCAGGGCGCGGACTTTCCAGTAGTAAGTCCCGGCGCCGAGCTCGTCATAAAGCAGGTATGTATTGTGGAGATTTCCGATCTCTATGCGGTTATTGACCGGCAGGGTCGGTTCGGTGGAGACGATGACATTATAGGAAAAGGGTGAACCATCCGGAACAAAGGTTGAATCCCAGGAGAAGAAAACCCCCGCCGGTGTGATGATGGCTCGCTCAAGATCGAAAGGCGCCGCGTATTCGGTCATCATATCTATTATCGCCGCGCCGCGCCTGTCGGCAAAGATCGGAAAGGAGTCGATTTCGACCGTGAACCGATCGAGGGTAAACGCCTTTAAACTGTCATCTCGAACAGCCTGATACAGCAGTTCGCTCAGTGTGTCGGACATGGCTCGGTAGTAGTCCTCCCGGAAAAGACTGTCCACCAATCCCTGCATCTGGTCGTAGATCAACTCCCTCATCTCCCGATTGCGCCAGCAGTTCGATATGAGAATATTCGTGCCCAGGTTCCATCTGTAACACCGGTAGAAGCCCGGGCTTGTGAAGCTGTAGTAATACCTGAAGGTTCGGTCAATATCCCACGGCAGCATTCGCCAGAGTCCATCCTGACCGTGGTCATGAATCAAATAATAATTATGGTAATAAGTGGAAGTATTGCCGATAACACCGTTCACCGCGATGATGCGCGCCAGTTCCTCACGGTCGAAGTAGCCGTCGAGCTCATCGAAGAACCATTCAAGGGGGACGGTGTCCAACCACTCGATCAGTTCGAGCAGGTCATACCAGCCGGTTTCCAGATTTGTCTTTTTCTGCCAGACTTCATCGATTCTGTCGCTCGTCCTCAGCAGGCAGCCGTCAACATCCGCCTTGTAGATCGTGGCGTCGCGGGGCAGGCCGGCAGCCCCCAGGAAACACTCATCGATCTGTTCCACATCAAGGTAGAGCCCCATGTAAGTTCCGTTGACATAAAGCCTGGCAAACCATGTCCTTGACGCGAGAAGGCCGGCCCGGTGGTAGAAATCGTAGCTGAGAAATTCGCGCGCAAAACTGGCGTCGGTGTATTCGGAAATGAGGTTCAGTTTATCCCGGTTCCGGAACCTGTTGTGGGCGTCGAAGTTGACCTTGTAAGACTTCTTGGGGTATTGGCGGCTCGATTCACCCCGGATACGAAAGCGGGCATCATTCCATTCATCGCCGTTGAATTCGAAAGTACAGTCTATATATATATTTTCATCCGGGTGTGAGTTGATGTACTCGAATTCGTCCGGATTGCAGGTGATGTGGTATGACCTCAGCTCCATCGACAGCGCGGGCTTAAATGTGGTGAGCAGAATAACCAGTGCAGCGGTGAATATCGTGGCAAGTACTCTATTTCGGTCGTATGGATTCATTATATGAGAGGTGCAGTTTATGGTTGACGGATATCCGATATTTTCGGGCGGACGGGTCTCCGTACCAGTCCAACAGTCTTCGGGATCACTTTTCAAGGGCTGGTGCGAAGAGCCGTCGACCGGGGAAAAGTACAATGAATACCAAGATAATTATAATTCCACTTCAAAGCAAGCCGGGACAAAATGACCATGTTTCAAATCGACCTCAGCGCGTTATAGGTTGCACTAATGGTTTGTTCTATCACATCTTCGTTATGCGCCGCCGAAACGAACCAGGCTTCGTAACCGCTGGGTGGCAGGTGGACTCCCTGATCCAGCATGGAGTTGAAGAATTTCCCGAATCGACCGTGATCGGCGGAGACCGCGTCGTCCATGTTCCGGACGGGTTTGTCGCTGAAAAAGAGCGTGATCATGGAGCCGGCGCGCTGCACTGCGGCAGGAACGCCGGACTCCTTCGCGGCATCCGTTAATCCCTTCTGCAGCTTTTCTGAAATATCCTCCAGTTTGTCATACACTTGTGGTGTCAGCAGTTGCAATGTCTTCAAGCCTGCTGTCATAGCCAGTGGGTTGCCGGACAGCGTGCCCGCCTGGTAGACCGGTCCCTCGGGCGCGATCATCGACATAAGTTCCCTGCGCCCGCCGTAAGCTCCCACCGGTAAGCCGCCGCCGATAACTTTACCGAAGGTTGTCAGGTCAGGTCTTACCTGATATAATTCCTGCGCGCCCCCGGACGCAACGCGAAAGCCTGTCATCACTTCGTCGAAGATCAGGAGGCTTTCATACTTGTCGCACAGGGCTCGTAAACCGGTTAAAAAGCCGTTTTCCGGCAGTACAACCCCCATGTTGCCGGCGATCGGCTCAACGATTACCGCGGCGATGTCGGCTCCCTCCATCGTGAAGGCATCCTCGACCGCACCGATGTCGTTATACCGCACGACTCGTGTATCCTGAGCGGCACCTGCAGTTACTCCCGGACTGTCCGGCAGTCCCAGCGCGGCGACGCCGGAACCGGCCTTGATCAGGAAGCCGTCAGCGTGACCGTGATACCCGCCGGCGAATTTAACGATAAGATTCCGGCCCGTGGCGGCTCGCGCCAGCCTGACCGCGCTCATGGTCGCTTCGGTGCCGGAGTTGACAAATCGGATCTTCTCAACCGAGGGGACGCGCCTGACAATCTCTTCCGCCAACTCAACTTCGGCGGGGCAGGGCGCGCCGTAGCTGGTTCCACGTTCGGCGGCTTCAACCACGGCTCGCAATACTTCCGGGTGCGCGTGCCCAAGGATCATCGCTCCCCAGGAACCGATATAATCAATGTATTCGCCGCCCGCGGTGTCAATGAGCCTGCAGCCATTTGCCCGTGCGATGAAACGGGGCGTGCCGCCTACGGCGAGAAAGGCGCGGACAGGCGAATTCACACCGCCGGGCAGGACTTTCCGCGCTCTGCCAAAGATATCTTCCTCTCGGTTCAGTATTTCTCCTTTATCCACCCGGCGGCTTCCTTGGCGTAATAGGTCAGAATGAAATCGGCGCCGGCGCGCTTGAAGGACAGCAGCGTTTCAAGCACGACGGCTTTGCGGTCGATCCAGCCGCGCTGGGCTGCGGCTTCCAGTGATGCATATTCACCCGAAACCTGGTATGCCGCCGTAACGCGCTGGAAGGTCTGCTTGACCGCCGCGAGAACGTCGAGATATGCAACTCCCGGCTTCACCATGATCATGTCAGCGCCCTCCTCCAGGTCCAATTCCGCTTCACGTAACGCTTCTTCGCGGTTCGCCGGATCCATCTGATAGCCTTTCCTGTCGCCGAATTGTGGAGCAGACCCTGCAGCCTCTCTGAAGGGACCATAGTAGGCCGAAGCATATTTGACGGCATAGGATAAAATCGCCGTATCAGTAAATCCGCTTTCGTCAAGGGCCAGGCGAATGGCTTTGACCCGGCCGTCCATCATGTCGGACGGCGCCACTATGTCCGCACCGGCTTGGGCGTGTGAGACCGCGGTTCTCGCGAGGAGATCGAGACTGGCGTCATTGTCCACGGCATTGTCCGTGATGATCCCGCAATGCCCGTGGCTGGTATATTCGCACAGGCAGACGTCGGTGATGATTACCAGCTCGGGCGAGGCCTCCCTGACGGCGCGCACCGCCCGTTGTACGATGCCGTCGTCAGCATAGGCGCCGCTTCCCAGCGGGTCTTTATTCTCGGGAATGCCGAACAGGATGATCGCCGGCACACCGCGTCGCAGGATGGCGTCGGCTTCGATGGCGACCTGGTCGACGGAGAGGTGAAACTGCCCGGGCATGCTGTCAATCTCCTGCCGGACGTCCTCTCCCGGCACCACGAACAGCGGTTGCACCAGGTCTTCGACATGGAGATGTGTCTCCCTGACCAGCCCGCGCAGTCTTTCCGACTTGCGCAGACGGCGGGGGCGGTCGATCGGAAATGGCATGATTAAATCCTGTTAATCATCGAAAACCTGATCAGCTTGAGAATCAGGCTGCAGTTTCGCGGTCTTACTGCCGGTGATTCGCAACCTGTAACTTGTTGTACAGAATTTCGGGCAGATCATCGTCATATGAGCCCTTGACGTGAGCCCAGACAGGCTGCCCCGGATCACCTCCCCAGAAGCCGAACAACTCCCAGAAATCATCAACCGACTTGGCAAGAACGCCAAGCGGCAAACCGCATCCTCCGCCGAAACGGAGCATGACTTTACGCTCCAGCGAGGTGGCCCGGCCGGTTATTTCGTGATGCAGCAGTTGCCTCACCTTCCCGAAAAGAGGATCCTGGTCCCGCATCTGGACGGCGAGCGCGCCCTGGCCGGGCGCTGGTACGAAGCGTGTTATGTTGCACTTGGTTATATTAAACTGCGACGGGTTTATTCCGAGTCGGTTCAAACCCGCTGCGGCCAGTATGATGGCGTCGTACTGTTCGTCGGCGAGTTTCTGGAGTCGGGTCGGCACGTTGCCTCGCAGATCCTTGATCCTTATATCAGGACGCATGTTCTTTAGTTGTGCGCTGCGACGCACCGAACTGGTGCCCACACTCACGCCCCGCTTGAGCGGAATGACGCTGGATTCCTCATCTCCCCGGCCGCCTGAAGGGGAATAGAATGGAGGAGCGGCGTCTGGGGCGTATGCCTTGGGATGAATGATCAGCAGGTCGCGGGGATCTTCACGCTCAGTTACAGCCGCAACCTCCAGACCGGCGGGTGATTTGGAGGACAGATCCTTGAAGGAGTGAACGGCCAGGTCGACTTTTTCCTCCAATAATGCGTCTTCGATCTCCCTGGTGAAGAAATTCCGCCCTTTAATGGATTGAAGCGGTCTGTTGCTGATTGTGTCGCCCCGCGTCCTGATGACAACTATCTCGGGAATCGTGTCAAAACCCTTCGAAACAGCTGTTGCAATTGACTGTGCCTGAGCCAAAGCCAGCGCACTGCCGCGCGTGCCGATCTTCATAGGTTATCGGAGATTAAACGGTTTTCATTGTCGGGCAAGGAATCCGGTAATTACAAGGCAAATTTGAATTACCCGATCACCCAATGTAAATTCAAATTCTTCATTCGGCAAGTATTTTACTGATGCATACGATCTTCAAGATAATTATGGGAAATGAAAGTTTAACGGTTGGATTATCGACAAGGGCTGTCAGATGTTGATCATATATGGTATTGATTGTATATTGTGTTTCATGATATTATGGATAGTAAAATTTCTCTGCGCTGTGACACTCATTCAGTTCGTTTCCGGCTGCAGTTCCAGAAGGACGACTGATTCGCTGATACAGGCAAGTGGTGAACAGAGATATTCACCGGCGGACACAGTGCGGGATTATGCTCCTCTTCAGGTTGAGGACCTGCCTTCCTACCACGTTGATTTACCAGGGTTCTACGTCCGCAGACGTTCACCGGATGCCGTGCCGTATCGAGTTGATTCGGACGCGTGTCCGGACGATGACGCCGGCGTTTTCGACCATTCTCCGGCCGGGATTGTGCCGGGATATCGCGTCCAGTTATTCAGCGGCAGGGATCGCGCGTTTGCCGCGCAAAAAGAGGCTGAGTTGAAGGTCAAATACCGACAGCAGGTTTACTTGATCTATGAAGCCCCCTTGTACAAGGTAAGAATTGGTGATTTCAGGACAATGGATGACGCCAACCGATTCTGCAAACAGATAAATCAGGATGGCTACAGGGATGCGTGGGTGGTTAAATCACCGGTCAAAGTAGATGACAGATAGCCAGATGTCAGAAGATGTTGTTACTGCGGATTCCATCGGGAAACTGACTCGAAAGCCCAGCTTCGTAGCCGTGCCCATCAAGAGTATGCGCACGGATGCGGTGCTGAACGCGGAGTTGTATATCAGGATCGCTCCCGATCATTACGTAAAATACCGTGACAAGGAGTCGGAGTTCAACGGACGGATCCGCAGCCGACTTTACGACAACCGGCATACATATGTTTATGTGAAAATCAAGGACATCAGGGCATTCAGCAAGTATCTCGAAGGCAATCTGAAAAATACCCTTGACGACCGGAGTGTCAACATACATGAGAAAACCGCTCTTCTTTATGAAACAACAACTTATCTTATGCGTGGACTGCTGCAGGATCCTTCCTCCAAGGAGGACGTAAAGCAGTCAAAAAGAATAGTTGATTCGGCGGCGGAATTCATACTCTCAAATCCAGATGTCCTGGCTCATCACTTGGAATTGAGCTCCGTTGATTACTATACATACACTCATTCCGTTGATGTGATGACCTATTCAATTATGCTCGGGAAGAGGATGGGTTTAAAGGATGGAGAAGAGATAGGTAATCTGGGTCAGGGCGCTCTCCTGCATGACATCGGTAAGACCTATGTTGACCAGGCGATTAACCAGAAGAACGGTCCGCTGACCGATGAAGAGTTCACCGAGATGAAGAAGCATCCGGGTTACGGATATGATGCGCTGAAAAAGACCGACGAATTGTCGAAGCAGGCTCTGGAAATCGTACGGCATCATCACGAAGATTTGAAGGGAACCGGATACCCGGATGGTCTCGATTCCGATCGAATAGGTATCGAGGTACGCATCGTCACAGTCGCGGACATCTTCAACGCCCTTACAACCAGACGGGTCTACCGCAAAGCCTTTCAGAATTTTCAGGCGTTGAAGATGATGAAAGAGACCGTCGGTGAAAAGATCGATAGACGCGTGTTCAGAGAATTTGTGAAAATGCTTGGAGATGTCTGATTGATCATGGATACCCGTTCACTAAGACTGCGATGCTGACCGTTAAAACCTGGAGAACAGACGTGGATAGTGAGACCATATTACCTGAGCCGTTCAGGGATTCACCGGAAAGACTCGAGTATATTGGGATTCCATTGAAGAGCATGCGTACTGATGCAGTGCTTGGCGCTCAGCTTTATATCAAAATCGGACCGAACAGATATGTAAAATATCGTGACAGCAACCTTGATTTCGATGAGGACGTTCGCAGGAGACTGTATGAAAATAAACACACTCATCTCTTTATAAAAAGTGAGAATGCGCGGAACATTAACAATTACATAGAATCCAATCTGAAGAATGTGCTTTCCAATACCAGTCTCCAACTGCGTGAGAAAGCCGAGGTTCTTCACGATGCTACAGCCTTTTTGGTCAGGGAGATACTGGCTGATCCGGGCTCTGTGGAACAGGTGCGCCAATCTGAACGGATTGTCAGCTCGGCGGCCGAGTTCATTCTCTCAAGCAAAGGTATATTGGATCACCTGATGAGATTGATGTCCAAGGACTATCAGACTCATCTGCACTGCGTTGATGTAATGACATTTTCGATTGTCGTCGGGAAGAGAATGGGTATAAAAGAGGGACAGGAACTTATCAATCTTGGACAGGGCGCTCTTCTGCACGATATCGGCAAGGCCTTTGTCGACCCGAAGATCATCCTGAAGAAAGGACCGCTGGATGAGCAGGAGTTCAACGAGATGAAGCGCCACTCCAACTTCGGTTATCTTGCGCTTCATTCGACCGGTGTACCGAATCGCCAGGTTCTTAAAACGGTAAGATATCATCACGAGGATTTGGTCGGGAAGGGATATCCGCGCGGCGTCAATCCTGCGGACATAGGGCTCGATTGCCGCATTGTAACCTGTTCCGACATCTTCAGCGCCCTCACCAAGGAACGAACCTATCGTAAAGCATATAAACCCTTTCCCGCGCTGAAGATAATGAAAGAATGGACTGATACGAAAATTGACTCCAGAGTGTTCAGGGAGTTCGTGCTGATGCTGGGAAACGTAAAGCATTAGAGTGTATTGACCAAACAGCGATTTCGGGCGCTTTGTCATTCTGAACGAAGTGAAGAATCTCCGGTTATGTCAGTGAGATGCTTCACTGCGTTCAGCATGACGCAGGGTGGCGTCTGTATTCAACGTGACGCAGGCGGTGATTTACGTTTTATATCGCTACTTTGTCAAGATTTGAAATACTAAATCGATCATCTCAACTGCCGGAGCCATCGGTTTATAATCACTGTCAAGAACCCTGTATGGTGTAACGCAGCATAATTCACGCGTAGAGGCAACTTTGCTGAGCCCTACTTATTGATGGCTCGATAAGCGCGTCCTTGCGCAAGCCTTGATCGATCCCTTCAAGGTAAGGTTTGTGTCAATCTATCAACGTAACCTGGCGCTGACGACGTAAAGTCGTCAACGCCATTGATTAACGCAGTTATGGTTAACCATGCCGACTGCAAATAAACTTCAAATTAAGGAACAGTAAAATGGATCTCGTAGAGGAATCACTGGAATATCATTCCCGAGCCAGGGTGGGAAAGATCGAAGTGGTCGCCACCAAGCCGTGCCTCACGCAGCGCGACCTCTCTCTGGCATATACTCCCGGTGTGGCTGCACCCTGCCTGGAAATATACAAGAATCCTGATGATGTTTATCGTTACACCTCAAAGGGCAACCTTGTTGCGGTGGTTTCCAACGGCACGGCGGTACTGGGATTGGGAAACATCGGTCCAATCGCGGGCAAGCCGGTGATGGAAGGGAAGGGAGTCCTGTTTAAGCGGTTCGCCGACGTGGATGTATTTGACATTGAGTTGAACACGCTTGATCCTGAGGAAATAATTCAAGCGTGTAAACTGATGGAGCCAACCTTCGGCGGGATCAACCTCGAGGACATCGCCGCGCCGGCATGTTTCCACATTGAGGAGGTTCTCAAGAAGGAATTGTCAATTCCGGTTTTTCACGACGATCAGCATGGGACGGCGATTATTTCGGGAGCCGCCCTGCTTAACGCGTGCGAGTTCGTCGGAAAGAAACTCGAGGATATCAGGGTAGTTTTCAATGGCGCAGGCGCGGCCGGCATCGCTTGTGCGAAGTTCTATCTGTCTTTGGGAGTGCGCCCAGAGAATGTGTTATTGTGCGATAGCAAGGGCGTGATATATGAAGGCCGTGAGGATATGGATCCTGGACACCCCAAATATAATAAGTATAAGGCGGGTTTTGCGCGGAGGACGGATGCCCGCACACTTAAGGACGCCCTGGTTGACGCCGACGCCTTCTGCGGCGTCTCAGTCGGTAACTGTGTCACGCAGGATATGGTCAGATCGATGGCGAATGATCCGATCGTATTTGCGATGGCGAATCCCGACCCGGAAATCACTTTTCCTGATGCAAAGGCCGCACGATCTGACGTTATCATGGCTACCGGTCGCAGTGATTATCCCAACCAGGTAAACAACGTTCTCGGTTTTCCCTTTATCTTCCGCGGCGCACTTGATGTGCATGCCACAACCATCAACGAAGAGATGAAAGTTGCAGCCGCCAAGGCTTTGGCCGGACTGGCCAAGGAGGATGTTCCGGAGGTGGTCTGTAACGCTTACGGAGTGGACAAGATCGAGTTCGGCAGGGACTATCTGATTCCCAAACCTTTCGATCCGCGCGTGCTCTTATGGGAAGCCTCCGCGGTCGCCAGGGCTGCATGTGAAACCGGTGTGGCGCGCAGACCGATCGAGGATTTTGAGGCTTATTGGGAAGATCTCGAACGTCGTCTTGGTCGCGCCAAGGAGATCATGAGGCATGTTATCCACAAGGCAAGGCGAAAGATGGTGCGTATCGCATTCCCCGAGGGTGAAAATGAGAACATCCTTCGATCTGCGGTTCGCATCGTTGACGAACAGATCGGTACGCCGGTATTGCTCGGTAAGATGCAGGCAATTAAGGAGACGGCTGGAAGGTTGTCCATTGATCTGAAAGGCATCGATATTATAGATCCAAACACTCATCACAAGATTGATGAATTTGCCCGCCGTTTCTTCGAGATGCGCGCCCATAAGGGGATGACGCTCGAGGAGGCTACACGGTTGTTGCACAGGCGTCATTACTATGGACCGATGCTGTTGATGCAGGGTGAGGTTGAAGCTGTTGTCAGCGGTCAAACCCGGAATTATCCGGAGGCGATCAGACCGGCGCTGCGGATCATACCGTTGGCTGAGGGAGTGCGCCATGTTTCCGGTCTCCACATGATAATATTTAAAAGGGAGATCATCTTCCTTGCCGATACCACTGTGAATATCGACCCGGATGCGGAGACGCTGGCGGAGATAGCTGTCTGTGCTGCCGACACCGCCAAAAGGTTCGATGTTGAACCAAGGATCGCAATGTTGTCATTCTCCAATTTCGGTTCCGTCAGGCACAAGACAGCTCAGGTTGTGGCTGAGGCGGTGAAGCTTGTGCGTGATCGCCGTCCGGATTTGATCGTCGATGGCGAGATGCAGGCTGACACCGCGCTCAATGAAGGAATTCTCCGCAGCAGATATCCATTCAGCAACCTTAAGGAACGGGCAAATGTGCTGATCGGTCCCGATCTGGCATCGAGCAACATTGCCTATAAGATGCTGGATGAACTCGGTGACGCTGAAGCCATCGGACCAATTCTAATGGGGCTTTCAAGATCGTTCCACGTGTTGCAGCGGGGCTCTTCGGTCGATGAAATAGTTGACGTGGCGGCAATTGCGGCGGTTCAGGCGCAGAGAATATCAGATGCCGGAAAGGTTAAATGACAACCTTTTGAACCTGGCAAATCGTGCCGTAATGTTCTATGAATCAAGGTCAACCAAGCGCGGCGGGCAGCGATGTCTGCCGCGTTTGATGCTGCAGGAGTAGAATAATAAAACTTAAGAATCCACTTTAAGTTCAAGAAGAAAACTTGAAAGAGGCTTCAAACAAAGAGATCCTCATAATCGGCGCCGGCGCCATGACCCGCGCCATCGCCCATGATTTAAGCGGGAAGTCGTATCATCTGTCGGTCGTGGATCGTGATCGATCCGCGCTCGAGCGGTTGGTTGATTTCCTCAAGTACGATCATATCCGGACACACCGGGCTGATGTTTCTGATCCCGAGGCATGTCGTGGACTGTTTGCCGGGAAGGATCTGGTAATCGGCGCGGCCGGCTATGAATACAATTATAACCTGACCGGACTGGCGATCGACAGCGGTGCGGCCTGGATTGATCTCGGCGGCAATAATGACGTGGTCGGCCGGCAGTTTACGCTTGATTCAGCGGCTGAATCCGCCCGGGTCGCCGTCATTCCTGACTGTGGTCTGGCGCCGGGGATGATCAATGTGCTCGCCAATGATGCGACCGGTCGCTTGGACCAGGTTGATGAACTCCATTTTCGTGTCGGCGGATTGCCGTTGAAGCCGGAACCACCGCTCTTTTACGGACTTGTCTTTTCGCCGGACGGACTTGCCAACGAGTATTTCGAACCCGCCAGGATAGTGACGGACGGTCATGTCAGGGAAGTCCCCTCGCTGAGCGGCTGGGAGCGCGTGCATTTCGGGCCGCCGTTCGGAGTCCTGGAAGCATTTCACACTTCCGGCGGCAGTTCGACGATGGTTGATACATTTGCCGGCAGGATCAAAGAACTGGACTACAAGACACTGCGCTATCCGGGTCATCTCCGGAGAGTAAAACTGCTGTTTGACCTGGGGCTGTTCAATAAGGATGAGATCGAGCTGGCTGACGGTGAGCGGGTAGTACCCAGAAACCTGTTCGGATCGCTGCTGGCGAGAGCCGGTTGGGTTAAAAAGGACACGGTCGTCGTCAAGGCTTGGGCTGTAGGTCGGCGGAAGGAGGGGCGCATGAGGGTC
Source organism: bacterium (assembly GCA_025774605.1). Lineage (GTDB taxonomy): Bacteria > Electryoneota > AABM5-125-24 > Hatepunaeales > Hatepunaeaceae > JALGVR01. Next base: position 764 of record JALGVR010000069.1, on the reverse strand, counting down.
GATTACAGGTTGATCGATGAATACGATCCAGCGACCGACCTGACCGCCATGGCAAGAACCACCGGCTTTTCCGCGTCGGTTGTCGCGGACATGATCTTGAATGGAACGATTTCTGCAATTGGTGTGCTTAGGCAGGAGGTTTCAGTGCCGGCTGACGATTATTTTGCCGAAATGGAAAAGCGGGGCGTCAGAATGGACGTCACTGAGACCAGGCTACAGCCCTGATTTTATCTGCCGTCAAACGGGGCGGGTTCTTTGATTTATTCGGGATCTCTCGGCGCGTCATCCCCGGATGTTGTAATGTCCTGTAAAAGCTCGGGATCTGGATCCCCGCGTGCCAGTGTGTCCGAGAATGAGAAAAACGCACCAAACCTCATCATTCCATCGAAAGATGGAATCCAGTAACGCACGTAATATCAGCAACATCACTGGATTCCAACCCCCGCGTCCGCGAGGGCATGCTTCCGTTGGAATGATGAATCCGGAGACAATTTGCCATTCTCAGACAGACTGGTGCGCGGGGATGACGAACGTATGAATGACAGCAGGGGTATTGTAATGTCATCCCCGACGACCATGATGTCATCCCCGACGACCATGATGTCATCCCCGACAACCATGATGTCATCCCCGACTTGATCGGGGATCCAGAGAGGTTCGGAATGTAAATCAGGTCATATACGGATGTTATAATGTCCTGTAAGAGTTCGGAATCTGGATCCCCGCGTGCGCGGGGATGACGAACGTTGGAAACATAGGGATGA
>JALGVR010000161.1 GCA_025774605.1 bacterium | reverse complement strand
AGTCGAGACGCTTGCTGCGGGCGTATTCCCGCGCGTCCTCGGCAATTCTTATCGGATCGCTCATGCCGGGTGCGAATACCGTTATGTCGAGCTGTCTGCCGAGCGTAACCAGTTGCTCCGCCGCAGCGGGTCTGACGGTGTCTGCGGCAACCAACAGCGGGTGTCTGCCGTGTCGTTTCAGATGCAGCGCCAGCTTGGCGCAGGTGGTCGTTTTACCGGAGCCGTTCAGACCGACCATCAGTATCGGCGAGGGTGACTTGCCGAACTGGACGGCTTCGGATTCGCCGCCCAGAAACGCAGCCAGCTCGTCGTGGATGATCTTGACCATCTGCTGGCCCGGCGTGATGCTGGACAGAACCTCCTGTCCGAGTGACTTCTCCTGAACACCATTGACAAAAGCCTTGGCGACCGGCAGTCCGACATCGGCTTCCAGTAAAATCCTGCGCACCTGCCGTACCGTATCGCGCACGTTGGCTTCGGTCAGCTTGCCCTGACCCTTCAGGTTGCGTACGAATTTCTCGAACCTGCCTGTGAGCTGTTCAAACATCCGCTGTTTTCCTAACTTCCACGGATCTTCGCCAACAGTTCCGTGGTTGAAAGTCCGTCGATCCGATCGATAAGCTCAACCTTGCCGGCGAACTCCCGACCGGCAACCTCTTCGATCTTGTATTCGCTGCCTTTCACCAGCACGTCCGGCTTCAGCTCAGACAGCAGTTCATAGGGTGTCGGCTCATCGAACAGCACGACCAGATCCACAACCGCCATGGCGGCTATGCAGGCGGAGCGGTCATTTTCATTCACCACGGGTCTGTCGGGATCCTTGCCCAACTGTCGGGCGGAGCGGTCGCTGTTGACGCCGACCACCAGCCTGTCGGCGAGTGTAGCGGCGGTCTCGAGCGAATGTACATGCCCGCGGTGAAGGATGTCGAAGACGCCGTTGGTAAAGGCGATGGTTTCACCGGCTTCCTGCCACTTGTAGGCTGTTTCAAGCAATTCGCCAAGTGAAACCAGTTTCGATGACCACGATGCCGCTCTCAGTGATGGCTCCATTTTCCGCTGCCGGCCTTGTAACTGGCAGCATAAGTGAATATACGGAAATCGTTTGAAGCGGGATTCAATTGATTGCCCTGTGGGCGATACTGGGTTCGAACCAGTGACCTCTGATATGTGAGACCAGCGCTCTGACCAACTGAGCTAATCGCCCGTAATCCTTCAATTACGGAATCACTTAATTTAAAACTTTTATGATTTGAAGTCAAGATTAAATGTGCTTATTTACAGACGTATAGGAATGGAAGACTTTAGTGCCTGTTCAAGGAGGATTTCGCATGAAGCTGATTGATTTCCCGGATACATGCGGGTGAATCCGGGCGGGAGGCGTCCGGTCTACCTTTTTATTCCCGACCAGAGCAGGAATATCATCACCGCCATGCCGCCCCAGACGAGGTTTGTATAGAGCGGATTCAGACCTGCCAACAGATAGACCAGAACGGAAACCAGCGACGCCACCAGAAGGCTCCATGCCGCTCCCGACGGATCGCGAATCTCCTCATCACTGACGCTGCGAACGGTCAGTCCCCACAACGCTCCCAACAGTGCGCCGATCCTTGCCCCGACCGCTACACCGATCAAGGCGTTGCCGGTCAGCAGCGATGTTGAGAAAGCGGCGTCCTCTTTCAGCATGGCGAAAGCGCTGAGCGTTAATCCCCATATAACGCCGGCAATCAGTCCGTTCCCGATGAACCACACGACCGCGCCGATCCGGACTCCTGCTCGTGTGTGGCTGCCGGTGTTTCGAACCGCATCCGTCATACCTGCAATCGCCCAGATGATCGCACCCCAGATGATGCCCCAACCGCCCTGTTTTATCGCTGAGTGCAAGATTTCGTTCGGCGCGAATTTATTTATATAGCCCTCGAATCCGCCCGCCAGCGCCCACAGCAGCGCACCCCACAGAGCGCCTTCGATCAATCCGAGCGAGCCGCCCAGGATGCGGCGGCTGATTTCGGAGGCGGAATCCTTCGCCGCCCGACCGATTCTCTTTTTCACCTCCCTGCGCTGTGCTTCCTTCAGCAGTGGCTGCTGGGTTTTCCAGGCGAGTCTCAGGGGCCACCAGACGCCGATTGAGGGATGCGCCGCGGTCGCTTCATCCTCCTCGATCATAGCGACGGTCGTCGTGTAACGCACCTCCTTGAATTCAGCGTTGGCGCGGCGAACGAAGTTCATCGTCTCCTGCCGGGTTCCGAGCCATGCTTCGATTATGCCGGACAGTTCGCAGAGCACGTCCTTTTCTTCGTCAGCGCTGGAATATTCACCCAGGATCGACTTGCGGATGTAATCAGGCAGGTCCTTCATACCGAGCAGTCTGTCACCCTTGGTCAACACCACGATGAGTGTCTGTTCGCTGGTGCTGTGCCCCGTTTGGCTCACCATCTCCTTGAACCTGGTCAGGAAGTCGGTCAGATCGGCTGGTGAATCAATATCCTGGAGGCTCAGCATAAACACGATGACCTGGTTGCGACCGATGTAACCGTTGAGGAAGCGCATGTCGCGCGGGTCGGGCTCGGCTTCGGCGGGGAAATCATACATCAGAAGCTGGCATTTCCCCAGGCCGGGAACACCGTCCAGCCGCACTACCGCCGGTTTGGTGAACAGTCTCCGGGTTGACTCCGGTATTTTCCCCTTCTCAAGCGCCTGTTGCCGGACCCTGATCGCTTCGAGGAAGCGTTCCTGGATGGGCGTATAGAAGAATTCCAGCCATTTCCTGCCGACGGTCTCAAATTCGACGAAGAGACGCGCCGTGTAGAGGCTCTTGCCATGACCGGGAAGTCCCATGAGGAAGAAGGTTATCGGAGGGTATTCCTGGTAGTCCGCGATGTAGTTCTCCGGCACCGGCTCCTTACATAGCGGGCACCTGTACCCCGGTTTATCCTTATGTGGAAACTGGGCGTCGAACTTGTCGACCTCAGCCAGGCAACTTGGGCAGATCATTATTATCCCTGCATTAATCGGTTAATGTTCAGCCAGACTATCCGTAAAGATATACTAAATTCGCCGGGCTTGCAAGATAAAGTTATATTGTTCATTCATCCCGGTCCTTGAAAAGAAAGTATATATCCTGTTGGACTGGTACGGAGACCCGTCCTCCTGGGCAATTGTCTGTAAATATGAGGACGCCGACTGAAGTCGGCGCTCCCCGTTCAACAGATTTGGAATATAATAATCTTACCCTGTCATTCCTGCGCAGCAGTTTGTCCGAGAATGCCAAATTGTCTCGGGATTCATCATTCCAACGGAAGTTGGAATCCATTGAAGTTACTGATACTACGTGTGTTACTGGATTCCATCTTTCGATGGAATGATGAGGTTTGGTGCGTTTTTCTCATTCTCGGACACGCTGGCAGGCAGGAATCCACTGTAATAACATCTTACCCTGTCATTATATACATCTTACCCTGTCATTCCTGCGCAGGCAGGAATCCACTACTACCTACTTGAGTAAAAAGCGTATGAAAGATGCTGTCATTCCCGCGAAGGCGGGAATCCAGGCAACTTACGTAATATCAAATGCTTATCTGGATTCCCGCCTTCGCGGGAATGACAAAATTGTGACT